>CAVRZU010000244.1:0-4019 GCA_963725365.1 uncultured delta proteobacterium | reverse complement strand
TGAAGCCGGCCTGGTTTATCTTGCCGACAAGTTGGTTCAGGGAGACAACCTGGTAAGCCTTGAAGAGCGATTCGGCGGCCCATTGAAAAAATTTTCCCATAGACCCGAGGTCCTCGATGCTATAGGAAGACGATTAAAGGATGCAAAAACCATAAAGAAGCGAGTGGAGAAGATTTTGGGCGTTTCGGTCGAGTCCGTCCTCAAGAAATACGAAAAAAGTTTGCGCATGGCTTCCAGCAGTAAGAGGTCTATCTTTCTGGTCAGGCACGGCGCTGTTGAAAATCCTGGAAACGTTAAGCGCTATATCGGACATACTGACCTGCCGTTGAGCGCCGATGGCGTCCGGCAGGCCGAAATGCTTGGTGAGAAACTGAGGCATGCCCGGCTTTCGGCTATCTATTGCAGCGATCTGCGGCGATCGGTGGAGACCGCCCTGATTATCGGGAAATTTCACGGTCTTGAACCTGTTGCAGTCCGTAGATTTCGGGAACTGGGACTGGGGGAGTGGGAGGGGTTGTCCTTCGATGAAGTTCGCAGGCGATATCCTGAGGAATATGAGAAGCGGGGCCGCGACTTCGTAAATTTCCGGCCTCCCGGCGCAGAGAGCTTCATGGACTGCGCATGCAGAGTTTTGCCGGCGTTCTACGAGGTGCTTGGCTCAACGCGAGGAAATATCCTGATCGCAGGACACGCCGGGGTAAACCGAATCCTGCTCTGCCAGGCTATGGGCAAATCCTTGAACGATCTTTTCGATTTCAAGCAGGACTACGGTTGCTTGAACCTGATTCGATACGAAGATTTCGCCTTCGAATTGGAAAAGGTGAATGAATTTTAGATTTTAGATTTTAGATTTTTTCAACCCCCGAATGGCGATTAGAGATTTCAGGTTCTAGATTCTTACAATCTAAAATCTCCAATCTGCAATGGGGCAATCTGCAATGGGGTAACATGCCGTCATTATCAAAAGTACAAACAGAAGCAGTCGAGCACCTGGATGGACCTGCCCTCATCTGTTCCGGAGCAGGAGCGGGCAAAACCTCAACAATCATAGCCAAGTATGAGCACCTGATCAAGACCGGCTACGAACCCGGACGGGTCCTTTGCATCACCTTCACAAACAAGGCCGCAAACGAGTTAAAAGACAGGCTCACAAAATCGACCGGACGATGGATAAAGGATTTCCCATGGGTGAGGACATTTCATTCCTCCATGCTTCAGATACTGAAGGCCAATGCTTCGGCCGCTGGCTTCAAAAACCCGATAACCATCTACGATGGGACCGATCAGCTCGGACTTATAAAAAATATCCTGGAAAACAGTTTCAATATGGAGGGCAAGTACGCCAGGGCTGTCAGAGCGCATATCGGCAGGGCCAAAAACTCCCTCAAACCTGATATGCACATTCATTCGGCAAAGGAATTCAGAAAGCTCGAGTTCATCTTCGAGGCTTACAATCAAAGACTCAAAGAGTCCAATGCAATGGACTTTGACGATATTATGATCCATGCCCTCAACCTCCTGAAAGATGAACCTGAAATTCGAACCCGTTACCAGGATTATTTCCAATACATTCTTCTCGATGAACACCAGGATTCAAATCCCATCCAGAATGCCATAATCAAGCTCCTGGTAAAAGACGGCAACATCACGGTGGTGGGTGACTTTTCACAGTCCATTTACAGTTTTAGAGGGGCTGAACCTCGCTATTTTGCACGGTTTCCGGCTGAATATGAGGGGACAAAGGTCTTCATGCTGGAGCAAAACTACCGCTCTACCACCCCGATTGTAGAATTTGGCAACGAAATTATCAGCTTCAACCATGAAGAAATAAAAAAGAATTGTTTCAGCACAAAACCCGGCGCCCTGCCCTCACTTAGAAGTTTTGAAAATTCATACCACGAAGCCAGGTGGGTGGCCGATAAATGCCGCTCCTACCGCTACGACGGGGTTCCATTAGAGCAGATGGCGGTCCTGTACAGGACAACCTTCGTCAGCCGTATCCTGGAGAAGGCCTTCAATGAACTGGGGGTCCCTTACAAGCTCGTTGGAGGGGTCTCCTTCTTTGAGCGCCGGGAAATCAAAGATCTCACAAGCTACCTCGCCTGTGCGGTAAACCCGAAAGACGACGTGGCCTTTGAACGAATTCTAAACGTTCCAAAGAGAGGGATCGGCAAAAAATCAATTCAAAAAATCAGGGACGATCGACCTCCCGGGCGCCTCATTGATGGAAAAAGCCCCAATCGCAATCCAGAAAAAAATCGGCCTCCAAAGAGTGGCAGGCGAAATAGGAATGGTGCTCTTCCTCCTTGACCGCATCAAAAATATGCCGCCCAAACAGGCCCTCGAAGAAGTCATCGACATCACCCATTATGACAAGCACCTTGAAACCTATGCCGGAGACGGAGACGAGGCGGCCATATAGCTCGCCTGGAAAACATTAGAGAGCTCCTCAGCATAGCCGAGGGCAAGGAAAGCATAGAGGAGTTTCTGGAAGACTGCTCCCTTCGTAGCGAAGATGAAGACGACGAAATCCAAGACAGAGGCGTCCGCCTGTCCACGATCCATTCCGCCAAAGGTCTCGAATTCCATACCGTGTTTGTGGTCGCATGCGAATACAATATCCTCCCCCATTGGCGCTCTGTTGATGAAGATAACGGCTATGTCAACGGCGGTAATGTCGAAGAGGAGCGCAGGCTTTTCTACGTGGCCTGCACCAGGGCCGAGCGCAACCTCCACATTTCCTACGCCGGAATGCGGCAAAATAAAAGACGAGTGGAATCAGCCCGTTTTTGCTGGAACTCTCCGACGAGCATTTGAACCGGTTGGATTAGCCCAGTGTCCATCCGGAAATCTCCGGACACAGTTTCCAATTCGGAAATCGTCGACATCATATCGCCGTGAACATCCATATTCGTCATTCCGGCGGAGGCCTGGATCCAGTGTCTTCTTAGGACGTCGACCTGGCTGGAAAGCACTGGACCCGGCCTTCGCCTGGGGTGACGATGGAGCTCCGACTTATCAGACGTGAACTCTAGACGCCTGGGAATACCCGGCTCGGCGGTCCCACCGCCCGCCGCCGAGGCAGCGCCGGGCCCTGCCGCTGGTCCGACCGCTCACGCCTTGGAGTGAGCGGGGCTGTTCAGTCGCTCCTCTGTTCACGAAGTCTTGTACGAAATCCCTGTAGAAGCAATCGATTCTCTATCCTGGCGCAGGTCATTATCTCTGTCCCTTGGACCGCCACGGCATAGCCGAACGAAACGGGACATTCATAGTCGTGATAGATCCGGCGTCTGCCCTGTAATCCGGCTGGCAGGGGAGATTGGTGAGCAACACTGAGGTCTTTCTATCGGGGCTCTTCAGCCTAACTCACTCTGAAGTTGCATGAGATCTGGCCTTTCTTCGTCTGCTCGGCGCTCGCGCGGCTCAGGGGTAATTGCCCGAAGGGGTCGATGTGAGTGATTTTGACAGCCGAAAATCCCCCACCAAATGGGGAAATGATGGTCGATATTTCCCCCGCCCTCAACAGTCTCATCTGGTAGTAAGAACCTGGTGAAGAACTCAACCATGGTTACCGGAAGGGACGGGAGGGATGATCATTATGGGATCAGTATGAATACATTGGAGAGTACATCGGGTTTACGGGAAGAGCGCACGAGAGATTGCGCGGGAAACGGGACATGATCGCAAGACGATCCGGAAGGTTTTGAATGGGGAGCATAGTGGATACGGTCAGAGGCAGTGTCAACCCTATCCAGTGCTCTGCGCCTATCCGAAGCTAATCGATTCTTGGTTGGAATCGGACAAGGACGCCCCAAGAAAGCGCGCCACACTGGACGAGGATTATCACAGGCTGGGGGAGTGAAGGGGTTTCAAGGTGGTGATAGAACGTCTGCGAGAATGTACCATAGTCAAGACGTCCGGAAGCAGGCGCCGCAAAGGCTTTTATTCCCCTGGAGCTGGATCGTGGTAAGGAAACGGAGGCAGACCGGGGCGGGGCTGTGGGCCATCATTGGGGGAGA
>CAVRZU010000243.1:0-23427 GCA_963725365.1 uncultured delta proteobacterium | reverse complement strand
GATAAGCGCCCTCTGCGACGACACAGGCCGTCTGGGCCGCGCAACGACTATCCTTCGCTTAAACTCCAATGGTAGTGAATCCCATTTAGTCAGGACTCGGAGCCGCTAAAGCCCGGTAAAGCTTTCGTCGCGTGACGTTGAGTGATTGAGCCACATTGTCAGGGCCTTCCCCATGCTCTATCAGCTTGCGGGCGGATGAAGTTGGTGCGAGATTGACGGGGACTGCACAACGGACGGCATTCTCCAACCCATCCAGCGCCAGATTCGACAGGGTGGGACTGATAATCCCACCAGTTCACTCATTTACCTGAATTCCGTCCTTAGTCCCCGCCGTGTAAGCACTTAGGACTGATTAAATCGAAATAAATTGTAATTACCTATTTGAAGTATCGAAAAAAACAATCTATATTCTTGTTGCTGCTGAAGAATGTTAAACTGGATGGTTGTTTGTTTACGAACTAGAAACCTTATTTATTCGAGAAAAGGAGAGCTGCTCGATGTTTGATGCAAAGGGTCGTTTGGAGGGTTTTCAAAAAGGCGTCGGGACTCTTATGGAGGGGATGATGGAATCGATACAGAGCCTTTTCGGGTTCATCAACGCTACGCAAAAGGAAGGCGCGCTGACTGTTCGTGAAAAGGAGCTTATCGCCATTGGCGTCAGCATCTATACCAGGTGTGAGGATTGCATCGCGGTGCATGCCCAGAAGGCCCTTCAGGCAGGATGCACCAGGGCGGAGATTCTGGAAGCGGCTGCAATGGCTATTATTTTTGGCGGAGGCCCTTCTTTGGGCGCGACTGCTTCCCTGTTGGTGAGCGCATTGGATCAATTCGAAGGTGAAGCTCAAGCGCAGCTTTCGCCAAAGAGTCATGCTTAACCGAGCCTGGAGCCTCCAGTCGCGGCGGAGTGAATGGTTGCATGCAATGGATTGAGGCCGTAATTATGAAAAAATGGTCAACTTTTTTGCTGCTCATATGCCTGGTTTTCGCCGCCCTGGAGGCTTCTGCCGCTTCCCGGGCGGGAATTATTTTCGATGAATTTTGACCTGTCTGGCCAAGAGACAGGGAAAGCAGTCAAACTTTGGATTCCTTACCCGGTTTCCGATTCCGATCAGCTCATAAGCGACGTCAAAATATCCGGTGACTACAGTGAATCGGCTGTCTACACCGACCCTCAACACGGCAACGCAATTCTATTTGCAGCCTGGGACAAAAATGCCGGGAGCCGCAAGCTGACTTTTTCTTTTGCGGCCGAGCGCAAGGAGGTCGTCCGAAGGGACTTTCCGACCACGGAACCCGGATGGGACCGCGCTTTCTTCCAGCCGTACTTGAGTGCCACGAGCCTCGGTCCGATAGATGGAGAAGTGAAGGTCCTTGCCGATAAAATTACGGCACACAAAAAGACCGTTCAGGCGAAAGCGAGAGCTGTCTATGACTGGATATATACTAATATGTACAGAGACCCGGACACGCCGGGTTGCGGGATAGGAGACGTAGATTACCTTCTTCACAAGCTGGGCGGCAAATGCACGGATATCTCTTCGGTCTTTGTGGCCCTTGCCAGGGCCTCCGGCGTTCCCGCAAGGGAGGTCTTCGGTATTAGACTTGGAAAGAAGGCGGAAGAGGACATTACGGGCTACCAGCATTGTTGGGCGGAGTTCTATGAACCCGGTTACGGCTGGGTTCCTGTGGACCCTGCCGATGTTCGAAAAGCAATGCTCGTCGAGAACCTCAAGCTCGAAGACAGAAAGACAGCCGAATACATAGCTTACTTTTGGGGTGCTGTCGATCCATATCGTATAAAGCTTGCTGTTGGCCGCGACATCACTTTGAACCCTCCACAGGCCGGAAAACCCCTCAACGATTTCGGCTACCCTTTTGCGCAGGTCGGGGATAGCACTATTGACTGGCTCTCTCCTGCCGCCTTCAAATACAAGTTTACCTATTCGGAAAAATAGAAAGCTCAATCTAAATCCGTCCCCACCAAATCTGAGGAAATTTTTCTTATGTCAAATAGCCATGATGCAAGGGGTATCAGACCATTTCAGCTAATATCAGGACGAATGAATGGAAACCAGGGATAATCCCGCATCAAGGAGAATTAGATATCGGCAAACCGCGAAGTTCCCGGCGATCACGGTCGTCACTAGCGCGGCAAAGAGTTCTGTGTGGACGCTGTGGAGAGTCGCTGGATGGGCCGTCATCCTGCAATCCGGGCCCGACCCGTTACTGCAGCCGGGCAGCGGTGAATACATCCATCTGCAAAAGGGGAGTTTGCATGGAATTGCGCCATAACAGGACCATTATTTTGAATGAAGGGTCGGCAGAAGAAAAGCGTCGGCAAATCCGAAATTATTTTCATAAAACCTTCAGCATTGATGAAAAGCTCTACGATACTCTTGGCAGACGATGCCGCTTTTTACACCCGGCCCGAACCGCCTCAGGCATCCGCTGATATTCTACCTGGGCCACACGGCCGCCTTTTATATCAATAAGCTGATCATTGCAAAGATCCTGGACACCAGGATCAACCCCGGGTTTGAATCCATGTTTGCCGTGGGCGTGGATGAAATGTCCTGGGACGATTTGAATGACGCCCACTACGACTGGCCGGCGGTGGCCGAAGTAAAGGCTTATCGCGACACGGTGCGCGAGAGGGTGGACAAGCTCATAACCTCCCTGCCCCTCACTCTTCCCATCGACTGGCGCCATCCTTTCTGGGCGATAATGATGGGAATCGAACATCAGCGGATCCACCTGGAGACCTCCTCGGTTATCATCCGTCGCGCGCCGTCGAGAGCGTGCGGCAGCTTCCCTTTTGGGACATCTGCCACCAATGGCCGGGGCGCCCCGTAACGAACTGCTTCCGGCGCCGGAGGTAAAGTCGTTTTGGGAAAGTCCAAGGACCATCCCCTGTACGGCTGGGACAATGAATATGGGCATTATGAGCACTATGTCCGGGGTTTCAAGGCGAGCAGGTATCTCGTCTCCAATCACGAATATCTCGAATTCGTAAAAGAGGGCGGGTACACCGCCCGGGAGCACTGGACAGACGAAGGCTGGAACTGGGTGCGCTACTCCGGGGCCGCACACCCTCTATTCTGGATACCGGAAGGAGCTTCGTACAAGTTCCGCACCATGGCGCAGATCATCGAAATGCCGTGGGATTGGCCGGTGGAAGTCAACTATCTCGAAGCAAAGGCTTTCTGTAAATGGCTGGCCAAAAAGACCGAAAAACCCCTGCGGTTGCCGACCGAAGAACAATGGTATCTCCTCCGGGACAGTTGCGCCAAATACCCGATCAGCCCTACTGGGACAAAGCCCCGGGCAACGTCAACCTGGAACACTGGGCCTCTTCCTGCCCCGTGAATACTTTCAGGTTCGGCGAATTTTATGACGTCATAGGCAACGTCTGGCAGTGGACCGAGACGCCCATCACCGGCTTTGAAGGCTTTGAAGTCCACCCTTGGTATGATGACTTCTCCACGCCGACCTTTGATACCAGGCACAACCTCCTTAAAGGGGGCTCATGGATCTCGACGGGCAACGAAGCCACGCGTGATTCCCGCTATGCGTTCCGCCGGCATTTTTTCCAGCATGCGGGATTGCGTTATGTGGAATCGGACCAGCCGGTGGAAATCCCCGAAGCCATGTACGAAACCGATGTGGCCGTTTCCCAGTACTGCGAAGCGCATTACGGCCCCACGTATTTCGGGATGGATCACTTTCCCGCAAAGTGTGCCCGAATTTGCCTGGAGGCCATGAAGGGCCGTCCCATGCGAAAGGCGCTTGACCTTGGCTGTGCCGTGGGAAGATCGACTTTTGAATTGGCGCGGAGATTTGATCGGGTTACGGGTCTCGATTTTTCCGCCCGGTTCATCCGCATCGCCTTTCAGCTTCAGGAAAAAGGGGTTGCGCACTACGAATTGCCCGAAGAAGGCGAACTCGTCTCCTACCATGAAGCGCGGCTTTCAGACTTCGGCCTCGAACAAATGAAAGAGAGGGTGGAATTCCTCCAGGCGGATGCGGTAAACCTCAAACCACTTTTTTCCAGTTACGACCTGATATTTGCCGGAAACCTCATCGACCGCCTCTATGACCCGGGCAAATTCCTATCGGGTGTGCACGAACGGCTCCATGTCGGCGGGCTGCTGGTCGTCACGTCACCTTATACGTGGCTGGCAGAATTCACTGCGCGCGACAAATGGATAGGAGGGTTCAGAAAAGACGGAGAAATCTATACCACCCTGAAAGGCATGCAGGAGTTGCTGCGGGAACACTTCCGGCTTGTAAATGAACCGGAAGACGTCGAATTCGTGATCCGCGAGACCCGACGTAAATTCCAGCACACCGTTGCGCAGCTCACGGTTTGGGAACGGGTGAGCTGATCCACCTCGACGGAACGGGGTGGTTGTGGTCGTTTATCAGGCTGTCTCAAGGATTCACAGCGCCATGGAATTTCCATTTAAGAGGTGCAAGTCCAACTCCTCGTCCACCCTACTACTTTTTTCTACGGCTGAGGATGTGGGGCAACATCCCCTTCAACCCCCTTCTTGGCCTACCTCGCTACGATGCGCAACCCTATGCTGATAGGATCAAAAACCAAGTGCATTCCCAGATGTTCAAAATAGCGGCTTGATCCGTAGATGATCTTCCACTGCGTGCGATCAAAGTCAAAATGCGCTTCGGCGGTGATCGCACCATCGGGTAGATTGCTGATAGTCGCGAGAAACTTCATGTCATTGCGCACGCC
Source organism: uncultured delta proteobacterium (assembly GCA_963725365.1). Taxonomy (GTDB): domain Bacteria; phylum Desulfobacterota; class Syntrophobacteria; order Syntrophobacterales; family Syntrophobacteraceae; genus SbD1. Next base: position 18,677 of record CAVRZU010000243.1, on the reverse strand, counting down.
ACGGAGTTCAAGTGTGCCTTCCACTTCGAAATTGGGCGCACTCAAGGATTCACCAATTCTCCGGGCCGAATCAATCGTGAACCGGGCAGCCGGAAACTTCTCTGCGAAGAAAAAGTCATCCGATTTCAAGTGAGCAATGAGGACCGGCTGCCATTCGCTACCCTCCAGATTCAGATTTTTGAGCGAGTGCATGTCGATCTCGAAAGTTCCGTTTAACTTGCCTTGCTGTATCGTGATATCGCCCTTCAGTAGACGTAATGTGCCGTAGTGAGTCGAGTTTGGGTTGCGCCCGGTCCACTCAATAATGCTCTGTTCGATGTCGACAGTGTAGCTGCGGTTGTCCAATCTGAACCGATCGTCCTCGTACACAGAATCCGGATCATTACCCGTTAGAGGATATCCGGCTTCTTTCCAGGCGGCCAGCCCTCCGGTGAGAACAAACACCTTTGAATACCCAAGCCGCACAAGCTTTTCGGCTGCGGTGACTGAATCATGGGAAGCCCTGCTGGAGCCGTACAGAACAACCTCCCGGTCACGATCGGGTACGATAGCCTCCACTTCTGAGGGGAATACAACTTGAAAGACGCAGGCATTTTGGGCGCCTGGCAGATGCCTCTTCTCGAATAGTTCCTTTGGCAAGGTGTCAATAATGATCAGATCGGTCTTCTGACTGATCTTGCCGTACAACTCCTCCGCAGTGATCTTCGCAAAACTTTTCGTATCTTCCATCTCTTCCTTCCACGACCATCCGGCAAACTGCCCTTCGTCTTATGTCCACCTGGACTGGGACTGATGCAGTCAAAAGTTGTCATTGAACTTGTTCCAAAAAGTAAGCATAGTGAATGATCCTCGCCATTCCATTTTCCCTGCCCCTTCGATTTGAACCAGCTTGCCGGAAGGATAACTTTTGCGTTTTTTCACGATATGATTTGTTTATAGCCAAACGGCGGGGCATTTAAGCACAGGAGAGCGAGCAGGCTTGGGGCCAGTGCAGGCAGGGAATCAAGAACGATTAGTTTGCCGTTTCAGGGGAGTGGCCTTTGCGAAAAATCCGCGTACGTAATGCGTATGTAAAAAATCGAAAGGCGAATTGCGTGGAGAACTGATTTCCTTGTAAATAGTTGGCGGAAGCGCATGGGAATCGAACCCACCTGGGAACGCCTTCACGCCCCCACACCGGATTTGAAGTCCGGGAGCCCCACCAGTGAGCTTGGCGCTTCCAAAACGTTGACTATATAACGCTGAAGGGAGTTTGGCAATCTCCCTTTTCAAACCTTCGCAGGTGTTCTTCGCAGGCCTCAATACCAGTGCGCGGCGCCCAGCCCGTTAGATCTCCACCAACTCGTATTCTCTGGAGCCTATCCCAAGCTCTGAAGCGTACTTCAACTGGCGCTCCCAGTCGATATGAGGGTAGACGGCCCGTATTTTATCGGGGCATTCCCCGACGCCCTTTAGGCATGAGGATTCAAGATGAGGCTGGCTGTTCACGAGGTCGGCGCACGCCTGGTCAATTGCGACGGGGTCCGTTGAAGCGGTTATGCCGATATCCCCAACGATTGGGGCATCTGAAAAAGGGTAACAGTCACACGCGGGGGAAATCTGGGTAAGAAAATTGATGAAAAGCGAGCGGTTTTGCTTTCCCCTGAGCGCTCCAGCGGTATATTCAACCATTTTTTCCATAAACTTCGGAAGATCTTTTTCCCAGTTGATCGAGACCGCCCCCTGCGGACAAGCGTGAATGCAGCGCGCGCAACCCGCGCAAAGTTCCTGGTCGATCCGCATGACCTTAGTGACGGAAGCCTTCGGGGCAGGGGCGCCGGCGGGCCTTTCGACCAGGACCATAGCGCCCTGGGCGCATTGTTCGATACAAACCCCGCAGCCTATGCACTTACGTAAAACTATTTCCGGGGCAACATCGGAATGCTGGGACATTTTGCCTTTGCGCGAAGCTGTTCCCATTCCTATGTTTTTTATTGCGCCGCCGAAGCCCGCCGCTTCGTGCAGTTTGAAGTGTGCAAGCGAGACCAGGGAATCGGCGCGGACTATCGCGGAGCCGATGAAAACCTCTTTGAAGTGCTTCAGGTTCACCTGAACAGCCACTTCGTCGCGTCCGTCTATGCCATCGGCGATCACAAGGGGGGCGCCGACAACCGCATAGGCAAAGCCGTTGAGAATGGCTGTGTTGAGGTGGTCTACCGAGTTTCCGCGTGAGCCGGGATAAAGCGTGCCGGAGTCGGTTATAAACGGTCTGCCGCCGGCTTCCACAATAGCATCCACCACGGGACGAACCAGGAGCGGCCTGATAAAAGCCGTGTTTCCTCTTTCGCCGAAGTGAATCTTGATCGCGGCAAGCCCCTTTCCCCTGATGATGTTTTCCAACCCGGCGGCCTGTGCCAGGCGCTTGATTTTGGTCAGAAGACTGTCGTCATACTTTGCACGCAAACTGGTAAAATAGACCGTACTGGCCATTATTAACCTCCTCATCCCGTTACAGGCGAGAGCAAAACGGCAATTATCCCGGCCAGGAAGATCCCGTCGAAGGTCCCGGCCCCCCCGATCGATGCCACGGGAGCACGCAAATATCTGAGTTTATCCAGGTGAAGAATGTCGGCTCCAATCAGTGTTCCCAGCGTTCCTGCGAAGTAGGCCGTGGGAGCGGCGGAACCGAAGTCGAAGATCATTGCCGCTACTGCTGCGGCGATAGGCGGAATCAGCCACGGGACGGCGATTCCAACGCCCTGGACCGGACGGGCGTTCTTGTATACCACATAGGTTACCGCGGCAAGAGCGATCAACATTCGGAGCGGATGAGGCGAATTGACCAGGAGGTAGAGAGAAAGAAAAGCCGGGATAACGGCGCCTCCGAGGTTTACGGCAAGCACCATTTCATTTGGGTGATCCGAACGCGGAGGGCGGAAACGCATTCCGAAAAAGGAAACGGTGTCCCAGTCGTTGAAGTCGTTTTTAAGCGGGATTCTGCGGATGGGAATATTGATCATGCTGCCGATAATGCACAGGAACAGGAGCGTAAAGAGATACTCCGGCGGAATTCCGATCTTGGCAAATGCCCAGGAAAACAGGCCGAATTGGATCAGCCCAAAAGCCAGCAGGAGCACAAACAGGAATATGAAGGCGAAGAAAATGAGAAAAGGTGGGAAAAACATTTAACCAACCTCTCGGAAACGTACGCGTTGCCCCCGGCCGGAAGCACTGCCGGGGGTGAACACAAGTCGCTGGACTTATTTTTGCTTGTAGGCGCCCGGCGCAATAAAATGCCCGTACTCATGCTTGAGTTCCTGCAGGTCCCATACAGTCGATTTCCATATATGGAAGTACTCTTCCGGGCAGTCGGGCGCGGTATGTTTGTAGAAGCGAATGGCGCGCGACAATTTGGCCGTCCATGCATCGATGCGGAACTTGAAAAGCTCCTCGTAGAGTTGCTTTGAAAAGTCCTCGCCAAAGATTTCCTGGAATAAAGATTTGAGGTCCTCGTATTTCGGAATGAATCCCATGGGTGTCCGGTAAGCGTCAACTTCATTGTGGATGCGCTGCTCGGCCCAGTGCAGCCAGACCTTTTTGGCAAGTTTGTGAGTGAGAAAATTTCCCTTTTCGTCTCTCAAGAAATAATTGACTGCATAAATCGGCGGGATTTCCTTCATGCCCTCTACAAATCGAATATTGTTCTTAATATAGGCGCCAATCGGGTAGCTGATGAAATCAAAGTTGGCCATCGGTTGGGGGACGAGCACACCCTCCTGCCCGATAGTGGCCGAGGTTGTCTCGGATTCGAGGGTACATGCCTTCAGGATTATCCCGCTTTTCCAGTCCCTGGACTCTTCTATGGGGACCGAAGTGTCGCTGTCCCTGCCGCCATAGATTATGCCCCGGACCAGCACCCCATTTTTGTCGTTGAAGGCCGGGTCGATATTTTCGAGATATCCAAGCCGCATCGTATAGCGGGCGTTACTGTGAGCCAAAGGAATCGGTTTTTCTTCGTTGTCCGTTTTGCCCTCGAACCATTCTCCCGAAAAGTTCCAGCCGCGCAAGGGAGTGTCAACCCCCATGCCCAACCAGTAGGGCTCGTTGTCCGGACCCGTGAGAACGTTCGAAAAGATTATCTCCAGCCCAGTCCTCTGAAGCGTCTTGAAGATAAGAGGGTCGTCAATCGCATTTACGTCTTTTATGATCCCGAATATGCCGTTTTCGACGTTAACCGCTCTAAACTCACCATCGATGTTGCGGAAATAGGCAATATCGTCCCCAATAATCTTTTCACCGGGAAGCATGGCTGTGGCGGTCTTTCCGCAGGCCGAGGGGAATGCGCCGCAAAACTTTGTCGAGCGGCCTTTTTTTTCGTTCTGCACGGACATGACGAACATGTGCTCGCACAGCCACCCTTCGGTTCCGGCGAGCTTGATGGCCAGGCGCATGGCGTGCTTTTTCAGGCCCACGCTGTTTCCAGCATACTGATTATTTACGGAAAGAACTATGTAGTCCTCCATATCCTGATAAATACGCCGATTTTCAAGATCTATGCTGTTGCCGTGCTGGTCCAGACGGCCGGCGCCGTGAACGAATCGAAAAAATTTATCCTTCGACTCCATACCGCGAAAGTGTTCATACCCCCGCCGATAGAGCAGGTCTTCGGAATGAGCGACATAGAAAGAATCGGTCATCTGCGCGCATGCTATCGAGAAGGGACTTTGTGTCGGGCCTTCGCAGCTAAGTTTTACGATGGCCTGCTTGCCTTTCATAATACCTTTGAGAATGCCCCGAACTTCTGCGAGGCCCTCCTCCCTTTCTTTGGCGAGAAGGGCGCCCATAAGAGGAACGAGTTCTTTTCTGACAAGGTTCTTCGTGGCCCCAGGCGCTCGGCCCTGGTCGTTAAACCCATCATAATGGATCGTATGGCCCTGTTTTGTCAGAGGTTTTTCCTCTTTGAGTTCCAGCGACTTTTTCCGGATATATTCCGCATCTTCGTCGCTGTCGTCACACATGTATACCGAATCGGGTTCGCAAAGCTCCGTGTACTCGCCTGCGAAGTCGAAGAGTGCGGGATTATCGAGTTCCAAAAGTTTTCGGTAACTCTCGGCTGACATTTTGCTGCGCAAAAGCGGTGCATATCGGTTGTTTTCTAGCCCTGACATTTTTCCTTATCCCTTCCGGCTTATTTTTAATTCACGCCCTTCAGTGTAAGCACGCGAACTTTTAAATGCTTTGTGTATGAACAAATAAAACCGCATCCAGCAGAGTTGAAAAGCATGGCCCCGGAGGTGCGCGCATATCCTTTTGTGCGGTATCGCCCCGATAGATCCGAATGCCGGGGCACCCGGCATTTTCGGCCGCAAACATATCCGAGCCGGCGTCTCCAATGAAAAAGGTATGGCCGGGATTGATCCCCGCAAATCGGCAAGCAGCTAATATCATGGCCGGCGCTGGTTTGCGGCATTCGCATTCTTCATCCGGACGGTGAGGACAGTAAAAGGCCGCAAGAATGCTCCCGCCATGTGCTTCGACCTGCCGGATGACTCCTTCATGAATCAACCAGAAATCGTCCCACTCAATAAGGCCCCGATTGATTCCGGACTGGTTGCTGATCAAAATGACCCCTGTGCCGTTGCTCTCGAGGACCCTTAGGGCTTCGAGAGCCTCCGGATAAAAGCAAACTTCGTCGAAGCTCTTTACATAATCGGGTCGATTCACATTTAGTACGCCGTCGCGATCCAAAAGGAGGAACCGGCTGTATCCGGGGCGAGCAAATCCAAGCCATGAAATCATTTCTCACCTGCCTATCGCGATCAAACTTAGAATATACTCAAATCATGCCGTTAAAAAGTGTATATTATAAATGCGCCGGACTTTAAAGTAGAAGTGGCGCTGATTTTTTTACCATACTTTATACAGGGCCATGCAACAAACAGCAAATCTCGAAAAACTGCAAGATACGCTCGGATACCGGTTCGAGAACAGCGACCTCCTTTTGCGGGCATTGGTGCATCGTTCTTTCGCATATGAAAATCAGGACGTTTCGGCCGATAACGAAACGCTCGAATTCCTTGGCGACTCGGTGCTCGGGTTGGCAATAAGCCATCTGTTGATCGAGCTTTTTCCCGGCTACGATGAAGGAGAGCTATCCAGGCTTCGCTCTTCCATAGTAAACGAACGAGAGCTTGCACAAATCGCATCGGGCATAAATCTTGGAGATTTTCTTCTCCTGGGTAAAGGGGAGGAACTCTCCGGGGGGCGCCAGAAACCTTCGCTTTTGGCCAACGGGATCGAAGCGGTGCTTGCCGCCGTTTACCTTGACGGTGGTCTGGATTCGGCCATCCTGCTTGTCAGAAAAATTTTTCACGGCTACCTCGAACAAAGGGAAGAAGACCACCTGCTCAAAGCCTTGGATAAAGACTACAAGACCCAGCTCCAGGAGATTACTCAGGCGAAGTTGAAGCTTACCCCCATCTATTTACTGGAGGCAGAAGAAGGGCCGGATCACGACAAGACTTTCTTCATAAGGGTTGCAATAGGGGACAAGATGCTGGCGCACGGTTTTGGCAAGAGCAAGAAAGAAGCCCAACAGGAAGCCGCACGAAATGCAATCGCTGAAATCGAAAAAGACCCCGGACTGCTTCAGTTGGATGTTGACTGAAAAGATGATCTATCCAATTTTCCTGCCTCATGCCGGATGTCCCTTTCAATGCGTTTACTGCAATCAGCGCGTGGTTGCCTCTTACGCTCATAGTGAAAGTGATATTCTCGAATACGTGGAATCGGGTTTGAGGGACTACTGCGACCAGGTCCGCAAGTCCGGCCGTGCAGGGGAGGTCGCCTTCTTTAGCGGCACTTTTACTGCGCTGCCCCCCGCGCTGATCGAATCCATCCTTGCTGCTGTCTCTATTGCCGTGAAACAGGGGATTTTTACGACGGTTCGTTTTTCAACCCGTCCGGATTGTCTTGATGACGATGTTATGGACCTTCTTTCAAAATACCCGATCGGTACGGTTGAACTCGGGGTTCAGAGTCTGTCGGACCATGTACTGCAAAAGAGCGGGAGGGGATATAGCGCATCGTCGGTGTATAGTGCGGCAAAACGGGTCAGAGACAGGGGATGGAAGTTGGGCTTTCAACTCATGGCCGGGTTGCCCGGAGACACGCGGGAGCTGTTCATCGAATCAATGCGAAAAACAATTGAGATTCAGCCTGATTTTGTGCGCATCCACCCGACACTGGTCCTTGAAGGGACTGCTCTGGCTGAAGCATTTAGAGAAGGCATTTACGCGCCGTTGAGTCTCGATGAAGCTGTTGATTGGCTGGCCCCGGCTTATGACCTGGCGACCACGGCAGGCATATCGGTAATCAGAATGGGACTGCAATCAGATCCTGCCCTGGAAAAGCCCGGGGTCATTGTAGCGGGACCTTATCACCCAGCCTTCGGATACCTTGTAAAATGCCGCTCGTGGCGAGACCGCATAGATCGGCATTTTGCATCACTTTCCGAGATCTGCGGAGCCGAGATGGTTTTGCTGGTGTCTCCAAATCAGGTGAGCGACGTTATCGGACACCGAAAATCAAATCTGCTGCACTGGAAAGCCCGATGGGGCGTAAACGTGAAAGTTGCCGGTGATGCCGGGCTCAAGGCCGTTGACTTAATTTTTTCACGCAAAGACGCGAAGACGGATGTTTTTTCCACGCGAAGCCGCGAAGACGCGAAGGAAAAGGAAAAACAGGTTTTTTCACGCTCGAACAAGGGGTGAAGAGAACAACAGGATTGGTGAAGGGAAGCCTAACCCGTCACACTTGTCTTTTTTCCGCCTCTTCGCGGCTTCGCGTGAAAGGAAAATAGGCTGGCGTCTTCGGGCCTTGGCGTGAAACAGAAAATGGACTGCTGGAGGTAATTTGATGGCGCATAGCGGGGAAGATCAGGATTTCAAATCGGGATACATTGCTATTGTTGGGGCGCCCAACGTTGGAAAGTCAACCCTTCTGAATCAGCTTCTGAAGCAAAAGATTTCCATAACGGCGCCCAAACCTCAAACGACAAGGAATCGGGTTTCGGGAATACTTAATGGAGAGGGGTACCAAATTATTTTTGTGGATACCCCGGGAATCCATAAGGCACAGGATGAGTTCAACCGCGGATTGGTGGAAACAGCACTTTCCACGATTAGCGAAAGCGACGCCGTCCTGTTCATGATAGAGGCGGAAGCCGCCCAGCCGGCAAATCAGCTTATACTGGACAACCTTCGCCGGATTAAAACGCCCGTATTACTTGTGATAAACAAAGTCGATTTGCTCAGAAACAAAGGCGAATTGCTGCCTTTGATCCACGCTTACGGGGAGCGGTTTGACTTTAAGGCGGTTATTCCGATTTCGGCCCTGAAAGGGGAGGGGACAGCCGAGATTTTGGCGGAGGTCCTTTCGATTCTGCCCCGGGGACCGCAATACTTCCCCGAGGATTACATCACAGATCAGCCGGAGCGTTTTTTTGCCGCTGAACTGATTCGGGAGAAGATCTTTCATCTGCTTCACCAGGAAATCCCGTACTCGATTGCCGTGACTATTGAAAAATTTACAGAGATGCCCGATAGAAACCTCATTGAGATAGAGGCCGTGATCAACGTCGAGCGCGAGTCTCAGAAGGCCATTATAATAGGGAAGGGCGGGCAGATGCTCAAGGAGGTCGGAAAGCAGGCACGCCTGGAAATAGAGAGTTTTCTGGGATGCCACATATACCTGGGTCTTTTTGTGCGGATTCAGAAAAACTGGAGGAAAGACCCACGGGCGCTACGTGAGTTCGGATACTCAAGGAGCGCTGATTAATCAGTCGTCAGAGAAAAGCTTTTTCTGACCACTGACGACTTAGGACTGATGACTGCCCCTTACTGATTATGAATTACCACTCGCCGGTTCGGTTCCCTGCCGATGCTTTGTGACCTCAGTCCGCTTCTTTCGACCAGCAGGTGCTGAAGCCTTCGCACGCGGGAGTTTTGCGGCGAGAGTTCAACGGGGCGGCCGTTTTCGAGAATGTCTTCAACAGCGGCCATGGCCTCCGAGATTCCCGGCTCCTCATCTTCGTCCACCACACCAACAGGTTCTGAAGGGAAAAGAGAGCGCAGAAAATTTTCCATCTGCGTCGTGGTATTGCTTTTCAGAACATATCGGGGCATTCCCCGCGCTTCTGCTTCTCGAATGCTTCCAGGTTGCCGCTTCTCCTGGGATTTAAGTGTGACGATGAGGTCTGCCCTGTCAATGTCGGAAGCAATCACCGCCGGCACCCTAAGTTTCTCCATTACCCGTTCCAGCCTTATCCTGCTCACTCCATAGGAAAATATTCTGATGTTTTTCCTGCGCTGCCGCCTGCGGGCCAGTTTGGGAACTGGCCCGCAGGCAATGGCGGAGCCGGCGTTTTCGGCTTGCGGTTGTACTTTCGCCGGTTCCGCGCGGCTGACTTCGACCCGTCCGCCTTCCGTCCTGGTCCGGATTTCGGGAGACAGGGGGAACCCTCTCAAAAATCGGTCCACCACCTCGCCCACGTTATCGTAAACGGCCAATCTGCCGCGCTCCTGGATTTCGATCATCACGTTGAAAGTTGGCGGCCCTTTGCGCTCGAGCACTGTTTTTTGAGTTCTGCGCCTTCGGGCCTCCTCATCGGAGAGAGTAACCGCCTGAATACCGCCAACCAGATCCATCAGCGTCGGATTTTGAAGAAGATTTTCAAGTGTGCGGCCATGCGCAGTGGCGATGAGTTGCACGCCTCTCTCGGCGATCGTTCGGGCAGCCGTCGATTCAGCCTCTGTCCCGATTTCATCTATAACGATCACCTCCGGCATGTGGTTTTCAACGGCCTCGATCATAACCGCGTGCTGCTTATGTGGCGACGGCACCTGCATCCTGCGGGCGCGGCCGACCCCGGGATGCGGAATATCTCCGTCTCCGCCGATTTCGTTGGAGGTATCCACAATAATCACCCTCTTGCCCAGATCGTCGGCCAAAACTCGCGCAGCCTCGCGCAGAAGAGTCGTCTTTCCCACGCCCGGCGGACCAACCAGCAGCAGCGATTTGCCATCCTCAACCACGTCCAGGATAATGTCAACAGTGCCGAATACCGCCCTTCCAACCCGGCATGTCAGGCCGATTATGGAACCGGTTCTGCTCCTCATCGCAGATATTCTGTGCAGGGTGCGCTCGATTCCCGCGCGGTTGTCTTCCGAGAATTTCCCGATATGAGAAACAACATAGGCTATATCGTCGTGTGTAGCCTGTTCATGCGAAAGATATTCGATCCTATTTTCGAAGCGGGCCTCGGGTTTTCTTCCAAGATCGAGCACTATTTCAATCAGAGAAGACAAATCCTGCCTGGACTCAATCTTTTCGCGGATGTGCGGAGGAAGCACCTCTATGAGCAATTGGAGGTCATCGGTCGAATTTGAGTTATTCATCACTTTCTCCACTTCCATGGAGTTCATGGTGCGCAAGGTACGCTCCTATACGTCTTCAACAACCAAAACTCCCGAGCCCTGGATTCTGTCTTGCTTGAGAGTAAGCAGAGCCTGGTTTGCCTCTTGAAGCCCGAAAAGCTGGACCTTGGGCCTGATCGGAATTTCTGCTGCAATGCGCAGCAGTTCCATTCCGTCCTGACGTGTATTTGCAGTTACGCTGCAAACGTTTTTCTCGTAGAAAAGATGACCTTCGTAATCCATTTGCGGTACAGAGGACATGTAGATGCCTGCGAGGGCCAGGGTCCCGCCTTTTTTCAAATGCTCAAGGGCCCTTGGGACCAGCTCTCCAGCCGGGGCAAAGATTATGGCGCTGTCTGTCTTGACCGGCATCTTCTCAGGATCTTCCCCTACCCATTGCGCACCAAGAGCTGCGGCCAGTCGTCTATGTTTCTCCCCCCGCGTGCACACATAGACTTTGCATCCCATGTGCAAAGCGATTTGCATTACGATATGGGCCGAGGACCCAAAACCATATATCGCCAGGCTTTCACCGCTGCGTAGCGCACTGCGCTTCAGGCTGCGGTATCCAACGATTCCCGCGCACAGCAGGGGCGGCGCCTCCCGGTCTGAGAACAGGTCCGGAATCGGGTAGGCGAATTCTTCATCTATAACGGCTAACTCCGCATATCCGCCGTGCTCATGATAGCCTGTAAACCGAGCCTCTTCGCACAGGTTCTCCCGATTTGTCCGGCAGTACCGGCATCTCCCGCAGGTATTGCGCAGCCAGGCTATGCCGATTCTTTGGCCGATCTCAAATCTTTTTGCTCCTTCCCCGGCCTGGTCGACTATCCCAACTATCTGGTGTCCGGGAATAACCGGATGTCCGGGGAATGGCAGCTCACATTCAACAACGTGGAGGTCAGTTCGGCAGATGCCGCAAGACTTGACCCTGACCCTCACTTGTCCTGGACCCGGGGTGGGGTCGGGAAGCTCCAGCCATTTAAGAGGAGCTGTTTCAACGGGGGCGCATTTCTCGAGCACCATCGCTCTCATGGAATTGTCCTGTAACTCAGTTGACGACAGTTATTAAAAGACAGACGACTGACAGTTGATTTGTTTCCATAAATTTTCCATAATTGCCCAACCCAATGAACACAAGGGAGCTGAATTGTCGAACTCAAACAATACTAAAAGAGAGCGGTCTCACAAAGCGCTATTTCTTATTCGGCCGGCAGTATGGGGGACCGCTGTCCTGCTTTTTCTGTCGTTTTTAGCTATTATCGCGCTTCACATACCTTCTATCCAGAAAGAAATCATATCGAAAGCCATAAGCCGGATAGAGGCCGTCACGAACTTGAGGGTGCAAATTCGTTCCTACCGGTGGCTGCCCTTTTCAGGGATTTATCTGACCGATGTTAAAATCGAGTCCAGGGGGAAGCAGATCCTCGACTGCAACAAAGTTCACCTCAATTACCAATTGTCAATAAAGCGGCCATATATAATTATTGAAAATGTCTATCTCGAAAAGCCTTTTCTTCAACTTGAGAGAAGTTCCGAGGGCAAATGGCTGGTTCCGGCCCCTCCTGCAGGAAGAGAAAGCACGAGTGGCATGCCGGCCGTCCATGAATCGTCTGAGCCGGTGTGGACTCAAATTCAACTTCCGATCATCCAAATAGTTTCGGGCACTATTGAAGCTATCCAGCAGGGAAATACCATTCTTTCCGTTAAAGATATTTCCGGGGCCGTTCAGCTCAAAACAGTTCCCGGGGCGGAAGGCCTTGAAATTCAAATGGATTTCGAAAATCTTCATGCCCGTGCACAAACCGATGAAAGCGGGGCATGGGACATCGATGGTTCCGGGTCGTTGGATGGACACGAGGTGCGGGTCCGTAGGATGATTCTGTCAGACTCCAATGACTGCCGGGTCGAGGTAAACGGGCAATGGGACCTTGGAAATCTCGATAATGGCAAAGCCAATCTTGTCATTACCAATTTTTCGGCGGATACTGTCCCGTTGCTTCAGTCGCACCTCAGCGGACTTTCGGCCGTTTCGGGAATCATTGCAGTAACCCGCTCCCAACGCAGGTGGACTTTCGAACACGACATATCAACGGATCAGGGCGCCGCAAAAGGCGTTCTGGAGATAGGGGAGACATCCCCCGGCACTCACTTGGTCAGACTTAATTCACACTTTGCCGATCTGAAGGTCCATTTGGCGCAAAACGTGCCCGATTCCAGGCTAAACGGCAGCATGGATATAAAAGCGCTAATCCAGGGCAAAGAGCTTCGGGATGCTCAGTTCACGGCCCACCTCGACCCATCGGCTGTTGGCGCCGAGACTATTCAATTGTGCGAGCTCAACGGGCAATTCGCCGATGGTATTCTCTCAGTCACAAGCAGTGCCGTAAATTGCTCGCTGGCCGATCTAAGATTCAAGTTGATCGCCGATCTGCGGGGCTTGTCGGACGTCAGGCACAAAGGAGGGATAAAGTTTGAAGTCAGCCTGGAAAAGGGGAACCTCGATAAAATAAGTCCCGGACTCCAACAAAAGCTCGCCGGCCAAATCTTGGTGGAAGCCGGTTACGATCCGGGAAATTTTACGAACTTCAAGCTATGGCAGGGCAAGGTGGACGCCAGACTCAACATTCCGGAAACCGGCTCGTTAAGAGGCAGTGCAGTTTATAGCAACCAACAGGTCAAAGCTGAATATGATCTCGATTTGACAGATGTGCGCAAAATCGGCCTGCTGTTGCCGCAATGGCAGGGGAAGGGCAGGGCTGTTTCGAAAGGGACCCTGAGCGGGAAATGGCCTGATTTGACCTGGGACGGTGAAATTAACTGGACGCGCTTTGAGTATTCAGGTTACCAGGCCGATCTGCTTGCCGTTAAAGGGAAAGGAAAACTGACCGGGAAAGAAGAGAAGCGTGAAATTTCCCTTAAAGCAAACAATGTGGTTTTCGACGGCAAAAGGATTGCTTCTCTGAGTCTGGACCTTGATCAGCAGAAAAGTTCCTGCACCTTCCGGCTCAAGGGAGATGGAATTGTTGATCAGGTCTCCGCTCGGCTCTCCGGAAAGCTGGACAGGATTTGGGACTTCCCGCTCATGTCCGTTTCTACCCAGGGGCAAGTTGACTGGAACAAACTTAGCGGCACAGTAGACGCAAAATTCGACATCGAAAAGGATGGGATAAAAATAAATTCGGCATCCCTGCAACACGGCAGGGAGAAAATATCGTTTTCCAGGGCTACTGTATCTGAGTCCAGGATCGACGCTGCTCTTTCCATCGAAGCGATCGACACTGCGAGAATATCCGAGTTGCTTGAACTAAAGCAACGCCTGGGCGGCACAATATCCGGGCAGGGCCAGTTGAGCGGCAGCCCCGATCAGCCCGAATGCAGACTCAGCATCCATGGAAACGGCTGTATTATAGGTAACCAGCAGATCGAAGCGCTCACCCTGCAAGGAGATTATTCGAAAGACATCCTTTCCGTACAGGGGACTGCAAAATCAGCCGAGATCCGCGATCCAATGGTCATCTCCGCAAGGATTCCCATCAGGATCAGTTTAAAGCCGCCGCAATTTGATGTGAGACTTTCCGAACAGATCCACTCAGACATAAAGATTTCGGGTCTGAGTGCTGAAGCTATTTCGTCGCATCTGGATTTTTTATCTGAAGCAGGCGGGCAGCTTGAAGGAGAGATTCACTGCGGAGGAACGCTCAAACAACCCGTGATCACCGGCGGCGGCACTTGGAAAGACGGCTCCTTTCAGGCTAAAGGGTGGCCCCATCCGGCTGAAAATATTCAGGCCGAGTGGCAGATTGACTCAAAATACCTCTACGTCAGGAAGGCTGAAGTCTCTCACCTCGGTGGAACTGTCTCGGTAATCGGCCAGATAGATTATCCTCGATTCAAGACCCTCAATTTCAAAGCCGAGGGCAAGGACCTCCAGGTTCAAAACATTTACGGGATAGAGGGAAAAGTCTCCGGCAACGCGGAGATAAAGGAGAGCCCCGAGACGGCCGAGTTGACAGGGACGCTTCTTTTCTCAAAAGCACAGATGAATCTCGGAAAACTGGAAACAAAGATCGTGCAGAATATCGAGATCATCGAGCCGAATGCGAGTGGCGACTTAGTTGAACTGAGAGGGGCGAGAAATCCGAGCCCTTTTTTCAACAAGCTTTCCATGGATGTCATGTTACAATTGCCGCCGAGTGGGACCTGGGTTAACGGAAAAGGCCTCAAAGCGGAAATAAACGGAAACCTCAAATTGAAAAAAAACCTGGCTGGCCCTGTTCTTCTGGCCGGCGAATTGCGTACCCTGACAGGCGTTTATAGTTTTCAGGGCAAGGAACTGCAAATAGCCGAAGGCTCAGTGCTATTTCCCGGAGTTGCCGATGCGGACCCTCAGCTTCGCATGGTTTGCCGCAAAGACATAAAGGGTGTCACTGTTCAGGCATTGATCTCCGGACCTGTCGTCCAGCCGAAGGTAGTGCTGAGCAGTATTCCGGCTATGAACCAGGTCGATATTCTTTCTTATTTCATGTTCGAGCGTCCCGCTTCAGACCTCACCACGGGTCAGAGTACTCAGTTGCAGAGCGGAGCTGCTTCATGGATTGGGTCTGAGAGTTCCGACGCAATCAAAGGTTTCACCGGCAACACGCTTTTTGCCCCGGATGCAGTTGGTTACAGGAGCTACATTGGAAAATACGACAATAGATTTAGCTATGATGAGACACAGGCGCTCACCGGCAAGGAAACAGGCCTGATTGAAATCGGCAAGGATATAACCCCCGATCTCCATGTTTTATACGGAAAGGAAGTAAAGGGAATAGGGGGCAACGGCAACGAAGCTCAGGTAGAATACAGAGCAAATAAAGTTCTGTCTGTCAGAACGCAGGTGGGTGGAGAACAAAGTGGGGTTGACATTTTCTGGAGGCATGATTTCGGTAAATAAGATCGAGACAAAGGAGATCCTATGAAAATGAACGATGTGCGTGCCATCGCCAAAGGTTTGGGAATAAACTCTTTCGGTAAGAGCAGGGATGGGCTGATAAAGGAGATTCAACTCAAAGAAGGCAATTTCGATTGTTTCGGGAGTGCAGCAAATGATTGCGACCAGTTAGAGTGCCTTTTCCGCACGCTGTGCCTTTCCGGGAAACATTAAAATAGACTGAGGTGGGCAATTTGGGGATTTTTGATATGCCGGATACCGACAAGGCCGTATTTTTGCAAATCCAAAACAGCAGGCAACCGGACCAGATAATCAATGTTATCATTGAAGACGGGGATGCCTATTTCGAGACCAGGGGCTTGAAGGGCCTCTTCGACGTGGACGAGATCCGGATAGAGCGCAACGATTTTCTCCTGTCAATGGAGGAATACGCAATGTTGCTCGCCTTTCTACTCGAAACCATGTCGGAGGCGCAGGCCCTTAATCTTCCTTACAGCTACATGGACAATTTCGAATATGAAGGCCGGCGATATTCTCTCATCAGGCAAAACGGCCACAGGGTCCTCAAAAAAGACGACCAGATTCAATAAATGCAAAAGCAAAAAGTAAAAAGGCAAAAATAAAAAACGATCTTATAACAATTTGCGCCCAAGAGCAGGCGGGGATAAACCCGAGGATAAATCCAGCCCGTACGGCCACGCGCATCGCGTGGTCACGCGGTTCCTTTTGCAGGCAGGGCTTTATGCCCTCCCGAAGCACTCGATTTGAACGCAACTCCGTATTGCCCACCTTGTCCTTTTACTTTTTGCTTTCACCTTTTTACTTTTGCCCTCTTTAGCCGCCTTCCTCCATTGGGGCGAATCCCCGGCGAACTGTATTTTCCACTATGTTTCGCGCGATCATGAAGTGTAGAAGATAATCGGGACCACCAGCCTTTGATCCAAGACCCGACATTTTAAACCCGCCAAACGGATGGCGTCCCACAATGGCGCCGGTGCACCCCCTGTTTATGTAGAGGTTCCCTGTTCTGAAACTCGCGCGCGCCTTGCGGATGTTTTCGGGACTTCTGGAGAGCACTCCACCGGTCAAAGCATACTGGGTCCCGTTTGCCACTTGCAGTGCTTCATCAAAATTCTTTACTCTTATTACCGAAAGCACGGGCCCGAAAATTTCCTCCTGGGCCAATCTGCTTTCAGGGTCCACGCCGGTAAAAATGGAGAGCGGGACAAAATAGCCGTTGTCCTGCTGGATTTTGCGGTCAAATAGCGAGTAGCCTGCTTCTTTACCGATCTCGATATACCTTAGCACCTTTTCGCGGGCAGAAGGCTCTATGACTGCTCCCATGAAGTTTTGTGGAAATTCGACAGGCCCTATATCGATACTGTTAGCCGCTTCTTCCAGCCTCTCCATGAATCTGTCATAGATTTCCTCATCCACTATCAGGCGGGAGCAGGCCGAACATTTCTGCCCCTGGTATCCAAAAGCGGACTGAATTACATGCAGGACTGCTTCGTCCATATCCGCGTCCGAATCGATGATGATGGCATTCTTGCCTCCCATCTCAAGGACGATATTTTTGACAAAGGAAGAGCGATCTGAACTTTCGTGGGCCTTTGCAAGAATATGGAGGCCAACATCCCTGCTGCCCGTAAATGCGATCAGAGCGACGTCCGGATGTGTCGAAAGCGCGTCGCCAATTGTGCTGCCCGGGCCCGGAACATAGTTGAATACCCCGCCGGCAGCCCGGCCTCTTCGAATATGTTGTTCAGCATATAGCCGGTGACCGGTGACTGCGATGCCGGTTTATAGACCACCGTGTTGCCGGTCACTATGGCTGCCGAACTCATCCCGGTCGAAATGGCCATGGGGAAGTTCCAGGGAGCAATAATAACAGCCACTCCACGCGGTTCATACCTCAAATAGCTCGTCTCACCCGGCAGGTCTCCCATGCTATGAGGCCTGCCGTAACGCAGCATTTCTCTGCCGTAATACTCAAGGAAATCGATTGCTTCACAAACATCGGCATCCGATTCACTCCAGGACTTGCCAACCTCAAAGACCTGAAGCGCCGCCAGTTCGTAGCGCTTGAGCCTGGCCAGGGCCGCGGCTTTAAAAAGATAATCCGCTCTTCTTTCCGCCGGAGTGTCCCTCCATGCCGGGAAGGCTGACTTTGCGGCTGCAACAGCCGATTCTGCCTCCCTGATGCCTGCCGAACAGATAACCCCTACCGTTTCATCGGCGCGGTCGGGGTTCGAAGACTCAAACCGGGAAGAGGTTTGTATCCTGTTGCCCCCTATTTGGAGCGGAACCTGCAAAGGAAAGCTTTCTCGCACCTTTTTCAAGGCATCGGCAAATCGGGTGCGATGTTCCAGGCGTGACCAATCGAAAACGGGTTCGACCATGAACGATCCGATTCCGGCATGTTCGACCGGTTTTTGATTTTTCGCGCCCTTCCATGGGGTCGGGACTCCGTTACGCTCGCGCGCTTGTTCCCCGTTGGGAAGAGGGCCTTGGTGGGGGCGTACGGACGATTCTTTCAACCTCTTAGCCGGGTTCTGTAACAGGTGGGTCCTCGGTAATTTCTGAGAAAATGTCTGCCTCAGAAAGGATTGATTCGCTGTGTTCTCCAGAAGTCTCCTGACAAGGTATGAAATCCCCTGCAACATTTCGCCGACCGGGCAATAGACACGGACGGGCAGGCCGGCTTTGCGAAGAGCGCTTCGAACGGGCTGCCCCATACCGTAGAGGACCTGAAATTCGAGGTGCCCCTCAGTTGCTCCTTAACTCCCGGGCCGTCTCTGAAACCGCAGATATCGACCGAAAGTCGTGGCAGGCGCAGGCGAGCTTTACTCGTCCTCTATTTTCAAGAATAATCCGGGCAAGGCGCTCGAAATTGGCGTCCGTTTCGGATTTATCCGTAAATACGGGCACGGGCCAGTTCTTTTGTCTCGCAACGATAACCTCCTGGTCCCAATAAGCGCCCTTCACCAGGCGGATTGTAAAATGAAAGTCACCCAGTTCCGCCCAGCGAATCATCCGATCGAGGTCCTGTTCGCTTTCACGCAAATATGCCTGGATCACTATGCCGGTATGCGGATACCCGCTGAATTCCGGTTCTTCCAATATACTTTGGTAAAGAGCAAGAGTCAGCTCCTTCAGACCATGGTGTTCCATGTCGAGATTGATGAAAGCCCCGGCATTCATGGCCCTGCGTAAAATCGGGCGCAAACGGTCCTTTGATCTTTCGATGGAATGTTCGAAAGCGCAGGCATTCATCTGTGAGTAGA
>CAVRZU010000242.1:0-15230 GCA_963725365.1 uncultured delta proteobacterium | reverse complement strand
TCACTGGGCAGGCTGCCGCACAGTACGCAGGTCCCGCCATTTCCATCTCTTTTCTCATATCCGGGATCGCCTGCGGGTTTGCAGGCCTTTGCTACGCGGAGTTTGCATCCCTCATCCCCCTGTCAGGCAGCGCTTATACGTATGCCTATGCCACCCTGGGAGAGCTGATCGCCTGGATCATCGGCTGGGACCTGGTGCTCGAGTATCTATTTGCGGCCTCAACCGTTGCAGTAGGCTGGTCCGGGTATGCAGTAAGCTTCCTTGGCGACCTGGGGATAACAGTTCCTTCCACCCTGGCTGGACCACCGCTGATACACACGGCGGTCGAAGGCTGGCAATCGACGGGCGCCATCCTGAACCTGCCGGCCGTGATGATTGTTTTGGTGCTCACCATCCTCCTGGTGTTGGGCATCAGGGGATCGGCGCGTTTCAATAACACAATCGTCCTGGTGAAGGTCAGTGTCATCATGCTCTTCATCTGCTTCGGGGTATTCTATATAAGAGCTGAAAACTGGGTGACATTTATTCCCAAAAACACGGGAACCTTCGGCCAGTTTGGGTTTAGCGGGATTTTACGGGGATCGGGAGTCGTGTTTTTCGCTTACCTCGGCTTTGACGCCGTAACCACGGCAGCGCAGGAATCGCGAAACCCCCAAAAGGACATGCCGACAGGCGTGCTCGGTTCCCTTATTGTCTGCACCGTGCTTTACGTCCTTGTAGCGCTCGTGCTCACGGGGATGGTGAAATATGACTTGTTGCTTGTTCCGGACCCCATTGCATTCGGGGTTAATGCCGCAGGCCCCGGTCTAAAGTGGCTGAGGCCCCTTATAAAAATAGCAGCCATCGCCGGTCTTAGCTCGGTGGTTCTCGTCGTGCTCTTCGGGCAATCGCGAATTCTATACAGCATGGCGGCAGACGGGCTTCTGCCGGCACAACTGGCCAGGGTCCACTCCAGGCACAGGACCCCTTATACCGCAACCATCCTGACAGGTCTTCTGGGAGCAGTCCTTGCGGCTGGTTTTCCCATAGCCATCCTCGGTGAAATGGTCTCGGTCGGAACTCTTTTTGCCTTTGCCATCGTCTGCCTGGGAGTTCTCGTGCTGCGCTACACCGACCCTGACCTCCCAAGGCCTTTTAAAGTTCCCGGAGGCCCCATCGTCCCGATACTCGGAGTCCTGGTATCGCTGATCCAAATGGTTTTCCTCCCCATGGCAACGCTGCTTCGACTGGTAGTATGGATGGCAATCGGCCTGGGAGTTTACTTCTCGTTTGGCGTGAGACACAGTGCCCTCAGACTTGCCAACCCTCCTCCAGGCAACTTGACTTCAAATCGAATGTGATTTCAACTGTGACCCATTTTGATGTATATTTGATATATATGTGTTCGAATATAGTGTTTAAGTCTTATCTTACTTTAAATTAAAATCAGAGGGGATTGATGGAACGTTTCCTCATCGCGTTGGATTGTCATCCGGAACGCGCAGAAATTGTCGATTACATGGTGCGGGTCCTCAAGGGGGCTAAACACTGCGAGTTCAGGCTCCTCCACATCCTTCCAACCGACTTCTCCGGACAAACTGAGGATGGATGAGGTCCAGAGGATAGAGCACACGCATGCGGCAAGACCGGACCTGGCGGGATATTTCTGGGGGGAGGAAGATGAGAAGAAAATGATAAGCTGCTTTGTCCAGGCCAAAGACAAACTGGTCAAGGGAGGCTTTCGCCCGGAGTCGGTATCGTCTTTTTTCGTCGTCGAATCCGGTGACAGGGCTGAGATCATCCTTAACAAAGCCGCTGAATTCGGGTGTTCGACCATAGTGCTTGGCCGCAGGCACCTGGGTCTGGTAAAAGAATTCCTGCTTGGCAGTGTATCGACTTCTGTAATCAAAACGGCTCGATCGTTGGCGGTATGGGTTATCGAAATCTAGCGGATAGCGGATAAATGAAAGGACGGAAAAATGGGATCGAAACTTTTCAAAAAGATCGGCTTTTGCACAGATTTTTCCGAAAATGCCGATCAGGCATTTAATGTGGCCAAAGACCTTGCTGTCAACTTTGGCGCGTCCATTGAAATTATTCATGTAACTGTGAATTTTTCACTCTCCCCGCCTGTGCACGCCACCTATATGCCTGTCGAATACGATCCGAATTTTATCGAGGAAGTCATCCAGGCAGCCGTGAATTCGATCCGGGAAAAATATGTCCCGCAGCTTCCCGGCGGCCTTTCCTATGAAGTGATTGTAAGGTCCGGATATGCCGCCACCGAGATAATCAGGCTGGTTGAGGAAAGGGATATAGATCTTCTGGTTATGGGGTCCCACGGACTTACGGGCATTGCCCATGTTCTTTTCGGTAGCACTGCGGACAGGGTGGTTGGACGAGCCCCATGCTCGGTGCTTACCGTTCGTTTTCGCAAGCCTTAGACATATTGACATGGAAGCAGAATCGAAAGCAGCAGCGGAAAAAAAACAGCGGCTTACGATGATGGCTTTGTCGGTCGGCGTCAGTGCGTTGCTCATGGCGCTGAAGTTCTACTCCTTCTGGCTCACCGGTTCGTCCGCAATACTGTCGGACGCGCTCGAATCGATAATAAACGTGGTTGCCAGCGGCTTTGCCATGTGGAGCGTAATGCTGGCCTCAAAGCCGCCTGATGCCGGCCACCCTTATGGACACGGGAAGATCGAATTCTTCTCGGTGGGATTCGAAGGGTGGCTGATCGTCCTCGCGGCGGGAGGAATATTCTGGAAGGCGCTGCCCGGGATCATGGAACCCGGGCCTCTGCCGAAACTCGATTTCGGACTCCTCATCCTTCTGGGAACGGCACTGGTAAATCTGTGGCTTGGAACCACGCTGATCCGCACCGGCGAGCGTACACGGTCCATGGCCATATCCGCTGACGGCAGACACCTTATCACGGATGTTTACACCACGGCCGGCGTGCTCCTGGGATTGTTCCTGGTCCGGGAAACCGGGTGGTACTTCCTCGACGGAGCAGTTGCCTGCATAGTTGCGGCAAACATACTTTTCACGGGCGCCAAGCTGGTATTTGAGTCTTCATCGCGCCTTATGCATGCCTACGACCCTGAATTGCTCGATTCTATCATAGCGATCATCGACCGGAACCGTAAACCGGAGTGGATCGACGTTCACCGTCTGCGCGCGTGGCGCTCGGGGCAGAACATTTTCATCGACTTTCATCTGATCCTGCCCCGCGATATGAGCCTCGAGGTTTCGCACAAAGAAGTGATGGAGATGGAGGAGCTTCTCAAAGAAAAATTACCCGGGATGGTTGACGCCATGATTCATGCCGAGCCGTGTATCGGGCCGGAATGCCGGATTTGCCTGCAGGAATCTTGCCGGATTCGCAGCCACCCTTTTTTAGGGCAGCCCAGTTGGCGAGGCGATGAAGTGGCCTACCCTGGTAGTGCAGAAAGCGAACATGGTTCGGGTTCGGCAACAAACGAGTCCGGCAGGAAGTTCACCAGGGCCGACCTGGAAAAAGACAAGCGTGACAGGGATTGAACGGAACAAAGAGGAGGATAAAGATGCGCATCATAGTGATCGGACAGGCGCTGTTCGGAGCCAGGACTATGGAGGCGCTGCTGGAGGCCGGTGAAGATGTTGTCGCGGCATTTACGCCTCCCGGGAAGCCGGGCGCAAAACCGGACCCGCTCAAAGAAGCAGCGCTGGCCAGGGGAGTTAAGAGCATCGAGCCAAAAACATACAAGGACGACCAGGTATTTGAAGAGTTCGCGGGACTGAGGCCCGACCTGGTGGTGCTTGCTTTCGTCACGGACATTGTGCCCGCTCGCTATTTCGCCGCAGCAGGCAAAGGGGCCATCTGCTACCATCCTTCCATATTGCCGCGCCATCGTGGGGCGAGTGCAATAAACTGGGCGCTGATAATGGGGGACACACGGACGGGATTGACCATCTTTTGGCCGGACGCAGGAATCGACACCGGTCCCATATTGCTGCAAAAGGAGGTCGATATAAGCCTGCAGGACACCGCCGGTTCAATCTACTTCGACCGTCTTTTCCCGATGGGAGTCGAAGCGATAGTCGAGTCTGTAAAGCTCATCGGGGAGGGAAAAGCCCTAAGAATTGCGCAGGATGATTCCAAAGCCACCTATGAACCTCCATGCAATGACCGGGTTGCAGGTATTGACTGGGACAGGCCCGGCCGGCAGATACACGACCTCATTCGAGGGTGCGACCCTCAGCCCGGGGCCTACGCGGACTTCCGTGGAGAAAAAGTGCGCTTCTACGGAGCGGAATTTGTGCCCGGACTGATCGGCGGGGGAATCGACGCGGCGCCGGGGACCATCACAGGACTTGATCTGAAAGGTTTGAGAATAGCCGCTGAGGGAGGGGAACTGCTCTTGACCAGGATGCGCACGCAAGCGGGCAAGATCGATGCCACCGCATGGGCCGTGGCTGCCAATGCACTGCCGGGTGAAAGATTTGGTAAACTGCCAAAGTAGTTTATAATCCAAATAATTTAATTTCCAGCAAAGGGGGACGGATGTATTTGCCGTATAGACCAAGGAGGTTCCGGCGTACGGAGAATCTGCGGCGGATGATTCGAGAAACCAGGCTAAGCGTCGATCAATTGATATATCCTCTTTTCGTTGTGCCCGGCTGCGGGGTAAAAAACCCTATACAGTCGATGCCCGGAGTTTTTCAGTTCTCGGTTGACGAGCTTATCCAGGATATGCGCTCGGTGGTTGA
Organism: uncultured delta proteobacterium; assembly: GCA_963725365.1. GTDB lineage: Bacteria > Desulfobacterota > Syntrophobacteria > Syntrophobacterales > Syntrophobacteraceae > SbD1. The sequence goes on along the minus strand of CAVRZU010000242.1, from coordinate 10,499 downwards.
ACTCAATATCCCGGGGGTGATCCTGTTCGGCCTGCCGGAAAAAAAAGATCAGCACGGCTCGGAAGCGTACTCGGAAAACGGTCCGGTCCAGCAGGCGGTGCGCGAGATCAAAAATGCCTGGCCCAATCTTACGGTCATTACCGATGTGTGCCTGTGCGAGTACACCAGCCATGGCCACTGCGGCATTCTACAAGGGTGTGAGGTTGACAACGACGCCACTCTGGAGATACTCGCCAAGGTGGCGTTATCCCACGCCAGGGCTGGAGCTGACATAATTGCCCCCTCGGACATGATGGACGGCCGGGTTGGCGCGATAAGAGGGGCCTTGGACGAAAACAGCTTTGAGCAGGTTGCCATCCTTGCTTATTCGGTCAAATACTGCTCGGGTTTCTACGGGCCTTTCCGTGAGGCCGCCGATTCTGCGCCTAAATTCGGCGACCGGCGCGCCTACCAGATGGACGTGTGCAACTCCGGGGAAGCAATGAGGGAAGCAGTCCTCGATATAGAGGAGGGCGCCGACATGATCATGGTAAAGCCTGCGATGGCTTACCTGGACATTATCAGGCGCGTTAAGGACGAATTCGACAGACCGGTTGCGGCCTATAATGTGAGTGGAGAGTATTCGATGGTCAAAGCAGCCGCCTCATACGGATGGATCGATGAGGAGCGCGTAATGATGGAAATCCTCACCTCGATCATCCGAGCCGGAGCCGATCTGATACTGACCTACTTTGCAAAAGACGCCGCCAGGCTGCTCAGGCCCTAGGACTGAGGACTGAGGACTGAGGGACTGAGGACTGAGGACTGAGGTGCTGGGATTGGTAAGAGTTCACCACAGCAACTCATGTCCCGATGGGACACCCTGAAACGATGGAAAGGGATGCGCCAATCGCCCCCCTTTTTCAAAGGGGGGCAGAGGGGATTTTAGGTTATTTGTTTTTAAATTTTGCCTTTTTACTTTTGCCTTTTGCCTTGCGCAAGCCGGGGCAGAGGGGATTTTATTAAATTTGGAACTCGTGCTTTTTTGGCAAGAAATTTCTCCGTGTGCGAGTATGGGATTAACTTTGCAAAGTCACTACAGAAAAAGAACTTTTTGGTCACGAAGAATACGAAGGGGGCACGAAGAGCATGAAGAAATTGCAAAATAAATCATATCGATTTCGAAGTTTTTCCCTTCGCGTTCTTCGTGACCTTTTTGGTTCCGGCTTGTCCGGGTTAGGTTATTTGCGCAAGCCGGGGCTGGGGGTGAAAATGTCTTTAGCCGTTGCCTTTCGTTTTCATATATCCGGTAATCGGAGGTGATTGGACAAACTGTGGAAATGAATCCAAAGCACACCACTGAAATAAAGGGCCACCCACACCAGGGCTCAACGGGGGCAACCCTTCAGTCAAATTTGCGTCTTGTGGCCTGGGAGATTACGCGCTCGTGCAACCTGGCGTGCATTCACTGCCGCGCCTCCGCACGGGACTGCGCTTACGAAGGGGAGCTCTCCCTGGCTGAGTGCATGAAGGTGATGGACCAGATCGCCGAGGTTGCAAAGCCCATAGTTATCCTGACGGGCGGAGAACCGCTGCTTCGGCCCGATGTTTTCGATATAGCTCAGTACGGCAATGGGTTGGGCTTCCGGATGACCTTGGCCACCAACGGTACCCTGCTCACCACACAAATAGTGCAGAAGATGATCGATTCGGGAATTCAGCGTATAAGCATAAGCCTCGACGGGGCTACTGCTCAGTCTCATGACGCATTCGAGACAGGTTCCGGGGGCTTTCGACGGCGCCTTGCGTGGGATTGCCCTGGCCAGGGAAGCCAACCTGGATTTCCAGATCAACACAACAATAACTCACGTAAACGTCGAGGAATTCCCCAAAATCCACGAACTGGCCGTCTCGCTCGGCGCTGCCGCGCATCATATTTTCATGCTCGTCCCCATGGGAAGGGGAAAAGAGCTGGCCAAAGAAGCCATCAGCGCCGAAAAATACGAGGAAGCACTTCACTGGTTCTATGAGCAAAAGGGGAAGGCTCCCTTGCAGCTCAAGGCCACCTGCGCCCCTCATTACTACCGTATAATGCGGCAAAGGGCCAAAGCCGAGGGCAGGGAAGTAAAATTCGAGACTTTCGGGCTCGATGCCGTTACCCGAGGCTGCCTGGGGGGAAGCGGATTTGTCTTCATTTCTCATATAGGGCAGGTGCAGCCGTGCGGATACCTGGAGGTTGGCTGCGGAGACCTGCGGGAAAAATCGTTCGGGCAGATTTGGCATGATTCGCCTGTTTTCCGTGACCTGAGGGACCTCAAACGCTATGAGGGAAAGTGCGGAAGGTGCGAATACATAAGAGTCTGCGGAGGGTGCCGCGCCAGGGCCTATGAAATCGCGGGCGACTACCTGGCCGAAGAGCCGCTTTGCCTCTATGAGCCGAGGCAGGAAAAGGCAAAGACAAAGACTAGACAGGATTTACAGGATAAGGATGAAGTGATCCGGAAGTACGGTTCCAGAAACATTATTGCGGATATCCTGTGGCAAAGCGCGCTGATCGTCCTGATCGCATTCGCTCTTTCGCTTACGGTCAATTATCTAAGAGAAGGGGGCGTACCGCTGGTTAAGCAGCGTGTCTCCCCATCCCCCGGCCCCGGTCCCGGCGAACAGGAAGCGGGCGGGGTGCCGAATATATCGATCGAAGAATCAAGGGCGCTCTACCTGACAAACGGGGCCGTTTTTATCGACGCTAGACCGGAGGAAACCTATCGTGCCGGCCATATAAAGGGCGCACTGAACCTCCCTGCGGACAGTCTTGAAGGACCGTTGCCCGCTTTTATGGCGCAAATCCCGCCGGATTCGCTTATCATCACCTATTGCGACGGCGAAGACTGCCCGCTTGGCAAAGAAGCCGCCTTGCAGTTATCCGCCCAAGGGTACACGAATGTGCAGGTGCTGGAAAACGGGTGGACCTTATGGCAGGAAGCCGGCTTGCCTGCAGACAGCGATAAATAATACAGCAAACGTTCACCCCCGGCCCAGAAGCACTGACGGGGCAGGCTGCGAGGCGGCAGGGCCGCCCAAGCTACGTGTAATCGTTCACCACAGAGTACTGGAACGAAAAGCAAAAGACATTGTCACCGCCGAGAACGCAAAGAACGCAGAGAGAATGCTGAAAGCTGTTAAGATTTCGGCTATGCACTTCGGCGTTTAGCCGCGCATTGCGCGGGGCCGTAGCTGTAGCGCCATCTCGTTGCGGCTCTGCCGCCCCACGACGCCCTCTCGAGCAAACCACCGGATTTTAGGAGTTGCCGATCGGCCAGTGCTCTGAAATTACGCCGCAGGGGGGCAAAGTGCGGGGACCTCATTTCTTTTGTTTCTGTCCTTAAATGTCTGTTTAATTGCTTTTCTCTGCGACCTCTGCGTCTCCGCGGTGAGAAGCATTTGTCTTTATTACGGGTACGTGAGACAAGGCACTAGACGAACGGCAACGCTTGCCCTTTGCGGTAAACCAGAGCCATGCACGTTGCGATCAGGTCCCCCCGTTCGTCGCGCACCTTGATCTCATAGGAAGCCGTCTTGCGCGTGAGGGCGACCTCTCGCGCTTCGGCTCTGAGCGTGCTCCCCGGTTGGGGAGAAGCGACGAAAGTGACATTCATATTGAGCGCCACTGCGAGGGTCCCGTGTGAATTGCTGGCAGTCTCGAACGCCTCGTCAATAAGGGCAAACAGCGCTCCCCCGTGAGCCATCCCGAACAGGTTCTCCATATCCGGGCGGAATTTCATCTCCACTTTCGAGTAGCCATCCCCGATTTCCAGCAGCTTCAGGCCGAATTTAGATGCAAAAGGCTCCTTTTCGACCCGGGAATGGAAAGCTTCCCTCAGTTTTTCGTCCATACTCTCTTTCGCCCTCCTATTTCCTGTCCCGATCCAATGCTGTTAACTTTAAATTCGAGTGCTTTTTTGGTCACGAAGAGTACGAAGGGTCCACGATCGACAACCCGGCCGAATTCCGCCATTTGTTCGAGAGGCGAACCCTCACTCTGTTCGGGTTCTGCGTTAAACGTTCGATCCCACGTTAGACGCTTATAGTTCGGCGTCCGATCTTTTGCGAGGACGCACCCCTCACCTGTTCGGGTTCCGCGTTAAACCTTCGCCCCCACGTCAGACGCTTATAGTTCGGCGTTCGATCTTTTGTGAGGACGCGTGAGGACGCAACGGTCGATCTTGAGCCCACGAAGATAAATCATTGCCGGATCTTGATAGAGGAATGTTTTCGTGTGCTTTGTTTTCTTCGTGTCCGACCAAGACTTTTTTTTAGGTTCGAAAGGCCACTAAGGTGCTTAGCAAGCCGTTTTCTCTGCGATCTCAGCCTTCTCCGCGGCCAGTTTAAATACCACCGCATAGCCGGGTCGTCGTATACGCAGCGCTTTGGGTTTTTCTTCTTTATTCATTGTTTCAAAACCTCTGCGCCCTCTGCGTCTCTGCGGTGAAGCCTTTGTTTTTGTCTTTGTTTGCTGCTTGCTGCACTTAAGTCCGGCTTAAGTTAAGATTAGCACTCACACAAAGTTGCGTTCAAGATGTAATTAAATTTACTTGCATAACTCCAATTTTATTGTATTTATTTTACAATTCATTTTGGAGGAGGCAACACAATCAATGTCGAGAAAATTACTGGAGATCGCTGCTTCTATTGTGAAAGCCCAGGTATCTGTAGCCAAGATCTCCCCCGAAGACCTCGAAAAGGTCCTCATGAAAACCTTTTTTGTCCTGCAGCGCATGCAAGATGCGGAACATCATGGCGTTTCGATTACTTCGCTTGACGCCTATAGCGAATCCTCCGTTCAATCCGCACCGCTGGAGGATGCGCCCCAATCTGCCACTCCGAAAGAGTCGATCCGTGAAGACAGGATAGTTTGCCTGGAGTGCGGAGTCGAGATGAAGCAGCTTACCAGGAAACATCTCGCGAAACACGGGCTTACTAAGTGGGACTCAAGCAAAAATGGGGTTTTCCGATGCGGACCCCTCTTACGGCAAAATCTCTTTCCAGGGCCAGGAGCCGCGCGGCCAAAAAGCGGGGGCTGCCCGAGAACCTCGTGAAGTTTTTGCAGGAGAGGAAACGCAAAGCAGGCAATAAAGCTTAGCATTCTCCATCCGCAAAGAGCTAAAATATCCCGCAGGCAGGATTAAAGACAAATGCTATCTCACCGATTGACAACCAGGCCGCGATCCGACGACGCGATCCGACGATTTGATCGGCGGGCCACGGTCGATCTTGAGAGACGCAGAGATCGCTGAGAAAAGCGGCTAAAGTTTCGGCCTCGCGCGCAGGGCGCGCAAGGCCGAGCGCTCGCGCATGCGGCGGGACTGCCCGCCGCATGCGCGCGTGTTAACTGTGGCCCTGCCACCTCTGCGTCCTCTGCTCTCTGCGGTGAACGCTTAAGGATTAAAAGCCCATGTTTTCGGCATCTGAACTTTTCGAACTGGCTGCTCAGATCGAAGCTAACGGCGAGCAATTTTACCGGATTGCTTTAAAAAAAGTGAATCGGGGTTCCCTCAAAAATCTTCTCGGCTGGCTTGCAGATCAGGAATTGCTTCACAAGAGCGCGTTTGCCGGGCTAAAGGAACAGATTGCTCTTGGGGCCAAACCCGATACCTCCTATCTGTCACTCAACCAGGCCGTTTTGAGCAGTGTAATGGGCCGCCATGCCTTCTCCCTGGACGAACTCCAAATAGATTCGATCGCAGGATGAAGAAGAGATGTTGCGGGCGGCTCTTCTTTTTGAAGAAGACACCATTGTGTTTTTTGAATTCATCTCCCCCTTCGTCTCCGATCCCGATGTCACCGCCATACTTGAAAAGATAAAAGCAGAAGAGTTTAATCATAAGCAGCTTCTTATGGAGAAGCTCTCCGAGATAACAAGTATCGATGCTAAATAACGGAGGAATGAAAATGGAAAAGCCGATTGAAAATTTTTGGTCTCTAAGACTTGCTGATGTCGTGGGTGAGCTTGAAGAAAACAATTTCGAAGTGCACGTCGCTGAAGATAAAGCGGCCGCCAGGAAGATCGTGATGGAAATTCTTTCCAAAATCGACCCGAAGAGCATTTCCTGGGGCGGTTCCATGACATTTGTACAAACCGGCTTATACCAGGAGCTGAAGGAATATCAGGGGGCGCAGATCCTCGACACCTTTCAGAAGGAGGCCATCTCAGCCGAGGAGATGTTTGAGCTGAGAAGGCGCGCGCTTCTGGCGGACCTTTTCATTACCGGATCAAACGCGGTGACCGAAACCGGGAAGCTGGTCAATCTTGATATGACGGGAAACAGGGTGGCGGCTATTACTTTCGGCCCCCGCAACGTCATTATTCTTGCCGGACGCAATAAGGTCGTCCCCGACGTAGAAGACGCGATGCTGAGAGTGAAAAATTACGCCGCGCCTGCCAATGCAATGCGCCTGGACAAGAAGACCCCCTGTGCGAAGACCTCGATATGTGAAGAATGCCGCAGCCCGGATCGAATTTGTAATACCTGGACCATTACCGAGAAGTCCTTTCCAAAAGGAAGAATCAAAATAGTGCTTATAAATGAGGACCTGGGCCTGTAAAAATAGTTTTCGACGCCAGGTTCCCGGTAAGCGTTCACCACAGCATTTCATGTCCCGCTGGGATACCCGGAGACACTGGAAAAGGACCGTAGGATGGGTGGTGCGGAAGCGCAACCCATGAGCCTTCTTCGAAGCAGAGGCGATTGACAACCCGGCCGCAACCCGACAATTTGTGCAATGGGCGAACCCTCACTCTGTTCGGGTTCCGCGTTAAACGTTCGATCCCACGTTAGACGCTTATAGTTCGGCGTCCGATCTTTTGCGAGGACGCACCCTCACTTCGTTCGGACTTCGCGTTAGCCATTGCTGAGCGCGTTTAAATGCTTCAAGCTTGGCGTCCGATCTTCTGTGAGGACACGTGAGGACGTACGGTCGATCTTGAGAGGATACAGAGGCGGCAGGGCCGCAGTTAACACGTGCGCTGCGGCGAGCTGTTCCGCCACATGCGCCAGCGCTCGGCCTTGCGCGCCCTGCGCGCGTGGCCGAAACTTTAGCCGCTTTTCTCAGCTTTTTCCAGTCTCTGTGTCTGGTGAGATAGCATTTGTCTTTACGTTAGATCGCTTCATAGAAGAATTTGCCCTCATCAAATGCATAACCGGCAAGAAGGTAACGTTCGCCCTGAAAGGTTGTTTTGAAAGCTCTCACCATCGTCTTTAGTTGCTCCATGACATCACGAACATCACTTTCTACAGCTTGTTGAAACACCATTAATTTGTGGTTCGCTTTTGCAATCAGGAGTTTTTCGAAGGGCCATACAATATCGCCGGAGTGAGTACTCCATTCACATTGCATGGCAAGCGGCATTTCCAAAAACCGCCAGGGATGATCCTGGACAGAGGCCCAGACCATATCATAGATCCACTCCGCAGTATCGGCTCCAGCACAATGTGAAGCAGCTATGCGATACCCATTTTGTTTTCCGAGGTCACACAGGCATTTCTTTACGCGCTTGGTCCATTCTCTATTAGAGGTGCCGCCCCCTCGTTGGACAGAGTATACTAAATTATCAAGCACTTTCGAAATTTCGACTTCGGTGTGATCGAGCATAAAAGCCCCCTGAGTCTAACACGTTCGTAAAGGATAGCACTTTCGAGGTTTCTTGAGCCTGTTGAAGTATTGGGATTTCTTCACTTCGCCGCCCGGCTTTCCGGGAAATCGGCGCCAAGTGTTGTATCTTCCCAGCTATTGAGATCATTTTCGAACCGCTCGAACTTCTCCCGCACGGCGCCAAGGCCGATGCTCCCAAGCACCAGGTGAAGCGGGGGGGTTGGAAACTCCACGGCCTTGAGAATAGCCTCCGCTGCACGTGCAGGATCACCGGCTTGCTTGCCGCTGTTGCCCGTGATGGTGCGGCGTTTGGCCCCGACCGTATCGGCATAGTCTTCAATTTCCTTCCGGGGGAAGTCTTATGGATCGCCCTGCCCAGTCCGTGCGAAACGGCCCCGGCTCGACGATCAACACCTTAATGCCCAACGGCTCTACTTCCTTGGCTAACGCCTCGGAGAGGCCCTCCACGGCGAACTTGGTAGCATTGTAGTAGCCCACACCCGCAAGGCCCACCACCCCCCCAACTGAAGAGATGTTTACTATATACCCTTTTCGCCTTTGCCGCATGCCCGGAAGGACGGCGTGAATCATCCGGGCAAGACTGAAAAAGTTTGTCTCGAACATGGCCCGGACCTCCACCTCCTCACTTTCCTCGACCGCGGCCAGGAGACCATACCCGGCATTATTTACCAGCACGTCGATTCCACCAAAGGTGGACTCGGCAGCCCTGACGGCAGCCGCGACCTGGGCCGCATCGGTGACATCCAACTTGAGCACTATGGCCCGGTCGCCATGACCTGCGGCGAGATCCTGGACCTTCTCGGGGGATCGAGCGGTTATGGCGGCACGATAGCCGCGCTTGAGGACGAGTTTGGCAAGCTCCCGGCCAAAGCCCGTCGAGCAGCCGGTTATGAGCCAGACAGGCATGCTTTTCTGCGGCATTGTCTTACCTCCCTGATTGCTGAAACTTTCGAGTCCACAACTAATGATAATCATAAAATCGATGGTTACAGCGCTCAAGACGCCCCGCGCCCAACATGGGTAAACGGGAATCGGCAACTTGGCGTGGGCGGGGCGGGCCGGCGCTTTCGACGTAGCGCGGACCGGGACCAGGAACATGAGGATATTCGGTTCAGGCACTCTCGTGCTGCACCAGAGATGTAATGTGCTCGATGAACTGCTCGGCAAGGCAAATCCAGGGGATGACCTGCGTTTCCTTGAAAATGACGAAGTCGATGTAGTCGCCTTCCTGTCGCCGTTCAAACAGGTCGTTATAAACTCGAGCCATATCTTTGGGCACTTTGCCCGTTTTGACGTAGTGCTTGTTGAAAAGGCTGCGAACTCCGGTATGCTTCTAAGAGGCCAAGCCATCCTTAACGAGAAGGGTTGATACCGCGTAGAAGCAAGCGTAGTAAAGGCGATTCACACAGGCGTTCCACCTTGCGGCGTTGGCAAGTATTCGAGCTTCTTCGATGGTCTCGCGCGCTCTTTCAAGCCGGTACAAAATGAGGTCCTTACTCCCTTGTGTCACAGTCTTCTTCCCTCATGCTCAACTCTTTGATGGAACGGCATGGAACGATATAGTGCACTGTCCCATTCATCGCGGCTGCGTACAATTGAGGAAAGGACAGCTCCGGACTCCCACTCGATTTCATATAGCTGGTGCCGAATCCGATCCGTGCGTTCATCATTGACAAGGCCATCGACCAGTATCAAAAAGTCCCAGTCCGAATCGGAGACGGAGTCTCCGCGCGAGCGGGAGCCGAATAAAATAATGTCGGCCTGGGGCTCCACTTCATGGACGGCTTCTTTCACCTGTTTAAGGAGCGTTTCTGTGTTCATCTCTGCCTCATCTCATATGAATCTGTCCTCAACAGCTCCATATTTCTTCCTGAGGAAGCCTGCCGGTGTACTCGTATCGGGTCAATCTGCGCCGCTACTCGGATTCCAGGACCTCGCGAATCTTCTCTTCAGCCTTTGCGCCATAAAGGCCAAGATACTTGAAGAGTTTGATCATCTTCTCCGAAAGGACTTCCATGTCTCATTTCCTTCCCGCTGTTTATCAGCGGCTTTCCGATTCACATGCCCCGTTAACGCATTATTGAACAAGACTCCAAGATAAGCAAGAGCCGGACGCAGGCAATGTCGCCTGTGTTGTGGCCGGGGGGCGGACCACGTGAAACACAATCAAACTCGAAATGTTCTTTTTTTGCGCCCACTGTTCGGCGCCAATAATCCGCTTGGTCCCTTGCTCCCCGCTCCTCAATTCAAGACGAATCGAATCGGCAGCAGGACTTTGCAGGCAAGCGGTTTGCCTTCTTTTTTGGCAGGAACGAAAGTCGAGCACTTAACAGCTTTTACCGCCTCCTCGTCAAAGCCGAAGCCCGCACCCTTTACTATTTCGACATCGACAGGCTGGCCTCGTTCGTCGATGGTCACGCGCAAAAGGACACTCCCTTCTTTTTGCAGTCTTTTTGCAACAGGAGGATAAGCCGGCATCGTTTTGCGCAAAAAACTGGGACCATCGGCAGAACCAAACCCTCTTTCAACAGAACCGCCGCCCGATCCATTGCTGCCGCCTCCGGCCTGGGCGCCGCTGTTCGAGGAGGTGTTCTCCGCAACCGGGGCATCCTCACTCGGCGCGGTAAGGGCGTTACCGGGCACGTCGGCGGCGCTGGTTATCACTTTCGCCTTCCGGGCCACCGGTTTCTGCATGGTGCGGGGGCTGACCGGAGGTCTCACAGGAACCTGCCGTGGCGTGACCGGCGCCGGTTTGGGCTGTTCCATAGCGGCAGGTGGTCCCGGCGCAATGGTCTCAGCCGCAACGGGCTGCTCAATCAACTGTGCATCGATGGGAGGCGGTGTTGGCG
>CAVRZU010000241.1:0-8838 GCA_963725365.1 uncultured delta proteobacterium | reverse complement strand
GCATCGTCATCGAAGGCTTCATCATCGGCAATCCGCTCCTTTAGGAAAGATCTTCGAGCCCTCGAGCGGCAAGTTGAGCTCTCTCTCGCTAGCCAGACCGAATGCTGCGGGGCAGACCCAAGCGCAGTGCTATGTCCTTCTGGAAGTCGCGGGAGGGGAGGAGCCGAGCGTCGGCGAGCTCGCAGGAAGAGGCCCTCGAGCTCGACGCATCGACCCTGTCTCGCGCAGTCGACAACCTCGTTTGGCTCGGGCTGCTGGAACGCGGCGAGGACCCCGCGAACCGCCGTCGATATCTCGTCAATCTCTCCGCTACGGGACGCATGAAGGTTGCTGAGATCGACGAGCTCTGCGATGCCTACTACGAAGGTTTTCTGTCCTCATTTTCCAAGAAGGATCGCGATCTCGTGCTCGAGATGATGCCGCGCTTCATTGCCGCGCTGCGGACCTGGCGACTCTCAGGCACGGCACCCCGGATGCCATGCCGGCCCAGCGGAGGAGTCCAAATGAGTTTTGTAACACCTAACAATCCCAAAGCGGTGGAAGCCCAGGCTGGCTTTATCGCCCTCACCCAACTCGACCCGCAACCTCACAGCCGCAAACTCAATTTACTTTACGCTCCCTGCCCGCCCACTCTATTTCACGCAGTTTGAACTTCTGGATCTTGCCGGTAGCTGTTTTGGGCAGTTCCCCGAATTCCACTGACTTGGGGGCTTTGAAACGGGCAAGGTTTTCTTTGCAATGGTTTATGATGTCCTGTTCAGTAAGGGTTCCGCCCGGTTTGAGCAGTACGAACGCCTTGGGCACTTCCCCCCATTTTTCGTCCGGTACTGCGACAACGGCTACTTCCAGTACGTCCGGATGTTGGTAGATTACGTTTTCCACCTCGACAGTCGAGATATTTTCGCCGCCACTGATAATGATGTCTTTTTGACGATCCATGATTTGCACGTAGTTGTCCGGATGCACTGCGGCAAGGTCACCGCTGTGAAACCATCCACCGGAGAAAGCATCATCGGTTGCGCCTGGGTCCTTGTAGTAGCCGAGCATGACGTTGTTGCCGCGCATGACGATTTCCCCGACGCTCTTTCCGTCCCTGGGGACAGGTTTCATGGTGACCGGATCGACTACGTCCATGTGAAGGGCGTTAACATAGGGGACCCCCTGACGCGCTTTTATCTCGCCTTTTCATCAACCGAGAGAGCAGTCCCACTTGGTCTGCCATTCGCATATGCTGTGAGGGCCATAGACTTCGGTCAAGCCATATACCTGGGTGACATTGACCCCGATTTCCTCCATGTTCCTGATAACAGTGGGCGCGGGCGGTGCTCCGGCGGTTATTACCTGGAGCTGCCGCTTGAATTTTACATCTTTTGCGCCCGGAAAGTTGGCCATGGCTATGAGTACTGTCGGTGCGGCACAAAGATGGGAAATACTCTCCTTTTCAACGGCACGGTAAATCTCGTCTGCAACGACCTTTCGCAGGCAGACGTGCGTCCCGCCCACCGCTGTAACCGCCCAGGTGAAACACCACCCGTTGCAGTGGAACATCGGCAGTGTCCACAGATAGTTCGATTGTGAGTTCAGGCTGAATTCGACGGCTTCTCCGAGCGCGTTGAGGTACGCTCCGCGATGGTGGTACATTACGCCTTTGGGCAGCCCGGTGGTGCCGCTCGTGTAATTAATGGCCGCAACCTGGTACTCGTCGTCCACTATGGGCGCCATTGGCGCATCGGAGGGGCTTGTTAGAAGGAATTCTTCATATTCCATGCCGTTTAGCGGCCTTTCTGCACTCGCATCGCAGATGTTGACCACCGTCGTGACATTGGTAAGGTCTTCAATGATCGGTTTGACCAACTGTGCAAATTCGTTATCTACAAAGAGAGCTTTCGAATCCGAATGGTTGATGATGTATACCACCTCACGCGGAGAAAGCCTGATATTGACGCTTACGAGCACGGCCCCGATCATCGGTACCGCGTAGTGGGCTTCGAGCATTGGCGGGGTGTTAGGGCAGACAAAGGCAACCTTGTCTCCTTTTCTTATTCCGGCCTTTATAAGGGCGCCGGCCAGGCGGTTCACCCTGTCGTAGAACTCCTTATAGGTATACCGTTTGTCTTCATAGACCACGGCAGTTTTGTCAGAAAAGATCGAAGCGCTGCGGCTCAGGAAATTGACTGGAGTAAGAACGTCGAAAAATACTTTGTTGCGATCTTCAGACATAGCAAAATTCTCCCTTAATCGAGGTTTGAACATCAGTTCGAAAACGAAATCAACATGAACGCAAAGACAACAGTTCCAAAGACAACAGTTCCATTGAGCAATGGATACACAAAGAGTCGCAAATATCGTTTTGTGCTAATCTTTGGCTGAAGACCTTATCACCTCCTCCACCGACGTGGTGCCCTGTTTGAGTTTGTTGAGTCCACTGCGTCTGAGCGTTGTCATCCCAAGACGGATGGATTCCTTTTTTATCTCGGCAGCGGAGGCCCCCATCAGAACCAGTTCGCGAATCTGATCGTGCATGGGCATGACTTCGTAGAGCGCGATGCGGCCCCGGTATCCCGTGTCGTTGCAGGCAGGGCAGCCTCTGCCGCGATAACATTGAAAAGTGTCCAATTCCTCGTCCAGGATGCCCAGATCGAGCAAAGTCTCGGGCGAGACATCTTCGACCGTTTTGCATTCATTGCATATTCGCCGAACAAGTCTCTGAGCGAGAACCAGATTTACGGCTGAGGCCACCAGGAAAGCTTCGACCCCCATATTGAGCAGCCGGTTTATCGTGCTGGGGGCATCATTGGTATGCAGGGTGCTCAGCACAAGGTGGCCGGTCAGTGCCGCTTTGACGGCGATCTCCGCGGTTTCAAAATCCCTGACTTCTCCGACCATAATGATGTCGGGATCCTGGCGCAGAAACGAGCGCAAAGCAGCGGCGAAAGTCAGGCCGATGGCCTCGTGCACCTGGACCTGGTTTATCCCGGAGAGGTTGTATTCGATCGGGTCTTCAGCGGTAGAAATGTTTTGGCTGACCTTGTTGAGGTCGGAAAGCGCGCTGTATAGAGTCGTGGTTTTCCCGCTTCCGGTGGGCCCGGTGACAAGCACCATACCAAAGGGCAGGTAGATGGCGTCCCGGAAATGTTTGTACTGAAGTTCCTCGAACCCCAGTTTGGTCATGTCGAGCTGGAGGCCGGCTTTGTCGAGGAGGCGCAGCACGACTTTTTCTCCGAACATAGTTGGCAGGACGGAGACCCTGAAGTCCATTTCGCGTCCCCTTGTCTTGAGTCGAATGCGTCCGTCCTGAGGGAGCCTTCTTTCGGCGATGTCGAGACGGGCCATTATCTTTATGCGCGAGATAAGGGCGTTTCTGAATTGGATGGGAGGGCGCATTACCTCGTAGAGCACGCCATCTATGCGGAAGCGAACGCGCATGATCTTCTCATAAGGCTCAAGGTGGATATCGCTCGCCTGTTTTCGCATTGCGTCAGTCAAAATGTGATTGACCAGTTTTACTACCGGGGCCTGCTCGGCGATGGTTTCGAGATTCGAAAGGTCCACATCGTCGGCTGCCTGCACAAGATCGACATCGACTTCATCCTTTAGCATTCCAAGAACATCATCGAGCGTGTTATCTTCCGTAAAATAGGACCCGATTACTTTCTTGATAACGCTGTCGGATGCGACGTGAACCTGGATGTTTTTCCGGGTGAGAAAGCGGATGTCGTCTATGACAAAAAGGTTGCCCGGGTCCGACATGGCGACGTGAAGAGTGTTGCCCATGATCCCGAACGGGACGGCCTGGTATTTTTGCATGATATCCAAAGAAAGCAGATGGGCGACTTCTTTGGGGGCGCTAAGCTTGGCCAGATTCACCTGGGGACAGTGGAACTGCCTGGCTATAAATTCCAAAAGTATATCTTCGTCGATTATGCCGTGCTTTACCAGGGCGGCCCCGATCCGCTCTCCGCTGTTGCGTTGCTCCTCCAGCACGCGGTTGAGCTGCTCGATTGTCAGAAGACCTTCCTGGACCAGCAGTTCCCCTATTTTCTTGGCCACAGTTTAATATCCTTATTCCGGAATTTAGGAATTTAGAAATTTAGGAATTAAGGAATTAAAAACAATCCCTCAATCCTTGAATTCCTCAATCCCTCAATCCCTCAATTCTTCAAGAACTGTTACAATTGTAGTCAAATCGACGCATCTAGTTCAATATTCAACTGAAATCGAATAAAAAATACAAAATTCCTTGACAGGGATTTATTCCCGGTTATTATTCGCAACGTTTTTCTCCACCGGGAGAAAGAAGAGGGAAAATATAACAGAATAGGGGGTGATTGTCATGGTTTGCTCAACAATGAAGGCGGGAATGGAATGCGCCTTCATGACAAAAGCGGGATGCGGCTACAATGGCGGTACCTGCACTCCGATCGTGGAACAGTGCGAAGGATGCCAGCGCACAGTGGAATTTCCCACCGGAAAATTCTGCAGCAGCTATCCAAACCCTGCCACTAAATGGAGGGCCAGCGATTGCAATTTTGCAACTCATAACAAGGTAGAAGCTAAAGCTGGACAGAAAGTCAATCCTCTCAAGGCTTCCAAAAGAAATAACAAGAGATAAATCTCTTCGCTGGTTCGTGAGAGCAGCCTCCCAATACGGTTTGCGTCGCGGAGGTTTGCTCTCACCAATCCCACCAAAAGACTATCGGCGATTCACCGCAGAGATCGCAGAGAAGAACTTTACTGGATCAGGATTTTAGTATTTAGATCCGCCTCAGTGGAAATAACATGGTTTTTTCTTAATTCTTAATCCTGCTAATCCTGCTCTAAATCTTTTGGTTGCGGTTGTGCCCTCCGTGGTGAAAGCTTGCGTTTTCGTTTGACTTCTCCGGCGCCCATCCGTTATGGAAGTGATGGCGAACCTGGCGCCTTGGGCCGGGCTTGCCGCCGCGATTTGTTCCAGAAAGGAAAGCGAAAAAAGTGGAAAGAGTGGAAAGAGTGGAAAACACCTTGATTCTGACCGGGGCACAGGCTGCCGCGGAGGCGGCCAGGTTGAGCCGCGTCCAGGTTATCGCCGCCTATCCGATAACGCCTCAATCCAAGATACCCGAAATTCTGTCCGGCTATGTGGAAAGAGGCGATTTGAACTCCCAATTCGTCCGCGTCGAAAGCGAACACTCGGCAATAGGAGTATGCATTGCCGCATCTATAGTTGGGGCCAGGGCTTTTACGGCAACTTCGGCAAACGGTCTTGCCTATATGCACGAGCAACTGCACTGGGCGGCCGGGTCGCGGCTCCCGATCGTGATGCCGGTAGCCAACCGGGGAATGGGCGCGCCCTGGACGATTCTAAATGACACGCAGGACTCTATCGCTCAGCGCGACACCGGCTGGATGCAATTTTATTGCATGAACAACCAGGAGGTGCTCGATCTTACTCTCATTGCTTATAAAGCCGCAGAGCAACTCCTGATTCCCTGCATGGTCTGCTTCGACGGTTTTTTGCTTTCGCACACCTTTATGCCGGTCAATGTGCCCGGGCAGCAAGAGGTGGATTCGTTCCTTCCGAAGTATATTCCTTTTCATACGCTCGATCCGGAAAACCCGGTAAATATCAATCCGGTGGTTATGAGCGATCCTCTTCCCGACCCGGATGGTGTGATCTCGCCCAGCTATATGGGGTTTAGGTTCCGGCTTCAGCAATGCCTGGAAGAGGCCCTTCCCGTAATCAGTGAAGCCGGTTTGGAGTTTGGAAAATATTTTGGCCGCTCCTACGGCGATCCGCTCTTTCGCTACCGGGCCGAGGATGCCGATTTTCTTTTTATCGCCATGGGGGCGCTCGTAAGTCAGTTGACCGATGCCGTCCACAGTCTGAGGCAAGATGGTGTTAAAGCCGGCGTTTTGGGCATCCGCGTCTATCGGCCTTTCCCTGCCGATCACTTGGTCGAAGCGCTCCGGGGCAAACTTGCTGTCGCGGTCATGGAAAAAGCAATCAGCTACGGATATGAAGGCGCACTCATGACTGAACTCAAGGCTGCCCTGCATGGCGAAAATGGCCGCAGCCCCGCGCTTTCCAACTACATCCTGGGTCTGGGAGGGAAAGATATCGCCGGTGGCGAACTGCTTGACGCAGCGCGTGAAAGTATCGCAGCGGCTCAAAGCGGTAAGGTCCCCGGTAAACCACAATGGATAGGCGACGGGGTCTAGAAAAAAATAAAGAAGAAAGATAATCGTACATGTCTGTTCAAACTGCCGTTCTCGACTACCCTGAAAAAGAATATGTTCTCCCCGGCAACCGCCTCTGCGCGGGATGTGGGGTGACAATCGCATACCGCTTTATTTTGAAGGCGCTCGGACAAAAAACGATCGTTTGCGTCCCTGCATGCTGCCTGACTATCCTGCACGGCATCTATCCCAAGACGCCTGTCCAGGTGACCACGGTCAACACGACCTTTGCGAGCACCGGCGCCTGTGCTTCCGGATTGGCAGCAGGCCTCAAGGCCACAGGACGTGAGGATTGGAACGTGCTGGCCATGGCCGGGGACGGCGGGACCTTCGACATGGGCATTCAATCGCTTAGCGGCGCCGCCGAGCGCGGGATAATTTTATCTATGTCTGCTATGACAATGAAGCCTATATGAATACGGGGTCTCAGCGCTCCAGCGCAACCCCGGCCGGCGCGCTGACTTCTACCACGCCGGTAGTGCCCAAGCAGCAGCCCAAAAAAGATTTTATGAAGATAATGGATGCCCACAGCCTTCCCTACCTGGCTACGGTTTCGTGCTCCTATCCGGGTGACGTTTATACAAAGTTCGTGAAGGCAAAAGAGATCGAGGGAACCAGGTTTTTCCACCTCTCGGCGCCATGCCCCACCGGATGGTGGTATCCTACCAAAGATACCGTTAAAATAGGCCGCATGATGGTCGAATCATGCATCTTTCCGCTCTATGAGATCGAACAGGGCCGTCTTAAGCTCACCGGTAAAAGCCTCAGCATTGCCAAAAGCGGCAGAAAGAAACCGGTTGATGCCTACGTCGCTCTCCAGGGCCGTTTCAAAAAAATCACCCCCGAGCAGGTGGCCGAGTTTCAACGAAGAGTCGATCTCAAATGGGAGGAACTGCTCAAAAGAGCGGGGTTCTAGACAGGAATTCTCACCACAGGCACGGAGGACACGGAGAATTCGAGTAAGAGTTCATAGCGATGAAGCAGTAGAGAAGAGAAGAGCAGGGAACGGACTCATGGATAGCACGCGTTGAAATCGTCGTCGGTCAAACTCCCGATTCCACACCAGTAGGCTTTCCAGTTGCTGTCGGTAATAGGGTTCGCTTGCTGGTTGTGCACGTCATAGTAGTCCACGAAAGACCGGCGGAGAGCGGCGTCATCGGAAAGATGGTTGTAGATCGCGGCCAGATTCGACGCATCATAGGGCGCTTTGCCGTAGGTGTTGTCGAAATCGTATTCTTCTTTCCAGGCTGCCCCATCGTAGTAGTAAGTATCGAAGTCCGCGACCAGGAAGGACCCGGCGTCATAGGTCAACACCTGGAATCCCGGATGGTTGCCGAACTCGGGGCTTATCGCGGGCGTTATGTGTACATAGGCCAGTGGATTATGACTCTTGTCAAAAATGAGTCTGAAATGATCCATATGGGTATGGCCCGAGAATATTCCTTTGATGACGGGTGAATACGTCTCAACGATCTCTTGGAACTTGTCCGTAAAAGTCCTGGAATCCCCATCCTTTTGAAGTACGTCCCAGTATGCCACCGTGTGCCCTTCTTTCACCGTGCTCCAGGTATCCACGCCGGGGGGGATGTGGAAAACAATCCATACGTTCTGCTTGTTTTTCTTTGCGGCTTTCAATTGTTTTTCGAGCCATTTGAGCTGCTGCCATCCATAATCGTTGTGGCCATTCTTTTTTGAAAAGAAAATGTCGTTGACTGACAGGATACGATTCGCACTCGATACAGTGGGAGGAAAGGCGTAATTTCCGCCGGATCTAAAGGTGTTCGCGAAGGAATTCAGCCTGGCGGGCTCGGCCTTCAGGTAGTAAGTGAAGTAGAGCTTCATCGTGTTGTGGAGAAAACTTCCGTTTGGCTCCATCTCATAGTCTTCGTAGGAATCGTTATTTCCCAGTGTAAACACGAGGTGAACGCCGGGGAAAGAGCGATGAAATTCTGTACCGATGAATTTCAAGGTTTCCTTCACAAAAGCCCTGAACGCCCGATCGTTGCCGTAAAAAACTTCGGTGTGATACTTTTTGAATTTGTGAGCCAGCAGGTCACCGGAAAACAGGATGAAATCCGGAGCGGGGCAGGCCCTCTTCATTTGGACCAGTGTGGATGCGAGAAGATTGTAGTTCGTCTCCTGACCAACGGGGCTTATATGCTTGTCGCTGGAGGAAGAATAGATATCTCGCCAGCGCTGATAGCCGGAATTTATGATTTTGTCCGCCACGGCCTTGTCCGTGGTCAGGAGCGGGTCGAAATGGATATCCGACACGGAAATGATAACTCCCTGTCTACCCGCGCGGAGCCGGGAGCCGGTATCCTCAGCGATGGCCAATCCGCAAACCATGATAGCCAAACATAGAGACAGAGCGAGACTGCGCAGTCTTTTCATTCCCCACTCCTTTATTTGATCTTCACCGGATCGCGTCTCTTAAGATTTCCGGGTCACGCCCTATACTTGTTTCTTTCCTTTCCCGGCTCACTTCAGATCTATCTTTTAGCAGGATAAGACGCGGTTTGCCGCTATTTCTCGGCCGGCTCAGTTTCAAGAACCGGTGCTCGCCAAAGGTTAATGTAGGTCGATACTGCCGCGATCACCATCGGGATCACCCCCAGCGCT
>CAVRZU010000240.1:0-17710 GCA_963725365.1 uncultured delta proteobacterium | reverse complement strand
TATAATGCAATGGACGTGAACAACCTGGTGAAAGACACTCCGGACGAATTCTATGACCACTTCTTCGCCCAGTTGGAAGAAACATTAGGCAGTGACATAAACATCGACCAGTTAAGAAATGAGCTGAAATCCACCGGAACGGCGATAGCGGCAGGCTCAATTATGTCTGTGACAAAAATATGGATATAAGCACCTTTGGTCCGAATTCCGTGGACTTAATTTTCAGTCACGCTGCCTTCGAGCACTTCGATGATATAGACGCCACCTTTCAAAAAATGAGCGATATTGCCAGGCCGGGCTGCAAACTGGTGTCAATGATCGACCTGAAGACGCATACAAGATGGATTAGCGATAAAGACCCTTTGAACATATACAGGTATGGCGATCTGATATCCTCGCTTCTCAAGTTCCGAGGGACGCCGAACAGAGTGCGTCCGCACGAGTATCGCTGATTCTGGCCAACCATGGCTGGAAGGACATCCGTATCGTACCCACTAAGGTCCTCCATTCTATTGAATTTGACGATGTACGGGACAGCCTGGCTGAAAAGTTCAGGAATCAGACGACAGACGCCCAGCAATTGGAAGTTTTCCTTATGGCCACGAAGGAGAGCAATTAGGAATTACGAATGAGTATCTCATGTCCCCAGGGGACACCTTGAACCCATGGAAAGGCAGGCCAATCACCCCCGTTTTTTAAAGGGGTTGTTTTTAGCTTTTGCCTTTTTACTTTTGCCTTTTGCCTTGCGGCAGCACCCCCGTGTTCGTCATTCCGGCAGTCCCGGCAGTGTATCTGAGCCTGGATCAAGAGCCGGAATCCAGCGTATTTTCCGAGACCGAGCGGGTTTTCGCCTGCATCCTTCCGTGCAGATCCCCACAGAGTGCGCATGTTCAGCATGCCGAATCAAATTAATCAAATATACCCGATTTATCAATTGCTTGCTGCTAAGACCGTAATGCTTACCGTTATTTTATGGGGTAGCGGCAACCTGTCCTCGGCCCGCAAGGAAGGGTCAACGCGGGTCTGCCCGCATTCTTCAAGGCTTAGGTAAAGCTTCAGTCTAACTTAAAATAAACAGGGAGGATCACAACATGTCCCATCATCTCGATTCGCCAATCGCGCGACAAGACGTTCGCCTCGATATCACCGACCTGTATTGCTTCCGCGGTGAAATCGGCACAGTGTTCGTTATTAACGTATGCCACTCAATCGCTGGAGACATTCCTGTCCCGGGGTATCATCCCGAGGGGATGTATGAATTCAAAATCGACTTGGATGGTGATGCGGTCGAAGACCTCACATACCGCATCATATTCGACGAGCGCGACGCAGCCGGCAAGCAGCGCTTTGTTCTGCGCCGGATTGCGGGACCCGAGGCCGCTGACCCTCGCGCGGCTGGTATGGTCATCGCGCAGGGTTCCACCAATGAAACCATCAACAAGGCGTCCGGCCTTCGTATTTGGGCCGGCAGGGCGGACGATCCGTTCTGGATCGAGCCCGACGTATTGCATGCGGTCGGGCGCGCGTTCCAGGACGGCGCCATTGTTGATCTATCCGGTTGGGATCCGGGCAAGGCCAGAAATCTATTTGCCGGTCACAGCGTATATTCGATTGTGCTGGAGGTTGCCGACTCAGACCTGCTCCCCGACGCCGGCCACAACGGCCGCATCGGTGTGTGGGCCGTGACGTCGCTCGCTACAGACGCCGGAGGATGGCGCTCAATCAACCGCTTTGGACTTCCGATGATCCATCCGCTGTTCACTCAGTACAACGAAGATCTCGGCAATCAACTCAATACAGGGCGTCCGGCCGACGATTTCGCGAGATTTGGCGAGACCATCATCAAGGCAGTCGCCGGCGTCGTAAAGGCCAATGGAACCGCGGAAGATCCTCGCGCTTATGGGGAGAAAGTGGCACACCGGTTTTTCCCGACCATCCTCCCCTATACAGTCGGCACTACGGCCGTGTTTGGCATGGATGAGTGGAACGGCCGCTCTCTAACGGACAATGCGCCGAATGTCATGTTCACGATCGCGTCGAACACGCCTATCCGGCTCGGTATCGGCAAAGAGTCGGTCACCTCAAAGCCATCCAAGGCGTTTCCGTATGTGGCGTTCATCAAGGGGGATGAGATCGAGATGGCACGGGCCGCGTAAGAAAGAAGGACTCTGAACTTAAGCGGACTTAGCTCAGCACAGCATAGCAGCGAGCAAGAACTTCGTGTCCATCCGTATCCATCCGTGTCTGAAGTCTTTGGTTGCGGCTGTGCTGTTCTGAGCTCTTCGTGTATCCTTAGTGCTCTTCGTGACCCAAAAGCATTTGCTCCCCGTTTGCGCTTTCGCCTACCAGACGTGGGGAAAGAAGCGATACTTCACCTTGGCCACATAGGCGTCGTAGCCTTCCAGTTCTTCGAGAAGCAGGCGCTCCTCCAAGACGGCCCTGACAGCAAACAGACCGATAAAAACCGGTGTGCAGAGCGCTCCGTACCAGGACCCCAGCAATAAGGCGGTTCCCGGGAAAAAGAGACAGGCCCCCGTGTACATGGGGTGGCGAACATAGCGGTAAGGACCGGTGGAAATCACGGTTTGCGCTCGCTCTTTCTGGACCCGCACCACAGCCGATGAGAACGGATTTTCCCGCATGGTCAGAAAGGAGATGTACAATGAGATGAGCACAATCAGGGCTCCCAGAGTTTTGAGTTCAACCGGCATCCGCGACCAATGAAGGCGCACCGCGTCAAGCGGCATCAGGATCAACCAGCACAGAACGAAAACGAACGCGATGGCAATAAATACCTTATCCCACGATAATTGGGGCCGAAACCGCATTCTCTCTTCAATCAGTCCCGGATCATATTTGAGAAGCCACCAGGCCATAGGCAGGCTACAGACGAAGATCAGACCAAGGAAGACCCAGGCGGCCGGCCAGTGACTGTCCCCGCCGACACGAAGAGAACCAGCGCCATCACCAGGAACTCAACGGACCCTACCACCATGACTTTTCTCTGAAGGCTCATAAGTGTTTCTCCGATGCGAGCAGACTGATTTGTCAGCCGTGAAACAGGCAATTCCAGAGATAATCTTTATTTGTCAGTTTCTAGTCTCGTCTTTTGGAGTTTTGCAAGAGGCTCTCCTGTTAATCCTGTCTAAAAAGCCTCAGCAACCGCTTTCCAAATTCCAGGCACAGGGGCTTGGAAACCAGGTGTCGAAACAGATGCCCCTGCTCGGCTCAAGCCGTAAACGACTCCATCGCGCAGGAAAATGCCCAACAGTGCTTTTCCAATGGCGCGTCTTTTGGCGGCATGATTGTCTAAAGCGCATGCGGCATCACCAGCGATATTTTGTCGGAGCCCGGTTTCAACGGATGCTCTCCGTCAAGGCTCAGGACCTCTTTCTTTTTCCGCTGAATCAAGCGATTTAAAGAAATTAAGGATTCTCCCCAGCCTGAGCAGCGTTATCGAATCCGTTCTGGTAGTCGCGCCGGATATCGGGAGGGCCGTCGAGCGAAATTGAGCCAGTGAAGAGGGCAGTATATTGAGAGCGGCGCACTCTTGGAAATCGGCGCTGCCGGGGGCCGGATAAAACACCGATACTCCTGCAATAGCCTTTTTATCGGCCAGGTATAGAAGGTCCGCAAGGGAGTCTTGAGGGTCCTGCCCGGGCGCGCCGACGATTATGTAAGCAACCGCTTCTATCCCATACTTTTCCGCTGACAGCAGAGACTTTTCAAACTCATGGCGCACATCGGGGCGTCTGAATTTTTTCAACTGGTCCAAACAGGTCGTACAAAGCGAGAGGTTAAGGGCCGTAAAACCGGCAGCCTTCATCGCGCAAATCACTTCATCATCGAGGGTCGGAGGGAAAAGGCCGTTCATGGCCCGCAGCTCCAGGCCACAGCCCCTGAACTGCACCACTATTTCATGGAGCAGTTCGAGAAACCATTGTCTGCGGCAGGAAATATTTTCATCTTCGAAATCAATGAAACGCGCGCCAACTCCAAAGACAGCATGTTTCATTTCTTCTATCACCCGGCTCACGCTCTTCATGCGGAAGCCGCACCACGTTGAGCATCCAATCGAGCAGTAGCTGCAACCCATAGGGCAGCCTCTTCCGGCTGCAATCACCGCGCACGGCCTTTTGCTGCGCTGGTAGAAATGACTGTCTATAAGCCCGGACGCCGGAAGCGCCGTCTCGTCGAGGTTTGCCAAAACGGCGGGAGGGCTTATAAAAAACTTCCCGCCTTTTCCGCCTTTTCCGCTTAGTGATCTAAATCCAACCCCCGGGACCGATTCGATTGAAATGTCACCACGAATTGCCTTGGCGAGAAGGGCCATGGAAATCTCGCCCTCGCCTCGAATAATGAAATCCACGCAATCATGTTTCAATACCTCTTCGGGCATTTCGGTTGGATGATGCCCGCCAATAACCGTGATGGCATGCGGACGCAGACGTTTGACGACTTCTGCCATCAGCAGGGCCTCAGAGCTGTATGCGGTAAAAAGAGACGATATTCCCACCAGGAATGGGTCAGAATTTTGGATCCTCTCGGAGATAGCCTCATCAGAGAGTCCAAAGCGCTTGAAACCGTGAAACAGAGAAAACGGAGAGATGTCGGGTCCCGAATAAAAGTCTTGCAGAAACGACAATTCAGGCGGAAGCTCCGCCTTTTTTGACCTGGTTGAGGCAAGAGCGTCCAGGATTTCGACCGAATACCCTTCCTTTAAAAGCGTTCCCGCAATGCAGGCCAGCCCGTAGGGAATGGTCCTTTTTGCCGTTAGATAGAAATCCCGAATCGGGGGCTGTATGAGAATTATGTCGGACATAAGACCCATTCACCGCAGAGGCGCAGAGGCCGCAGAGAAAAAGTGCTTCTCATTGCTTTAAGCCCATGACAATTCTATTGATTCCATACAGAGACATTCCTCATAAGCGGATTCCAAAAGACCCGCTCCCAATGCCCGATGGACCTCAATCGCCGCCCCAATAACTTCTTTTGTCAGTTCGTTGATTTCCATTTTTTCTCTTCGCGGTCTCTGCGCCTCTGCGGTGAACGCTTATATCTCGGTTGCGGGATCGCGATCTACGGTAATCTGAACGCTGCGGAAGTCCGGATCGTTTTTGACGGACTCGAGCACGCACCCGGTAAAATTCTGCATGTCCGAGATTGTCCAGGTCTTGATGAACAACTGCCACCTGAACCGGTTTTTGAGCTTCACGCAGGCTGCCGGCGATGGACCCATAATGGCGACATTTCCTCCCTGATTTCTGAAGGAGGCGGACTTTTCACGGCAAACGGCGGCAAGCAGACGGGCCCCGGCGCGGGCAGATTCCTCGCTTGCCGAAGTGACGAGAATCTTGAGAAGCCGGGTAAAAGGCGGGTATTGAAGATTTTCCCTCGAGTTGAGCTCTTCCCGGCAAAAACCGTCGTAATCGAGCTTTAGAGCCGACTCAATGGTAAAATGCGATGGATTGTATGTCTGCAGGATTACACGGCCCGGTTCGTCCCCACGCCCGGCACGCCCGGCGACCTGGATGAGCAACTGCACAAGGACCTCCCCTGCCCGGAAGTCCGGCGCCTGAAGACCGGCGTCGGCGTTGATTATGCCCACCAGCGTAATATTGGGAAAATCATGGCCCTTCGCCACCATCTGAGTGCCGAGCAAAACGTCGGCTTTGCCTGAGCGCAACGCATCCAGGGCGCTCACCATGCGGTCGTGGCTGAGCATGGTGTCTCTATCCATTCTAACCGCACGAACCGCCGGAAAAAGCTTCTTTAATTCTTTTTCCACTTTTTCGGTCCCAAACCCATGTGGAAATAGTGCGGCGTGGGCGCAAACCGGACACCTCTCGGGCAGAAACGTTTCCCAACCGCAATAGTGGCATCGAAGGCAATTATCCTTTTTGTGGTAAGTAAGGGTCAGGCTGCACGAGGCGCACTGAAGCGCATGCCCGCAGGCGTTGCAAAGGTAGTACTTGTCATATCCTCTTCTATTAAGGAACAGCAGTGCCTGCCGGCCGCTGCGGAGCGTTTCGCCGATGGCCTCCAGAAGCTTGAACGAAAAAATCTTTTTGCCTCCTCCTTCGAGCTTCATGTCCACGACTTCGAATTGCGGTTGAGGCCTGTTCATCACCCTGTTCGGCAGCAGGATGGAACGATACCGATTTTCGGAGCATCTGTATATCGTCTGGATCGACGGGGTGGCCGATCCCATTATCACGGGCGCGCCAACGATCTTTCCCCTCATAAGAGCCACGTCCCTGGCGTTGTAGCGCAAACGGTCCTCCTGCTTGTAGGAGGTGTCGTGCTCCTCATCGACTATGATCAGCCTAAGGTTCCGAACCGGCGTGAATACGGCAGACCTTGCCCCCAGCACAATACTTTTCCTGCCGGAGCGAATGTCGGCCCACGCCAGTCTGCGTTGAGCATCAGACAAGGCGCTGTGCCACACGGCAAGCCGCTCTCCGAAGCGATCCCGAAAAATCGACTCCATTTGCGTGCTGATCCCGATTTCCGGCACCAGTACAAGCGCGCCATTGCCGGATCGGGCCGCCCTTTCAATCAAATGAAGGTAGACTTCCGTTTTTCCGCTGCCGGTCACTCCGTATAAAAGAAAAGGCTTAAAACGCGGATTATCGACGAAAGGAACTATTCCATCGAGAGCGGCACTCTGGTCGGCGTTGAGTTCCAATTCGGAGGGATTGCCCATCCCCACGATTGTCTGCGGCCCTTCGAGACCCGGGACGCTCTTTTTAAGGAGCTTCGAAGGAACTACGAGATTAAGTACTTCACCCAGGGGATAAAAATAATAATTGGAAATCCAGGTGCACAACTCCAGGAGATCGAGCGGGACGGCCGGCAGTTCACCGACAACTTCGAGTATGGGGCGAATCTTTATTGACTGCGGCAGCTCGGGAAGGCAATCCACCAGGCTCAAAACGATCCCGGCAGCTTTCCTCTTGCCCAATCCTACCGAAACCCTGCTGCCCGGGCACACCTTTCCTGCCAGAAGGGTCGGCACCGAGTAATGAAGACCCTTATTGAGGGCCGATCCCAGTATGACAACTTCGGCAAACAAATCGGCCATTATTTATTCTCTGCCGTTGCTCCGTGCAGGGCGGACTGACAAAAATCCTTCGATTTTTCAAACTCCGGCACGATATCTTTAGGCACATATTTCGAGCGGGCAAACTCTGCGCTTTGAAAGTTGACAGGCTTTCCGTCTTTATAAAGATGGAAATCCAGACGACATTTTCCGCTTCCAACCGGCCCTGCCGAACCGATTGTTTCCGCCCTGGAAACCGGCGAGCCACGCCTCAGGCCGCGGCTGAAGGAACCGAGATTTCCGTACGAACTTGAGTATCCTCCCCGGTGGCGGATTTCAATCGAAACATTCTTTCGACCGTTTTTGCGGATGGCTGAAACGAACCCGTCCCCGATTGCGCAGACCATGGTCCCTTTTGGGGCAACAAAACTTAAGCCGGAGGTTGAACGAAAATTCCTGGAAACGGGTTTGATATTACTGGATGTTTTGGAAGACAAGGAATGCCGGTAATCTATGGGACTTTTGAGAAATGCCCTTTTCAGTGAAGCCCCTTTAGCATCGAAATAATCCCACGATCCATCCGGAAGAGAAAATCCAAAAGCTTCAAAGACCTTGCCCGATACGCTTATTTCAGCCCCAAGGACGAGAAACTGCGTTCCCTCGCTCGATTGGATCGGGTATTCCTGATAGAAGACAGAAAAGGAATCTCCCTCCCTCAGCTCGGACGTTAAATCGACATCATAAGAAAAAATATCGGCAAGATTTGAAACAAGCTTCGCCGGCAACCCTGCGGCGATACAGGAATCATAGAAATTTTCGGACCAAACACCCCTCACGGTCTTTCCGGACCCTGCGGCCATGCTCTCATCAGACCTGCATTCCCAGCCTACGGAGCTTTTCCGCAATGTATAAGAACCACCCCTGGACTTAAGATAAACCAACTCGACCGGAAACCCGTCCGCCCGGTTGAGCACTAAAATTATCTCATCCTTTTCATTGAACCGGTCAGGCAAACCGGATGGACAGGCCTTACGCCAATCCCTGGAATACGCACCGGGAATTGCGTAATCTCTAGCAAACCCCTCCAGTGTATCCCCGGCATGGAGATCCAGATGACGGATTTCAAAAGGGTCGGAGGACTGGGATGCCGGCACGGCAGCAGCGGTCCGGGGCTGGGCGGCGATCGGTTCAAGGACCCCCGCTTCAAGGGCCTGCCTTTGTTGAGACATCTTTGCCCCAGGCCGATGAACTTTTTCGTAGATACCCACACTCACCCCAAGGATGAGCAAAATCGCGAATAAATGCCTTCCTCGAAAACGCCTCTTAGACGAAACGGCATAGAAATCGCCCCCCGAAGAGGCTTTCACTCTGAGCTTTTTCGTTGGACCCGATAGCATTGCCCACACTTCTTTCAGTCTCAACCGGGACCGGCTTGGCCGCTATATTGCGCCTCGAGCACCTTCATCAATAATGTGAGAGTCTCGTTTACGGGGGTCGCAATTCCCGCTTCCCTGCCGAAGCGCACTACTGCCCCGTTTATTGCATCGATTTCAGTCCTCTTTTTCTTATCCACATCCTGCCCCATCGACGAACGGTTTCGGGCAGTGGCCCTTGCGACAGCGATTACACGCTCCACCATTTCCGCGCCGATCTGAAAACCTTTCCACCTGGCCACTAGTATGGCCTCTTCCACGGCCGCTCTGCACAACTCGGCAGCTTCCCGCATTTGCGCGATGAATCCGTTTCGTATTCCGGTCAGGCCGGTTATTGCGTTAATTCCAACGTTTACTATGAGCTTTTCCCAGATGAGCCGTTCCACCTCATCGGTTGGTTCAACGACCAGTCCGGCTTCCCGGAATAATTCGACGAAGCGTGCGACCCTTTCGGATGCCACAACGCCAGGTTCGCCTATATAGGTAGGCCCGTTGCCGCCGTGACGAATCAAACCCGGTCCGAGAAGGGTTGATCCCTGGGCTGTACTGCCGGCAATGACGGCGCTTTTGCCTCTAATCCCGGCTATCCGCTCCCAGTTCCCGATTCCGTTCTGCAACGTGAGAAAAACCGTGGACGCGGAACAGACGCCATGCACGAGCGATAAGGCGTCTTTGGTGGCATAAGATTTCACCAGTATAATCGCCAGGTCAGGATTCGGAGGGATCTTGTCAACCTCGAAACTGGCGGAAAGGGTGTAGTTGCGCACAGTTCCGTCAAGTTCCTCGATATTCAGTCCACCCTGCCCAATGGCCTCCATGTGCTCGCGATCCGTACTGAAAAGCGAAAGCGATGCCTTCGTCTTGGACAGCCGCGCTCCGATCAGACTGCCAATTGCCCCGGCGCCAACGATAAGAATGTACATTGCCTCCCCTTCCCAGTTTTCAGTACTCTTTAATTGGTGAGAGTTTTTTCTGACCACTGAAGGCTGAAGACTGGCCACTGCTTCATAGTTATCGCAGTTTAAGAGTAGCCAGGGAAATTAGAGCAAGGATGCCTGCAACTATCCATAACCGGATCACTACCTTGGTTTCGGCAATTCCTCTGTGTTGAAGGTTATGGTGCAGAGGGGCGCGAAAGAAAATACGCCGCCCAATCCATCTTACTCCTATTTTGTCCTGGACTTGACTGCTGATTGCTTCGGCGATGAACAGCGCCCCCAGTAGAGGAAACAGCATCTCCTGTTTTAGCAACACCGACACGACCGCCATGGTGCCTCCGATGGCAAGAGAGCCGGTATCCCCCATGAAAATCTGGGCAGGATACGCATTGTACCACAGAAAGCCCAGGCCTGCGCCTACGAACGCCGCTCCGAAGATCGTCAAATCGCCTGCCCCGCGCAAAAAGGGATAATAGAGGTAGCTTGAGTATATCCGGTTTCCTTCGACATAGGCAAAGATGCCCAGGACGGCCACGACGAAAATGGAAGGAGTAATGGCAAGCCCGTCAAGGCCGTCGGTTATGTTCACTGCATTGGAAACAAAGATAACGAACAGGAAAATAAACAGGCCATAGAGCCATGGCCCGATGTCTGCGAGCGGGTATTTGTAGAAGGGAACGAAGACTTTGGTGGCAAGAGCGCTTCCAAGCGGCGCGCAGGGCCCTACACAAATCCAGGCGAAAACAATGCTGAATAACCCCTGCATAAAAAGCTTGCTGCGTTCGGAAAGCCCTTTGTCCCCGCTTTTGCGCCGCACCTTCGATACGTCGTCCCACAGGCCCAACAGCCCGAACCAGACCATCCCCGCAACAGAGCAGAGCATGAAGGGGCTTCGCCAGTTGCCCCAGATAGCCATCGAGACGAGCACCGCGCCGATTATGAGAACTCCCCCCATTGTCGGGGTGCCGCTCTTGTCGAATGCTGTTTGAACACCTGTTTCGCGCACCTGGTCCAGAAAGCAGTGCCTATGGACAAACAAAATGAAATGCCTGCTGAAAAGAAAGACGAAAATGACCGCTGTAAGCGCGGACATTATGGCTCTGAAGCTTATGTAGTTCACAAGCCTGCAAAATGAAAAACTCTCTGAAAGCGAGATGAGCAAATTACAGATTTCGTAAATCATTTAACTTTCCCGTTCGGGCATTTCCGGATTGCCGCGTACGTTTCCTTTATCTGAAAATGAGGTCTGAAATCCGTTGAGGTCAGGATAAAAGAAGAGGCCCTGTCGATCAACTCGTCAGAGGCGTCCACCACTCCCCGCAGGATCATTTGCTTAAGTCCGCAAAGGGATGCGTTGCGCACCTGCCAATAGTGAGATTCATTCATTGAAAGAAGCGCCTTAGCTGCTGTCCAATCTGTTCCTATTTCGCCCATAGCTTTCGCTGCCTCGACCGCTACTTCGAAGCATTCGTCTTCGAGGCACTCGAGGACCCGACTTATACATGCATCGTTTCCGGCCAAAAACCGGCCAAAATGAGCGATAGTACGGCAGGCCTGAGCCCGGACCTCGAAATAGGGGTCGTCCATGGCCGCGAGCAGATGTTTTTCAACATCAGCGTCGAAATGGTCAAGAATTGTAAGCGCATGGATGATATTTCTCCGAATGAACCCGACTTGCTCGAAGTCTCCTCCAAAAAGCCTCTTCATCCGGCTCACCGGGGTCCTGTCGGAGAGCATTTTAAGCAGGGTCGGGATTTTTTCCCTGTATCTGGTCAGGCCGATAAGCTTAACACCCAGGTTGCGGTCCTGCCAACCCTTATGGCTAAGCAATCCCGCCGCTCTGTGCTGGTAATAGGCAAGATCGTCCGGGTCTTCCACGACGCAGGCCGGATCAAAGTTGCGCCCGGAAACGCTATAGGCTTTCGAAAGCATTTGCAGGAGACACCCGTTTGCGGCAAGATCTCTAAAAGGTGTTCCATTGCCGCCATTGCCATCCGTAAAACGCATATCCCCATAAATCTCGCTCAAAATCCGTTCGATCGCCTTGCGCCGAAGAAAATTCCTGCTCATTTCAGCCATGTGGCCCAACCGCGCCGGGCTTTCGATCAGGGCTATTATCTTTTCCGCCAGAACCTGTCCGTCCAGCTTCTCCAGCAGCCCTCCATTTTCCATTACCGTGTCTTCGAAAAGAACCTCTGCCGCCCCGGCGCTTTTCATAACCCTGGCGTTCATAACCTGGTGATCCCCTGGAAGGTTGACCTTGGGAATCAACAAAACGGGTTTTCCTATGCGCGAAATCTCGTTTAAGCTTCCCGCACCGCTTCTGCAAACTATCAGCGAGCTTACGGAGTAAATATCTTCAATGTTATGAAAGTAGTCCTGACGGTAGTAAAACTCTTTGAGCAGAGAGCATTGTTCGGGCGATAGAGCTTTGCAGATCCGCCTTTGGGTGTCTGCCTCCGCATCGTAGTCTGCGGAACTGGCGAGGCCGCTGCCGTGTATAATGAACAACCTGTCCCTGTGCTCAAAGAGGTAAGGGAGCGCATCGACAATCGCCCGGTTTATTGTGCGCGCCCCCTGGGAGCCTCCAAACGCGAATATGATCTCCCGCTCCTTTGGGATTGCAAAGGAAAGTCTTTGCCTGGCCTGCTCCGCAGGGATCGGAACGATCGAATGACGTATTGGATAGCCAACCACCGCTGCGTTCGGGAAAAAAGAGAGGGTCTGCGGGAAGGTGAGAAGCACTTTGTCAACCCACCTGCCCATCAGTACATTCAACTGGCCCGGGATGCTGTTCTGCTCGTGCAAAAAAATCCGCACTCGCGCAATTTTCAGTTTTTTCAATAAAATTGCAGCGATAATAACCGGCGCACTCACATATCCGCCCGTAGCAATTATCAGATTTGGAGCAAACATGGTTAAAATAACCATGGATTGAGCGATCCCGAAACAGAGTTTTGATAGAAACCGCAATGTCCCAAACGACGGACTGATCCCCGGATATCCCTCTGAGCTGACGAAGCGAAGCTCATAGCCTGCTTTTTTCACAATCACACTTTCGGCTTTATTTTTAACGCCGATGTAAAGAAACCGTGTTTCCGGCTCACGTGATTTTATGCCTTCAGCGATGGCCAGTGCGGGGTTTACATGGCCCCCCGTTCCGCCGCCGGAGAGCACAACACGGCTACTGGAGGCCTCAAGCCTTTTCCAGCGGCGAGAGGCCGCAAAAGAACCTGCCAGAATCGAAGATAATATTAAAATCGCAAGAATTGATAAGACCACTTCGGATTATTCCCGGATTTTAAATCTTTAGAGGGCCTTTTCCATACACTACACGGCATGGACCGGCAGACTCTTATGCATCTTTACTGCCGATCAGCCTTCAAGAACGCGTCGAATGTCTTCCCAGGCGATCTTGCCCGCCCTGATAAGCACCGCCGGATGAACGGTAACATCTACTATAGTCGAAGCCAAACCGCCAGGCAAATCTCCCGCGTCGAGCAGTGCGTCAACCGCATGGAGCAACTCCCGGTCTATGGTTCCGCGATCTTTCGGAGGAGGCTCCCCTGCCCTGTTTGCGCTGGTTGAAACGATGAGTCCCCCCGAGGCCCGGGCCAACAGCGAGGCAACCGGGTGAGATGAAATACGCAGAGCCACTTTGCCGGTTTGCGCGTGCAACACAGATGGCAGAAACGCGGCCGCTGAGACCACGATGCTCAGTGGACCGGGCCAAAAGCTGCGCGCCAGCACATCGGCTGATTGCGGCCAATCCGATGCAGCCCTCAGGACTGCCTGAATGTCTGAGGCGATGAGCGGCAGCGGTTTTCGAACATCCCTGCCTTTGGCTTCAAACACCTTTTGAACTGCTTGCGCAAACTCCGGGATGGCCCCAAGCGCATAGAAGGTCTCGGTCGGGTATAATACAAGCCCACCCGCCCTTAAGATGGCGGCAGCGGTGTGAATTGCCTGCTTGAGGACTTCGCCGGGTTCCATCTTAAAGATTGCGGTTTCAGGACCAATTGGAGCGGACATTTTCAACAAGCCTCCCGGATGAGACCACAGGGCGGTGGGACCGCCAGCCGGATTGGCCGCTGCCTTCGGCGGCGGCAAGAAAAAGGCGGTGGGACCGCCGGCCGGGTTCGCCACTCAAACCTCAGGCGGCGGCAAGAAAATCTTGACAAAATTTCAAGAAGCTCGATGTTGGTTTCACAGAGCAGCCGGACACAAAGAGATTTTCTTTCTACCACAAAACCCAAGTCCTGGAAGGGCATATTTTGATGACTGACGACTGCTCTTGTGACTCAGGACCACTTTTTCCCGAGTTCCTCCAGGCCGGCCTTTTCGAGATCCTGAGGCGTCATCACGATACGGAATTCGACGTCGGCGTTGAAGGCAAGAAACCATGGCTCGGCAAATGACGGTATTTTGGAAGGGTCAGCCATATCGATGATCAGTATTGCTCCTCGCCGGCCATTCTGCTCGGTAAAATAGACTGCCTCAGGTTTGATCTCCTCCAGAATGCTGCGCAATTTTCGGCCCGCACTACCGTCTCTGACTGCTTTGTTGAACTGCTCATTGGGGATTTTCACATTTAGAAGCATTCGCATGGCTGACCTCCAGATATTTAGAAAGAAAGATAGATAACCAAACTTATTTTAAAGGTAGAATTGAGGCGAATCGATTTCAATAGCTTGAACGATTGATCGAGAATATGGTATGCCCTTGCCGATTGTCATCACGATTGCCTGTGAGCCGGGGCAGCGGTGTATCTGAATTGAAAAGGCTGCTTCCTGGAATCTTTCGAAATTGAAAGGGCGGCATGTATGAAGGAGTTCAAAAGGCGTGACCGCCGCAATTAATCCCGCTCCAGCTGAAACCGAATGGAAACCGAGTGTAAACCCATGGCTGATCGCCGTTGCGGTCATGCTTTCCACATTCATGGAAGTGCTCGACACATCGGTTGCAAACGTCGCCCTGCCTCATATCGCCGGGAACCTCTCATCCACCACCGATGAGGCCACCTGGGTTTTGACCAGCTACCTGGTTTCCAATGCAATCGTGCTGCCGATGACCGGCTGGCTGGGCATTCGTTTCGGACGCAAAAGATTTCTGATAACGTGCATCACCGCATTCTCCCTGGCTTCGGCCTTATGCGGAACGGCCCCTACGCTTGGAGTGCTGATTGTTGCCAGGATTCTACAGGGTGCGGCGGGAGGAGCCCTTCAGCCGATTTCCCAGGCAATTCTCATGGAAAGTTTCCCTCCGGCAAAACGGGGTGTGGCCATGGCCATTTTCGCCATGGGTGTTGTGGTTGCTCCAATAATTGGCCCCACTCTGGGAGGCTGGATAACCGACGATTATTCCTGGCGATGGATCTTCTATATAAATCTGCCAATCGGCATACTCGCTATTTACATGTGCCAGTTATTCATCGAGGATCCGCCCTACCTGATTTCCGCCAGGCAATCGACCACCGCCCGGATCGATTACCTGGGCTTCTCGTTCATGGCAATCTGGCTTGCCACCCTTCAGGTTATTCTGGACAAGGGGCAGCAGGATGACTGGTTTTCGGCTCAGTGGATTCGATGGGCGGCCGCAATTTCTTTCACATCGATGGTTTCGTTTATTTTTTGGGAACTTCGGCAGAAACAGCCAATTGTTAATCTCAGGGTCTTAAAAAACCGCAACTTTGCCCTGGGCACGGCATTGATAACAATCGTCGGCGTATTATTGTACAGCACCATAACCCTTCAGCCTCTTTTTTTGCAGAGCCTGATGGGATACACGGCTTTGTACAGTGGCCTGGCTCTTAGCCCCCGCGGCATTGGAGCGATAATTGCGGTGTTTTTCGTTGGCAGGGTGATTGGAAAGCTGGACAGCCGAATCCTTATCACCTGCGGCTTCACGACCCTTGCCTGGGTTTGTTACCAACTGAGCGGGCTAAATCTGCAGATTTCCATTTCCAACATCGTAATCCCCAATATCGTAATGGGTCTTGCGATGGGACTTATCTTCGTGCCCCTGACAACCCTTACAATGGGGGGATTGCCTAACGAACAGATGGGCAACGCTGCGGGGATCTTCAACCTGATGAGAAACCTCGGAGGCAGTATCGGCATTTCTACGGTAACCACCTTGCTGGCACGAAACGCTCAGGAGCACCTGACTTACATATCTGCCCATTTCACCTTTTATAATCCTGCATTCCAGCAATATTTTCATAAGCTCAGTTCATTTTTCGCCTTGAAAGCTCCAGCCGATTTCCTGGACCCAAAAACCTACCAGGCCATGTATAATCTGGCGATCCAGCAGGCCAGCCTGCTTGCGTACATGGATGACTTCCGCATTCTTGCTTTCGCCAGCCTGATATGCATCCCCGCGACCCTGGCGCTCAAAGGCGTGCGCGTCCGCTCAGCGCCCTTAGGAGTTCACTAAGACCCGATTAATGTGATTGAAGAAAGCCAGGCATTACATTTGCGGGAACCAAGGTTTGTATCGAATTTCGCCTCCCGAATGTAATCGATTCGCCAACCCTTGTTGAAGGTTTCTCGAATCTGGGCTTGAGTCACCCTTCTAGGTCCCCATGAACTTGGTTCGTGTTCGCTAAAGCACATCATGAAGTACGTCCCCCCTGGATTGAGCACCGAGACAAGGCTCTTTACAAAAACAGGATGCGTTTTATCAGGAAGAACATGAAAGAACCCCGAGTCAATAACGCTATTGAACCTTCTCTCCAGGAGCTCAAGGTCCAGAGCATCCCAAACCAGGAATGTGGGGGCCGGAGAGCGTCCCTTTGCTTTGCCGAAAGCTTTTTCAATAGCGGACGGCACAATATCGATGCCCACTACTTCAAAGCCAATCTCTGCCAGGTAGAGGGCATTTTCGCCAGTCCCACAACCGGCATCGAGCACTGCGGACCTTATTTCACCACGTTCGGCAAGATGCACGATCTCGCTCTGAGGCCCATCTATTTCCCAGGGAGGCACTCCCTTGTACATTTCCTCGAACGTCTTTGTTCCCATTCAATTTCCTTTTTGATTATTGATGTAATCGAACGTAAAACCTTAAAGATAAAATAACACATGAGGCTCACTTTACCTCGGATTTCCAACCTGCTACAATACGGTCGCGAGACGATCTCTGCCAAGAATGCTTCGCCTTCTATATTTGCTTTTCGCCGCCTTTCACTTTGCATGGAAGAGGAAGAGAGTTGGCAGTTCCGGGGGAAACTGCACGGCCACATAGAGCAAAAGGCATATCTCGCGTCGAGTCCTACGGACTCACGATTCCGTTAACAGGTTGAAGCATCGGTTCCTGACGAATCCCTGGATTCGAGCAGTCCCCTGTCGTCTCCATGGAACGGTCTGGAGAGGCGTAACAATGCGTGGAATCAGGAGCTTGATGTTCTTTGGAGCTTTACTGGCTGCGGGGATTGGTGCAGCCATTCTTCAGCATTGTCCGTTCTTACGATCCACTCCCTCGCCCATTCCAGGGCGCCCTTCGACTAATGGGTCAAGATAATGGAATCCATGACAAAGAGCCGTCTCCTGCGTAATTCAATGATGATGATGACCATGATAAAAGGAGGATTGAACCAGATGGATGAAGCTCCCTTGAGGATTCTCATCATCGAAGACGATGAGGATGATTACGCCATCATTAAGGCCCTGCTCTCGGGGGCGCTTCCTTTGAGGTTCCATCTGGATTGGGTGACCGGCTATGAGGCTGGTCTTGAGGCAATGCGCGGGCGTGGGCACGACATCTGTCTTCTCGATTACATGCTCGGCGCTCGCACCGGTTTGGAATTCATTCAGGAATTGTGCAATGAAGCCAATGAGACGCCAATAATCATTCTAACCGGACAAGGGAGGTACGAAATAGACGTCGAGGCGATGAGAAGCGGAGCAGCGGACTATCTGGTCAAGGGTCATATAAACGCTGACTTGCTCGAAAGGTCCATACGGCACGCGATAGAGAGAAAACGGGCCGAAAACCAACTGGCGCGATATCATCATCAGTTGGAACGGCTTGTAAGGGAACGAACAATAGAGCTTGAGCGGGCTAACAAGAGCCTCCATGAGGAGATTGCCGAACGCGGCAGATAGAGGCGGAGCTCGCCGAATCCAAAACTCATTTGGATAAGATCATCAATGCCGTCGCCGATCCCATTTTGTGAAAGACAGGCAACACCGCTATGTGCTGCTAAACGATGCTTACTGCAACTTTGTCAGCCTTAAGCGGGACGAGTTGCTGGGAAATCCGCACACGATTTATTCCCCAGCGAAGCGGATGCCTTT
>CAVRZU010000239.1:0-8762 GCA_963725365.1 uncultured delta proteobacterium | reverse complement strand
GAGGTTCCCGCCCCAGTTCCTTGAGCAGTTCATAATAGACCTTGAAGAAAAGGTTTTTCAGTTCGATAAAATGCACCGGCAGGCGAATTGTCCTGGTCTTGTCGTAAATCCCCCGAATGATGCTCTGCCTGACCCACCATGTCGCATATGTGCTGAACCGATTCCCCTTCGTATGGTCGAACCGGCCGACCGCCTTGAGTAGACCGAGGTTCCCCTCCTGGATCAGGTCGTCAAAAGTCATGCCTCGGCCCCTGTACCGCTTGGCTATACTCAGGACCAGCCTGAGGTTTGCCCTGACCATCTCCTGCTTTGCCGTGTCCACGGCCTTCATTATCGCCCGTACCCTTGTCAGTGAGGCCGAGAAGAGCGGATCTTCCGGGTGTTCGTTTGTGGCCCGCTCCAGCGTGCGCACAACGACTTTAAGCACCTTATCCCTTACACCGGGGAAGGTTTTCTCGTGCTCCAGGAGCTTGTAGACCTTTTCGTCAAGGTCCGCCATGATCCTGTTTGCGGATGCGTGTTCCTCGACTATATGGACGAGCTCGTCCTGCCCCTGCCTGATTATCTGAGCCAGTTCGGTTTCGCGCTCCTGGGTAAGCAAAGGGTAGCTGGACACTTCCTTGAGATAACAGGTTATGTGGTCTTCTTCAAAGTCTTCTATCGGTGCTGCAACGACTTCGGTTTCGACCAGATCTTCTTCCTTTCCGGTTCCATTCGGCGGCAGGAACATCCTCCACCTCCTCGGCTTCAGCGCGGTCTACCCGCTCCAAATCCAAATCAGGGCTGTGAAACCGGCCCGCTATGCCTCGCCCTTCGAGCAGACTTTCAAAATCGTTTTCCGGGTCTGGATTTTTTCAGGTAATAATCTATAGGAAGGCACTTTTCAGAGCCGTAAGATTTCATATTTCTTTCTCCTTCGCGGCCATCGGGCTTAGAATAACCGGCTTTTACCGCTCCCCCTGCTACAAATTATACACCACCATGGCCTTGGAGGTTACACTACTGGCCAAATGATTTCAATAGGAAATAAGTTAAGATATATTAAGATGCTTAGTCAATACTTAATAATAAATGCCAAGGAACCCCTTTCTTTCCGGCCATCTGGGCGGTGGGACCGCCGGCCGGGATTGCCGCCGCCTTCGGCGGCGTCAAGAAAAGTCCCCCGACAAATTGAGGTTATGAGTTGTGAGTTATAATTAGAGAGTTTCGAGTTGTTTTTCAACAGGTAACCCGAAACGCCCGATTAGACCCAACTCAGTATGATACCGGGTATTAGGGCTTGAATTCAATCGCCAATTCGTTATAGACTTAACTGTTGCCGTTGCCGTTGCTGTGGATTTCAATTCTTTCTGATCGAGGAGAACTCAAATTGCTTTGTAAAAAGTGCAGCAAAGAGCTCGAATTAGTAAAAGCCTGACGCAGGGCTTACCTGCGCTGCCGTGAATGCGGCGCGACATATAATATACTGGATTTTAGTAAAGAACTGACCGACGAGATGGAAAGAGAACTTTCTTTTTGCAGCATGGACCGGATCTGAAACTCAAAACTGAAAACTAAGAACTCAAAACTTTTCTAATCAGTTTCTCAGCCAAATGGAGAGCATCTTCGAGCTTGTCGGGCTTGTTCCCTCCGGCTTGGGCCATATCGGGCCGTCCACCGCCTGATCCTCCCACTTCCTTGACGATCTCTTTTATGAGATTTCCGGCGTGCAGCCCGGGGGTCAGGTCCCGGGTGACTCCCACGAGCAGAAAGACCTTTCCCTCAGATACGGCTCCAAGAACGGCAACCCCTTTAGAAAACTTATCCCGGAATTGATCGTTTATCTCCCGAAGGACTTTCGGATCATCAGCTTTGATCTGGGTAATCAGGACCCTGACACCTTCAATCTCAGCGGTCTGATCGAAAAGATCGGCAGATCGTTTGCCGGCGGCCGAGGCCTTAAGGGCTTCGATTTCTTTTTCCATCTGCCGCTGTTGAGCGAGTATTTTTTCCATGCGCTCGGCCACTTCTGAAGGGGCGGCTTTGAGCACGGCCGCTGCACGGTTGAGGACTTGTCTTTGACGATTTATGTATTCAAGCGCCGGCCGGCCCGCAAGGGCCTCGATTCTACGCACTCCGGCGGCTATGCCGGTTTCCTGCAGTATTAGAAAAACCCCCAGCTCCCCCGTCCAGTGCGTGTGGGTGCCTCCGCAAAGCTCGCGGCTGAAGCCCGGAATTTCAACAAGCCGGACCCGGTCTCCGTACTTTTCTTCAAAAAGGGCCATAGCCCCGGTTTTCAGGGCTTCTTCAAGCCCCATTATACGGACGGTTAGCTGGTGATTTCGACGGATCTCGTCATTTGCCAGCCGTTCGATCTCGGCCGATTCTTCCGCTGTCACAGCGCTAAAATGGCTGAAGTCGAACCGGAGGCGGTCCGGCCCAACGAGCGATCCGGCCTGTTTTACGTGATCTCCGAGGACTTTGCGAAGGACCGCGTGCAGGATATGGGTGGCAGTGTGGTGAATTTCGGTGTCCTTGCGCAACTGGGCGTCAACGGCCAGCTTAACGGTATCGCCGGCGTGGAAAGCTCCCGATTCGACCTTGCCCATGTGTACAATCAGGTTTCCGGGGAGTTTGATGGTATCGGAGACGACAATTTTGCCTGCAGGCCCTGTTATAACCCCCGTATCCCCAACCTGCCCGCCTGCCGCCCCATAAAAAGGGGTGCCGGCCGTGAGCAGCTCGACATCCATACCCTCGGAGGCAGAGCCGATTTCCTCGCCACCGCTGAGCATTGCGATAATCTTGGAGTCCGCCTGAGTAGTTTCATAACCAAGAAATGTTCTCGCGAGGCCCCTTGAGCTGATCTGCCCATAGACTTCGGGGACCTGGCGATCGCCGCTCCCTTTCCAGGCAGCCCTGGACTACCCACGCTGCTTTTTCATAAGATCATGGAAACCGGCCTCATCGACCTGGAAGCCCAATTCCCGGGACATGTCGGTGACAATGTCGATAGGAAACCCATATGTATCGTAGAGTTTGAAAATTAGAGAGCCGGGGATTGTTTGAGCATTTTCGTCGCTCAGCCGCTTAATTTCGGTCTGCAGAAGCCTCAGGCCATTATCGAGGGTTTCGTTGAATCGTTCTTCCTCGTTTTGGATAACCCGGGTAATAAAGCTGCGGTTTTCCAGC
Source organism: uncultured delta proteobacterium (assembly GCA_963725365.1). Lineage (GTDB taxonomy): Bacteria > Desulfobacterota > Syntrophobacteria > Syntrophobacterales > Syntrophobacteraceae > SbD1. Next base: position 5,591 of record CAVRZU010000239.1, on the reverse strand, counting down.
AACTCCGGATAAACGTCCTGCATGGATTCCATGACCGATACGGCAACCTCAGACAAAAATGGTCTGTCCAGCCCCAGAAAACGGCCGTGCCTCAAAGCGCGGCGAATTACGCGCCTCAGCACGTAGCCGCGCCCTTCGTTGCTGGGCAAGGCGCCGTCTCCGATCAGAAAAGCCGAAGCGCGGCTATGATCCGCAATGACCTTAACGGAGACGTCCTGTTCCGCTGAGGTTCCATACTTATATCCTGTAAGCTGCTCGATTTTTGTCATCATAGGCACGAAAAGGTCTGTGTCATAATTTGACTGGACCTTCTGGGCTACAGCGGCAACTCTCTCCAGTCCCATGCCCGTGTCGATACTGGGTTTGGGAAGAGGTTCGAGGGTGCCGTCCGGGGAACCGGTTAAACTGCATGAAGACAAGGTTCCAAAGCTCCAGGTACCGGTCACAATCACATCCCGGCATGCAATCGGGCCGCCCGCATCCGATGCCTGGCCCCTGATCGATTAGAATTTCCGAGCATGGCCCACAGGGACCGGTATCGCCCATGGCCCAGAAATTATCCTTTGTCGGAAACGCCAGAATCCGATCCTGCGGAAGATATCGCGCCCAGAACCCGCGGGCTTCTTCGTCCGCCCCAAGCTTCATGCCCGCGTCGCCTTCGTGGATCGTGGCATAGAGCTTATCCTTTGGCAGGTCCATATCCCCGGTCAGAAACTCCCAGGCGAATTTTATCGCGTCCTCTTTGAAATAATCACCGAAGGAAAAATTCCCGAGCATTTCGAAAAAAGTATGATGCCTCGCCGTGCGGCCGACGTTTTCTAAATCGTTGTGCTTGCCCCCGCGCGCATGCATTTCTGGCTGGTGGCTGCCCGGGAATACGGCCGCTTTTCTTCGCCCAGGAAAGTCCTTTTGAACTGCACCATGCCCGCGTTGGTGAAAAGCAGGCTGGGATCGTCGTGAGGAATTACCGAAGAGCTTTTTACGATAGAGTGCCCCTGCTTTTTGAAAAACTCGAGGAAGGCCTTTCGGATGAGGCTGGCTTTCATCGGTACAAACTCCTTTAAAAACATTCGTCAGTCGTCAGTCTTCAGTGGCGCGTGCGATCCTGGCGTGCTAGCCAATGCGATTGCCCAGCGCCGCACCGAAGGCGGTCGGAAGAAGCTCTTCCTGACGACCGGCCACTGGCCGCTGAATTTATCAGTCCGCCGCTACGGGTGCAGCTCCGTTAACCGGGAGATTGCAATGCCTGCGGATTTTCATCTCGATGTCGGAAGCAAGTTCGGGATGTTCTCTCAGAAAATTCTTCGCATTTTCCCTTCCCTGCCCCAGTCTTTCTCCATTATAGGAATACCAGGTGCCCGATTTCTCAATGAGGTTAGACTCCACGCCCAGGTCCAGGACTTCGCCTTCTTTGGATATACCGCGTCCGTAGATGATATCGAATTCAATTTCACGAAAAGGCGGCGCAATCTTGTTCTTGACCACTTTTACCTTGGTACGGTTGCCGATAATATCCTGACCTTCCTTTATCGGGCCGATCCGGCGGATGTCGAGTCTCATGGTGGCGTAGAACTTGAGCGCATTTCCTCCAGTTGTGGTCTCGGGCGAGCCGTACATGACCCCGATCTTCATTCGGATCTGGTTGATGAAAATGACTACGGTCTTCGATTTGCTGATTGCCGATACAAGTTTTCGGAGCGCCTGGCTCATCAGCCTCGCCTGGAGCCCTACATGCGGATCGCCCATCTCGCCTTCGATTTCGGCTTTGGGCACGAGCGCCGCCACCGAATCGACCGCCAGAACGTCAATCGCATTGCTTCGGACCAGCACTTCGGCGATCTCCAGCGCCTGTTCTCCGTAGTCCGGCTGGCTGACCAGAAGGTCTTCAACTGCCACCCCCAGTTTTCGGGCATATCCCATATCGAGGGCGTGTTCGGCATCTATAAAGGCTGCCAAGCCCCCGAGTTTCTGGGCTTCGGCAATAATATGCAGCGCCAGAGTGGTTTTTCCGGAAGACTCGGGGCCGAATATCTCGATAATGCGGCCGCGCGCGACGCCGCCGATCCCAAGCGCGATATCCAGCGACAAAGACCCGCTCGATATCACCGGCACTTCGGCAATTGTTCCTTCCCGAGGCGCATGATAGCGCCCTTCCCGCACATGCGTTCTATCTGAGAAACCGCCGCATCGATAGCTCTTGCCCGGTCGTCATTAAGTCCCATGGATAGGGTCTCCTTGTTGCGAAAGGTTTAGAGGTCGTCTGTGCCTGACCCCAATCGTTGTCTATAACACACTCAGATCACATGGAATATGATTATTCTTCCGCTGGGGCGGGGGGCCCGGAAAGAGGTGCTTTGAATAAAGGAGTATACCGAGCGCCGTCCGGCCTTAATTCGCTTTTATACAATACAACTTCAACAGCGTCAAAGGGTTGCGCCGTAAAGTCCTGATGTGCAAGAAGAATTTGCTGGAGTGGCTGAAGCCGCGCCCGGCCTCTGACGCGGCCAAGGGTCAGGTGAGGTTTGAACGGCCGGTCTTCCGGTTCGAAACCAAAGGAGGCCATCTCTGCTTCCACCCTTTGAGCAAGTTCGGCAAGTGGGCCGATCCGGCCGCGAAGCCCGACCCAGATCACCCTTGGCGCCTTGATCGTTGGAAAGGCGCCGCAACCCGCCGGCTCTATGTGAATCGGCCCGGTTTGCGAGGCTAGCCGGGCAATCACGGGTTTTATCTCTTCGATCAGCTCGGGGACTACGTTTCCCAGGAATTTCAGCGTGAGGTGGATCCCCTCTATCCTGACCATCCAACCTGGGCATCGCTCTTCCTCAGCACCTGCGTCAGACTCTTCGATCTGCCGACGTGCCGCATCGCTTAGGTCGATTGCAATGAAGCTGCGAATGGATGGTTCCATCGATTTATAATTCCCGATTTACTTTCGGTATCCTGGATTCGCAGGGCACACCGGTTTGACACAGTCCGCATCCGTAGCCGTCAAAGCCGTAGTGCGATTTGACATAGTCACCCCCATCAATTTTCGTATGACTGAAACATTTGAGTTTGTCGTGACCGTTTTTGGAAACAGCCTGCACCGGGCATCGCTGAATGCATTTCCCGCATTTGCCGGTCGAATAGAAAAGACAATATGCATGGTGATCCATGTACGGACGCGGAGTGGGGGCGATCTTGATTCGCGCCGCTACCGAACCAAGGCGCATAGCCTTACCCTTTGCGGTAATAAGTCCATCGCACAGCCCGAATGTGCCAAGTCCGGACACGTACGCAGCATGACGCTCGGACCATGTTGAGGCAAGTGTAAATCGCTCCGATTGTTCTATCTTCCAATTTGGAAGAAAGACGGGGGCTACAGCTTCGTGTCCCTCTCTCATGAGATATTCAACCAGGTGTTTCCTCACTTTGACATTGAACTCCTCGCCAAAAATCCTGGCCCTGGCCCAACTCTCTGAAGGATAGACAGCTTCGTTGCGGTTGTCTTTCCTGGTAGCCTTTGTTTGAGGAAGGACCCAGCTTATGACGGAGATCTCCTCAGCCTCTAACAACAGGTCCGGGAAAGCCTGAGCGAGTGCTTCCTTTGGCGTCCAATGAAACGGACCTACATGGGTCTTGAATCTGGTAGAGTGGATCTGCGCCAGACGAAAAGCCGATGAGCGGACTGTCAAACGCCCTATCGTTTGCCGAATTTTTCAGGCTGTTTTCCGGAGAAGTATCTACGAACTCTTTGATTACCGACTCGATCGAGTCTGCAGATTTGCTGAATTTTTTCATAAATACCCCAACTCTGTAATTTCAGATTTTAGATTTTAGATTGGAGAATTCTGCGATCTTATACTTGCAATCACAAATCCAAAATCAAAAATCTTGAGCGGGCAACATGGCAGCGGCGACTCGCCGCCGCCGCTCAATCACACACGAGGTGCCCGTCTCCCGTCAACAGTTTCCACAACATCACCAGGGCTGCCTGGGTTGCGCTTTCCTGGATTTGTTCGCGCGTTCCGCCGAAGCAGTATTTTTCGGCTTTTTGTTGAGTAGGAGTAGCGCAGGCTATAAATACGGTCCCCACCGGTTTTTCGGAGGTGCCCCGGTTGGGCGCAATGCCGGTTATTGAGACAGTTACATCCACCGAGGCATTATTGCGCGCGCCCTCGGCCATTGCGAGCGCCACTTCCTCGCTGACAGCTCCGTGTGTGAGCAGAAGCCTCTCGGATACACCAAGAAGCTCTGTCTTAGCCCGATTGCTGTAGGTAACAAACGCCCGGTCCAGGTAGTCCGAGGCGCCGGGGACCGCCGATATTTTTCTCGACAGGAGTCCTCCGGTGCAGGATTCGGCGATAGCCATGCTCCAGCCGCGCGCGCGCAGGTGACGTCCGATCACTTTTTCGAGGCAGTCGTCATTATGGCCGCTTATGTGATGGGCGCCGATCAAAGCGATGATTTTTTCCTCCGCGCTCTTAACCAGGGTGCGGCACTCCTGCTCGTTTGGCGCGGCGGCAAATATGGATACCCAGTTTTCCGCCCCTGGGGATAATAGCCGATGTCCACTCCCTCACCAAGATTGAGGGACCGAAGTCTCTTGTTGACCTGAGATTCCAGGAGGCCCTGAATCCGGACAATATGTTTCAGATACGCGCACCTGTTAGGAAACCTTGCCTCAAGATCAGGGATTACGTTTTTTCCCAGCAGATGTTTCATCTCATTGGGGACACCCGGGAGGAAGTAACATGGGATACCGTTGTGCAGCACAAAGAACCCGGCCATATTAAGTCCGAGTTTCACTGCGCCTTCGGGCAGTTCGGCCATCCTTTCCACCTCCCGCGACCATTCCACCCCCCAATCTGATATACGGTCTTTGAGCCAGGTTGCGTAGTCGTTATTGCAAACGAGGGGTCTTCCGAAAGCCCTGGAAGCGGCCGAGCATGTCCTGTCGTCATCGGTTGGACCGAGCCCCCCGGTCACGATGATAAAATGCGTCCCGTTCAGACACTGGCCAATATATTGGGCGATATCGTCCTCTATATCCCCGACTGTAATCATCTTGTCGAGGCGGAAACCACGGGCGCGCAACTCGATTGCAATATACCGGGCGTTTTCGTTCTGTATATCTCCCAGAAGAATTTCATCGCCGATCGTAAGCAGTGTCCCGATTACGTGAGAATGCTTATAGGACATGTCCAAACCCCTTTCGTGCGCAAAGTCCGCCTCCCGGGGCCGCAGCCGTAGTTATTTAATACCCATCTCGCCGCATAACCCTGGTTTCAATCTAAGCATCGAGCGAAAAAAACCGCCGTAAAAACGGGTGTCATAATGGATTCTAATTGCCATGCGAGTTTGAGGTCAATAGCGAATCGGCTATCGGATTGCGGGTATCTGGAAAACGCCGCCGTGGAAGGCGGCGCCTACCGTCTGGACAGATTCACCGCGCGTCATCCGATCTCTGTCTTGACAGTTCAGAGCAGGCAAGCTAAAGTGACAGGTCTAATTGGGGATTTCCTTCCCTTTTGGAGGGATGGCCGAGTGGTTGAAGGCGGCGGTCTTGAAAACCGTTGTTCCGTTTGCGCGGAACCGTGGGTTCGAATCCT
>CAVRZU010000238.1:0-15342 GCA_963725365.1 uncultured delta proteobacterium | reverse complement strand
ATGTATTGCTGGTTCGATATCTGGTCCATCCTTGTCATCTAGATGCCGCATGGTGATCTTGGCATAAGCCGTCTCATCTAGAATCCCGGCACTACGCATATCTTTTGCCGTCTCAAGCAACGCCTGCGTCAGTCGGCTAGGTTTCTTGTTCTTCGTCGCCATAACTTGTCTCCTGGAGGATGCCCTCTTTAATTACCTTTTCAAGGCGATCAATTTTTGCATTGAGCCATGCCGCTCCGATCTCTATCAGAGTCTCGAGTTCATCGTTTGTGATGTTGTCCCGTTCGTTCTTCGCAAAGCCGTAAAGGAACACCGCGCGGTCTCCGGATCGGTAGGCGATAAGCATCCGATACCCGCCTGAGCGTCCTTGCCCTGTCCGTGCAACCCGTTGCTTAATGATGCCGCCGCCCAGATCTGCGTCCACAAGGCCACGTTCCGCACGCGCAATCGCCTCACGCAAACTGGAATCCTTGATTCGTAGCCGCCGCGCATAGCGCACGAACAACTTCGTTTTAAAAATCCGCACGGCGTCCCCCTCTATCACTATAAACTATAGCACTATGAATTATCTTTTACAAGTGTCGGTCTGCAGTCCCGGATGGACGACCGGCTGCTGAATGAAGACGCAAAGGCCCAATGCCTGCAACGCTCGAGGGCCGGCCTATGGCAAGGTCTTCAACCTCAAGGGCTTTTGGTGGTGGCGGACGCACAAGTGGAGCTGATCCGATGCCACGGCAATTGAGGGTGAATAATTCTATTACGGCAACCTGGGTTTAAACTAACGAAAGAACAGCTATATTCCGATGTTATGGTAAGAGGTGGTATTTCACATGGACGACACTGAACAAACGATCATTCGACGGCTCGAATCAGGCTACGCACTGCCGCCTTTGTCGGCGCTCGCGGTCAAGCTCCTGGAGCTTGCATCCGATGAGGAAGCCACTGTAGAACAGATGGTCATGCTGATCGGAAAAGACCCATCGCTGACCGTGCGCCTCTTAAATCTTGCAAACAGCTCTTTCTTTGGGGCCGGCCGTCCCGCAGCCACATTGTCCCATGCCGTTATGAGGCTTGGCGGCAACCAGATAAAACTGATGGCCCTGTCTATTTCGCTTCGGGGGGCTTTTCCCATGGGCAGGGTCGAGCGGTTCGACTATGAAATGTTCTGGCGCGTCTCCCTTTACCGCGGATTGATCGCCAAAGCGCTCGCCCAGCGTTCCGGAACCGTTAACCCCGAAGAGGCTTTCCTGAGCGCGATGACCCTGGAAATCGGACTGCCCATTCTCTTCGATCTGTTCATCAAGGGACGGCCTGCCCGGTTCGAACTTGACATGGAGCCACTCGGGAAACTACTGGCAAACGAGAGGGCCGCCCATGGCATCGACCACCGGCAGGTTGGCGCCGCCGCATTGAGGTTCTGGAAGTTTCCCGATCACATCGTTGAGTGCCAGCGGCTCTATGGCGAGGCGGCGCGAGTCCCCGGCCGTTTCGGTCCTGTGCGCCCTGTGCGATCTGGCAAGACTTTTTTCGAAGATCCTTCTCAACATCGCCGGGAGCGTTTCTCATCTCTTTTATGCGGAGGCAGGGAGAATCCTCCATCTCAGCCATGACGACATTCATGAAATCGTTATCGAAACATTCGCCGAGGTTGAGGCCATCGCCCTGGGCCTGAAGCTGGAGATAGACAAAGACAAAGACCTCATGGAGGTCATGGAAAAAGCCAACCGTGCACTGGTGCGGATTTCACAGAAGATTTCGCAATTCTCGGCAGAGAAGAGCCAGGAAGCCTGCCTTCTTTCGCGTCCATCGACCAGAAGGCCAAAATGGTGACCGACACTCTCCAGGCGGTTGCGGACGAAATACGCAATCCCCTCATGGCTGTAGGCGGCTTCGCCAGGAGATTGGCCATTTCCCTGGACCCATTGTCCCAACCGGGCAAGTATGCCAAGGTAATTCTGGAGGAAGCGCTCAGACTGGAAGAAACCCTGGCCAAAATGCCCGCCGAATCGACACAGCAGGGATTCAACTGATCAAGGTGTACAATACGCTCTACATGTAGAATTTTCTATACTTGCCCGAACAACCCCTGATAATATCTGCAATTATTTAGTGATGAGTTCAATCTTGGGTAGCGCTTTCTATGCGCAGTCGATCCGCTTGCAGGACACTTCTTCTGCATCAAAAGGCGTGCAGGATGTTATGCCACGCCATTTGCAAGCGTATGAACCAGCCGTGACCCATGGCAGGGTAATTGCTAAATCCGGAACGAGCAGGAACTCGGTGAATAGGAGAAATCGTGATGAGTGTACAAAAAATAATGGTCGTCGGGTCTGGATTGATGGGCAGCGGGATCGCTCAGGTCTGTGCACAGGCCGGTATTGAAGTCCTGCTGACCGATGCTTGCGAAGAAGCGCTTGATAAAGCGGTGCAAAACATTGCCTGGTCGGTGGGGAAGCTGATTGAAAAGGGCAAGCTGTCCGGGGACGCTGAAACGATTGTGAAGCGGATCAGGGTAGTAAAAGGATTCGAGAGCGCCCGGGGAATCGACCTTGCCATTGAGGCTGTTTTCGAAAAGATAGAGGTAAAGCAGGAAATTTTCAAAATACTGGATGAGACTTGCGGAAGTGATACCTTGATCGCGAGCAACACTTCCGCGATCCCCATCACGGAACTGGCGTCCGTAACCCGTAATCCGGAACGGGTGCTTGGAATTCATTTCTTCAGCCCGGTGCCGATGATGCAGGCAGTCGAAGTAATCCGGGGAATTTGCACCAGCGATGAAACAATGAGCAAGGCCAGGGCGTTCGTTGTTCAGATCGGAAAAGAACCGATCATGGTCAACCGCGACATCGCCGGATTCGTAGTCAACCGGATAAATTTCCCGGCTGCGATCGAAGCCATGAGGCTGGTCGAAGAGGGCGTTGCAACCGTAGAAGATATCGATAAGGGGCTTCGTCTGGGCTCCGGCAGGAAGATGGGCATTTTCGAAACGGGCGACATGGTGGGACTGGATGTGACCTATGGGGCACTCATGGCGACGTATAAGGAAACAGGCGACCCGCGCTTCTATCCGCCCCTTTTGCTTCGCAGGAAGGTCAAGGCCGGCCACCTGGGCCGCAAAACCGGCAAAGGCTGGTACGAATATAACGAAGACGGCACTAAGAAGGTGTAGCCATGTCGCACTATAAGGTAAATGAGAAGGATATTTTCTTCATTCTGAAGGAACAGCTCGGCTACGGGCAACTTTGCCGGTTCCAACGGTACAGCGAACTAGATGAAGCAACACTGGACATGCTGGTGAAGGAGGCCGTCAAGTTTGCAAAGACGGAGATCTCCCCCCTCCAGGAAATCGGTGAAAAATGGGGCGCAGTTTATGAAAACGGACAGGTCCGGTGTCCCCCCGAGTTCAAAAAAGCATTCGAACTATACGCTGAAAACGGCTGGTTGGCGGCGGTGCGGGACCCCGAATACGGGGGGCAGGGCTTTCCCCAAATGATGCGCATCGTCATAAACGACCTGATGTACGGCGCCTGCCAGTCTTTCAACATGGCCCCAAGCCTCACCCACGGCGCCGCTCATCTTATCGAAAGCTTCGGGACCGAAGAACTAAAAAACTTATATGTCCGGAACATGTTTGCTGGAAAGTGGTCAGGCACCATGGTGCTGACCGAACCTGGCGCCGGGTCGAACCTGGGAGGGATCAAAACCGCCGCTTACAGGGAAGGAGACCATTTCAAAATAAAAGGCACGAAGATCTTCATTTCCTGGGGCGACCACGATTTGACCGAAAACATCGTTCACCTCGTTCTGGCCAGGATCGATGGCGCGCCCGAGGGAGTCAGGGGGATATCGCTCTTCGTGGTCCCCAAGGTCCGGGTCCTTGCCGACGGGTCTCCTGGAGTAGCCAACGATGTGTTTTGCGGTGGCATTGAGACAAAACTTGGTTTGAATGCATCTCCCACCTGCCAACTCATCTTCGGCGAAAACGACGGCTGTGAAGGCTGGCTTTGCGGCCAGGAAAACAAAGGCCTGACGTACATGTTCCAGATGATGAACTCTGCCCGCATAAACACGGGCGTGAGCGCAATGACGCTGGCCGGGACCGCCTATCAGAACGCCCTCGCCTACACCAGGGAGCGCGTCCAGGGGACCGGTCTGTCCGGGAAAAATTCCGGCTCCGTCCCTATCATCGAACATCCCGATGTGCGGCGGATGCTTCTGTGGATGAAGGCCATGGTGGACGGCATGCGATCCATGATTTACACCGGGGCTTACTGGTCGGACCTCGCAGGGGAGCTTCCGGAAGGCAGCGAAAAAGCTCATTATCAAAATCTGGTCGATTTCATGACTCCGATTATCAAGGCCTACTGCTCCGATATGGGTTTCAGGGTATGCGAAACGGCCATCCAGTGCCTTGGGGGTTATGGCTATTGCAGGGACTATCCCCTCGAACAGTATCTCAGGGACTCGAAAATAATGTCGCTCTATGAGGGAACAAACGGGAACCAGTCCATGGACCTGATGGGGCGCAAGATGACGATAAATGACGGCGCTGCTTTCCATGAGTACCGGGCGGAAATCGAGAAATTCTGCTCCGACAACCGCACCCACCCGGGGCTCGGAGACAAGGTCCGCGCGGTGGCCGGGGTCGCCGGCCGCCTGTGGGAAGCTACCGGGGAATTGAATAAAAGGATGGCCGCTGATCCTTTGCACTGGGCATCATACACTTATCCGGCGCTCCTGGCCTTTGGCGAGGTGACCATGGCATGGAGGCTTCTCGATATGGCGCGTATTGCCTGGGAAACCGCCCAAAAACAGGGAGAGGGATTTGATTTTTACCGGGGCAAAGTTTTCCAGGCTACCTATTTCGTAGACATGACGCTGCCCCATACTCTTGCGACCATCGAGTCGTGCCTCAGGCATGGGCGGGAAGTCCTGGAGATGCCGGAAAACGCTTTTTAACCGCTTTTTCAAAGAAAATTAAATATGGCAAGAGATCTCAAAGAGGTTGTCGTTATCGACGCGGTTCGAACCGCATTCGGCAAGGCCGGGGAAAAGGGATGTTCTGGAAAACTCGCGCAGAAGATCTGTGTACTCCCCTTCTAAAGGTCCTCATCAACCGCAACCCGCCTGTAGTGCCCGCCATGGTCGAAGATGTAATCTGGGGCGTAACCAACCAGATCAAGGAACAGGGCGGCACCCTGGGGCGGATGCTCTCGATGCTGGCGGACTGGGGTTGGGAAGTGCCGGGCTGTTCCGTTGACCGGATGTGCGCCGGCGGGCTGACTGCAATCAACTTCGGCGTCAACTACATTGCCTCGGAGCTTGCCGATTGCATCATTTCAGGCGGGGTGGAACACATGGGGCATCTTCCGATGGGATTCATGCGGGACTTGCACCCGCGTTCGGAAGAGGTGATGGGCGATGCATCGGCTTTTAGCATGGGAATGACAGCCGAAAATATTCATGACCGCTTTCCCGGTGCTCACCAGGGAAATGGCGGATGCCTATGCCGTTGCATGTCAGAATAAGGCTGATCTTGCCATCAAAGCAGGCAAGATGAAGGAGATGATTATTCCCATTGAAGTTGAGCTTCAGGACGGCTCGCGCATAACGGCCGACAAAGACCAGCAACCCCGGCCGGGAACCACCATGGAAGCAATGGCATCCCTGAAGACGCCGTTCAGAGAAAATGGCCGTGTAAGCGCCGGGAACGCTGCAGGGCTAAACGACGGCGCCGCCGCGGTACTGCTCATGAGCCGGGACAAAGCCCTGGAACTTGGGCTGGCCCCTAAAATGAGATGGGTGGTCTCGGCCGTTTCCGGAGTCGATCCCAGGATTATGGGAACCGCCCCGGTCCCGGCGATTAAAAAGGCACTGGCAAAGGCCGGCTTGAGCATGGAAGATATTGATGTCGTTGAACTAAACGAAGCCTTTGCCGTCCAGGCCCTGCACAACCTGGTCAGCCTCGGGCTTCGGCCCGATGACCCCCGCGTCAACATCTGGGGTGGGTCGATCGCCTATGGGCACCCGCTGGCCGCATCGGGGCCACGCCTCGTGGCTTTCATGCTTGGGCTGTTCAGGGAAAACCCCTGGGCACGCTATGGACTGACCGCCATGTGTGTCGGGCGAGGCCAGGGTTACGCGATTATTTGGGAAAACATGAAAATGAATAAGGGATGAGATGACCCAGAACATAATTCTTGGACAACAAGGGCATATTGCAACCATTACCATAGATCATCCTCCGGCCAATACCTGGGACTTGGCTACCGTGACGGAGTTCGGGCAGGCTTTGGACCATGTGGAGGCTGATGACGAAGTTCGTGTGGTGATCATTACCGGAGCGGGAGAGACGGTTTTCTCCGGCGGGTTTGATGTAAAGGATGCCGCCAACGCCTCTGCAATCACCCCCATGGCGCGTGAGCTGTGGAGACGAATTGATCTTTTTGAAAAACCGGTAGTTGCCTCCATCAACGGTTTCGCATTGGGCGGAGGGCTCGAACTGGCAATGGCGTGTCATTTCAGGATTATGACCGATGATCCAAAGGCGATGGTAGGACTAACCGAGCTAAACCTCGGAATCATTCCGGGGTGGGGTGGGACCCAGCGTCTGACTCGGTTGGTGGGAAGATCGAAGGCCCTCGACATGATTCTTTTCAGCAGGAGGCTTTCTGCGGCAGAGGCCCTTGAGGCCGGTTTGGTCAACAGGTTATCGGCCCCCGGCACTTTAAGGCAAGACGCTCTCGACTTTGCCGGTGAGTTGGCCCAACGGCCTCCAATCGCTGTTCGCTGGGTGCTCAAGGCAATGGCGGCTGGACTCTACGAAGGGTTGGATGAAGGCTTGAAGGTGGAAGCCGAGGGCACTTCGGTCGTCCGCCAAACCCGTGACCGTGAAGAAGGGTTTGCCGCTTTCCTGGAAAAGCGTAAGCCGGTATTCGAAGGGAAATGAGCAATCTTCTCAATAGCGCCTTTAGGCGGAATAGGAGCTTTTAGGCATGGCAACTAATTAACTACTCTTGTATAAGGAATTCACAATCCATCAGTTTTCCATTTGATGCAGAATGCAGCTATTCCATCTCCCACTGTAGATTTTTGATGCGCTCTCAGACGCTGATAATCTTTCTCGATGAATACGGCTCTACGAAATCCCCTGGACCAGGCTGGTAAATTCTTCAAGCGAGTTTTGCGCGAGCAGTGCCGCAAGGGCGAACAGGTGCAGAGCGGTTAATGCGAAAGGGACCTTGAAAGTCCGCCGTTTCCGCACTCCATCTGAGGAGGATGATCTCCCCGGTGAATATGGATGGAAATCAGAACCGCACAGGAGGAAACATGAGAGTAGCTGCAAACAGGATTCCCTTTTTGGTGGTGTCGGCCGTATTCTGTGTCATTTTCTCGGCAGTTCAACCTGTTTTTGCCGCCGAACCGATCAACATCGGAGTGATTGGCTTTCAATCGCCCGCGCCGGGCAAGTCCATATTTGACGCTGCCAATCTCGCGGCCGGAGAGATCAATGCAAAGGGGGGCATCGACGGCCACCCGGTCAAACTGTTCGAGTATGATAGCCACGGCAAGTCGGCCGATGCCGTTGAAGCCTTCCAGCGAGCCGTCTATAACGATCACGTGGTAGCCGTAGTCGGTATCTGGATCAGTGAGGTAGCCCTGGCCCTTGAACCCTGGGCAGCCCGCCTGCACGTGCCTTTTTATCATTACCGGGGCGGCATCGACCATGATCAGCGGTCTGGTTCATGACAATTACGACGCAAATAAGTACACCTTCCAGTTGCAGCTGAACTCGGATCAACTGGCCCAGTCCGTAGCCGACTTCTTAAAAGATGATATGGTCAAAAACCTGGGATACAAAAGGGCATTTATTGCGTGTGAGAATTTCGCATGGACTCAATCCCTCGAGGACGCCTACATGAAATACCTTCCGGCAGCCGGGATAGATATCGTAGGCCATCTGCGGTTTGCCCCGGATACGAATGATTTTACGCCAATTTACAGCACGATAGAACAGCAACACCCTGATCTTGTTATAACCGGTTGGGCGCATGTTGGAGTTAAACCGACGGTGCAATGGCATGAGCAACAAGTCCCCGTCCTGCTTGTAGGGATAAACGCCCAAGCCAGCACGTCGGCTTTTTGGGATGGCACCAACGGGGCGACAGAGGGAGTTCTCAGCCAAAATGAGGCTTCCGAAGCTCCGATAACGCCCAAGACACTCCCCTTTGTAGACGTTTACAAGAAGCGATTCGGTGTCAGCCCGGCATACTGCGGCTATAACGCTTACGATGCCATGTATATCCTGAAAAATGCGGTCGAGCTTGCGCGTTCCACCAAAAGCGATGAATTGGTAAAGGCCCTGGAGAAAACGAATTACACAGGCGTGCAGGGCCAAATAGAATTTCTCGGCAAAGAGAGTCCCTTTACCCACTGCGTCAGGTACGGAACGGGTTTTGTTTTAGGTACCGAGACTCAATGGCAAAATGGAAAGCTGGTCACCATATGGCCCAAGCAAGCAGCGACCGGCTCCCTGATTATTCCCGATTTCGTGAAGCATAAGAAGTCGGCCGAATAGGCCCTGGCGTCAGAGCGGACAAAACCAGGCAACTTGCGGTGGACCGGCATCCAGCCAGGCCCACCGCGAGCGCATCAAAAGTGCCGTGTGCATCATTTAGTTAGTGTCCATACGGAAACTCCGGATGTGACACTAACAGTTTCCAATTCGGAAAGTTGACATGCATCTACTGTTGCAAATCTTAGTCAATGGCTTTATCGTCAGCTCGATTTACGCATTGGGCGCAATGGGCTTCTCCCTGATGTTTGGCACGGCAGGGATCCTCAACTTTGCCCATGGAGCCTATCTTGTATTAGCAGGCATTGTGGCCTGGTTTTTCATCAGCCACTTTAAGCTGCCCCTCCTGGCCGGAATGGGCATTGGCGTTCTGGCATCCGTTATTTTTTCATATCTCCTGTTCTTTCTGGTGGTCAACCCTATCGACAAATCCACAAGGATTCCGGATGGAGAAAAAGAGATTTTCGTGCTCACGGCCACCCTGCTCTGGTCAATGATCATTCAAGGTCTTCTCGACTATATATTTGGCACAACGCCTGTCATCATTCCGCCTTTTGCTCACGGCAACATGCACCTGTTTGCCATCAAGCTGACCTACAACACGCTTATCCTGGCCGCTCTTTCGTTATGCATCATAGGATTGCTATGGTTTGTCATCAACAAGACCAGGGCCGGCAAAATGCTGCTGGCAGCCTCGATGAGCCGTACCGGGCTGGCCATCATGGGCATAGAGCTCAAGCGTGTGTATCTGCTGCTTTGGGGTATTTACGGCGTGTTGGCTGGTGTTTCGGGAGTCCTGCTGTGCTCCTTTTTGGGGGCGTCGGCGGAAGGAGCGCCGGATCTCACCGGTTTAGCTTTCTCCATAGTGGTCCTGGGCGGTTTGGGCAGCATCACAGGGTCTTTTATCGCCTCCTATGTCATAGGGTATCTTGGAACGATTACCGCTTACCTGGTCTACCCCTTCCTATACCTCGCTGCCGGCGTTTTTTGTCCTCGTTGTCATCCTTCTCATAAGACCCCAGGGTCTGTTCGGGAGGTTTTAGCAAAATCCTATGAGCTTTAGTCCCTCATCAAAGAATTTACTCGGGTTTGCCGCTTTCTTACTGGTTGTTTTTGTCTGCCTGCCGTGGTTTTTGTCCTTATATATTGCCGGCGTGCTAACTATTGCCTTCTATTTTTCCGTTTTCACCATGTCCTGGGATCTTCTGTTCGGCTATTCCGGCGAGGTCAATTTCGGGCCCACGTTTCTCATAGGCGTTGGCGCCTATGCCGCTGGCCTGTTCAATGTGAACACCCATCTGCCGGTATTCGTCTGCGTGCTGTTGGGGACCTTGATGGCCGTGATTGCGGGACTGCTGCTGGTCGCCCCGGCCCTTCGGCTGCGGGGGCCATATTTTTGTTTGATCACCCTGGTATCCGTGCTTGTGCTGGCCGAGTTCATAACCATATTTGCCCAATACACGGGTGGAGAAATAGGTATGACGCTCCCCGGAATTATTTCCACAAGCAGCATGGTCAACTATTACCTGGCATTGGCGCTTGTTTGCGTCAGCGCTGGTGTTTTTCTTACTATAACCTCATCGCCCATCGGTCTTATTTTGCAGGCCGGGGCGCAGGACCCGGTCGCGGCCGAAAGCCTGGGATTCAACATCGTAAAATATAAAATCCTGGCTTTTGGCTTGAGCGCTTTTTTTTCGGGCTTATCGGGCGCTTTGCTGGTTTTTTACATGGGGACGGCATCGGTAAGCGCGGTCGTCTCCGTTTCGGTGATCCTGCAGATCATCATTGCCGCCATCATTGGTGGGCGGCGCACCATCCTGGGTCCCATCCTGGGTTCTCTGTTCATCATTGTGACCGGTCAGTGGCTTCAATATCTGGGACAACTCGATTACGTGGCTGTTTCCATTTTGGCCTTGATTATCCTGTTGTTTCTTCCCGACGGCATTGCCGGGATCGCGCTGCGCAGACGCTGAGGCCAACACCGGCGCATAAGTGATTTTTGTACCGGGGCCCGGCGCAGGCTGTTAACTTTAGATTCGAATGCCTTTTTGGTCACGAAGAGCACGAAGGATACACGAAGCGCATGAAGGAAAATCACTGCCAGGGATCTTGTTATGGAAATGTTTCCGCGTGCTTTGTCTTCTTCGTGTCCGACCAATACTTTCTTAGGTTCGAAAGGCCACAAAGGTGCTTATCTAAATTGGTTTTCTTCGTGAACCTAAAGATCGACCGTGGCCCCTCGAACAGGTCGGCCGGAATGCGGCCGGGTTGTCGATCGTGGCGCCTTCGTGTTCTTCGTGACCCTGGCGGGCCTTCCTGGCCGCTCCAAACGCCGGTCCCACAAAGGGGCAGAAGAACACGAAGATTTTGCTTGCTATGCTGCGCTGAGCTTAAGTCCGGCTTAAGTTAACAGCATTGGGCCTGCCAACTGGCTGCGGCTCTGTTTTTTGAGGAAATATCAATGGCGTTGCTTGAAGCTTTGGGACTCAGCAAGAGGTTTGGAGGTATTCGCGCGGTAAGAGATGTTCATTTTGCCGTGCAAGAGGGGGAGATCGTCGGTTTGATCGGACCCAACGGTTCGGGCAAATCCACCCTGCTGAGCCTGCTGATGGGGGTGCACAAACCCAATAGCGGCAGCATCCGCTTTAACGGCCGGGAGATCCAGAACTGGCCCATCAACAAGCGGATAAAACACGGTATGGCCATCGTATTTCAACATTCCCGGCCGTTGAATCGGCAGACCGTGCTGGATAACATTAAACTGGCTCTCCTGCCGGACCGGGTATTCAATATCCATTATCCCGCAGATATCGAAGAGAAGGCCTTGAAGGCAGCCAAACTGCTGGGGCTCGAAGATGTAGTGGACTCATACCCGGGCTCACTGCCTTTTGGCCACCTGCGCAGGATGGAGGTTGCCAAAGCACTTGCCCTGGAACCGAGACTGTTGCTCCTGGATGAACCTTTTGCAGGTTTGACCCCTTCCGAGGTCGGTGAACTTGCGGACCTGATCCTCTCGGCAAAGACTGAGAACCAGGCTATAGTCCTTGTCGATCACAATGTTAAAGCCGTTTACAGTTTTGTGAATAGAATCATAGCGCTCTATGTCGGCAACAAGATAGCGGATGGCCAGCCCGGCGAGGTCATGGCGGATGCGGAGGTACGCAGGGTTTTTCTGGGAAAGAGTATGGACGAAGAGGCAGGATCGCTCTCTTGCCCTGCCGGCAGCTCTGCCAACGGCACTTTTCTTGTGGATCTTAACATTGAGTCCATAAAATACGGCAAAGCTGAAATCCTGCGCGATGTGGCAATCCGTATCAGGGAGGGCGATTTTGTTTCCCTGGTCGGGCTCAATGGAGCCGGCAAATCCAGTTTGCTCAAAGCCATCACCGGACTGGTGAACTATGAGGGCGATGTAAAATGGCGAGGCGTATCCACCAAACAGATGACTACAGCCCAAATTATCCGGCTGGGCATCGCCTTTGCCCCTGAGACCAGGGAACTGTTTGGCTATATGAGCGTCAAGGAAAACCTGGAGATGGGCGGCCAAAGACTAAACCGGCATGAGCTCCAAGCCAGGCTCAATGATGTCTATGAGCTCTTTCCGATCCTGAAAGAACGCACTGCCCAGCCCGCCTACACCCTGTCGGGCGGCGAACAGCAGATGCTGACCATTGCACGGGCCATGATGCAAACGCCCTCCCTGCTCATACTCGATGAGCCGACCCTGGGCCTGGCGCCTGTGGCGCTTGACGCTATCTCGGAAACACTGTCAACCCTGCACGGCAAACTGGGATTGACAATACTGCTGGCTGAACAGAATCTGCATTTTGCGCTCAAACATTCCAACAGCATTTATTTGCTCGATCATGGGAGTATAAGCTGGCAAGGCCCGGTCGAGAGCTTTGTAAAAGAAGCCGGTCACAAGTATCTGATATGAGGCAATCGGGAAGGAAGAACGGATGAAAATTCTGGTAGGCTATGACGGGTCCCCTGCCGCCAAAGCGGCCCTGGATGAAGCGAAAAGACACGCACTGGTTTTCAAGGCCCGGGTTTTCGTGGTCACAGCCCTCTTGGGAGACGCTGAGACCACTACGGAAGCCATTGAAAAGGCCGAAGAGGAACTGGAATCCATAAAGAAATTTCTGGAACAGGACGGAATCCCTGTCGAGACTCATCTTCTCATCCGGGGCTTGAGCGCGGGCGAGAGCCTGGTCGAATTCGCCCGGGAGCATCAAATCGATGAGGCGGTGGTGGGGGTGAAGAAAACCTCGGCGGTAGGCAAAATGATTTTTGGTTCCAACGCCCGCTACGTCATCCTGAACGCACCTTGCCCCGTGCTCACCGTCAAGCGGCCGGGAGGCGGTGGGACCGCCGGCCAGGAGGCGCCGCAGGCGCCATAGCGAGCCGCGCAGCGGCGAAGGGGGTGTGGGGGGCACAGCTCCCCACGCTGTTAAGTATCCATCTTATTATTAGATGATGTATTTCTTCATCTTCTGATACAAACCCGTTCGGTGAATCCCCAGAAGCTGAGCGGTCTTCGCTCTGTTATTCCCGGTCTTCTTCAGGGTTTCGATAATGGCGCGGCGTTCGGTATCTTCCAACAGCTCTTTTAGATTGGACGATGGATTTCCCTGTGGGCACTGCTCCCGGATAAGAGGCGGCACGCGAAGCGTCAAGGGTAAATCGTCGAGTCCGATGCAGGCGTCTTTGCACACTATCAAGGCGCGCTCGGCAATGTTTCTGAGTTCTCGCACATTGCCGGGCCAGGCATAGTTTTTCAATAATTCCATCGCTTCCGGTGAAACGGTGGGAACGCGATGCTTCCTGCCCCGGCACAGATTTTCCAGAAGATGCTGGAAAATGAGTGGAATATCTTCTCTTATTTCTCTAAGCGCGGGCAACCTGATGGTGATTACGTTGATTCTGTAATAGAGGTCCAGGCGAAATCCGCCGCTGCCGACCATTTTTTCCACATCGCGATTGGTTGAGCAAATAAGCCTGAAATCAACACGTCGAGGCCTGCTGCTGCCGATTCGATCGACTTCTTTTTCCTGGAGAACCCTCATCAGCTTGACCTGCATGTTGAGCGGCATATCCCCTATTTCATCCAGCAGGATGGTGCCGTTGTGGGCCAGTTCGAATTTTCCGGCCCTGCCTGCGTTGCGGGCGCCTGTAAAAGAACCTGCTTCATACCCGAACAATTCGGCTTCTATAAGTTCAGCGGGTATGGAAGCACAATTGACTTTGACGAAATTATTTTTTCTTCTCCGGCTGGCCTGATGAATGGAATGGGCAATGAGTTCTTTGCCTGTCCCCGATTCTCCCGTAATCACCACCGGCGAATCTGTTTCCGCCGCCTGTCGAGCCAGCGCCTTCGTTTTGCGTGATAAGATCGGAGTTGCCGACGATGCTGTCGAAACTGTAGCGGACGCCATAGGTCTGGTCGAGTTCTTCCCTGTAGAAATCAAGATGTTTTTCCAGGGTATCTATGCGGTCATACGAATTCCTTCAGCCTTGCCGGTGTCTTGAACATCAGTTTACCGAATGCCCCGACGATCCGGCCGTCCCTGGTGAGCGGGATGCGGGCAATCACCCGCTGGTTGTCTTTAAGCATCATGCCGGTGCCTATTTCGGCCTTGCCCGTTTCAAGGACCCTGGTAAGCTTGCTCTGCGGGCTCACCTCGGTAATATGGCGCCCCACGGCATCTTCTGGCAGTATCGGGTAGATGCCTCTGGTGGCCGTGCTCATAAATCGGACTATGCCTTCGGCATCCACCAATATCAAACATTCATAAGGGTTATCCAATAGAGCAGCCAGGAGCTGTTGCGGCATGTCGTGGAGAATAGTCTCTATGCTGTCAGGTTCTTGCATGTGATCGCAATCTCCCTTGATTGCCCCAACGAAAGATTTCCCGAATCCGCTGATCAGGAGGTGATCTCCTTTTTCAAGCAATTCCTTAACGAGTGAGAAGAGGGTCCCCTGGTCAGAGCGGACCCTCACTACGTTTCGGGTCTCCCGCTAAACTTAGCGGCCGCACGGGCGATGCTTAAAGTCCGCGTCCGATCTTTTGTGAGGGCGGACCGACCAGATTCTAAATGCTTACGCTCCTGTTTTAAAGTACCAAGATCGAGTTGCATAGAAAAACTGTAATCGCTCAACGCAGGTTGCACAGATAAAACCTCCATCCTTTCGAGATAGCTTTTCACGTCCCTTCGGGACACCCTGAAACCATGAAAAGGTGAGTGCCCCTCTGTTCGTCATTCCGGCAGGGTTTTTAGGCCGGAATCCAGTGACTTTTCAGAACAGACAGAGGCGAAAAGTGAGAGCCTGGGGTCTCTTTCATTGGGCTTTTCTTTTTGTTTGTTTAACCGTTTCCCTCGGCGGCTTTTGTGCCTCAAAGCCCTGCCCCGGCAGCGCTTCGGGCCGGGGGTGAACGGTTACAGAGTTTCCGGCAGGTGGCCATGTAAGTCGTAATCATGGATCATGCCATGTGGTTTCACAGGATTTTTTAGAATGGCCGACTCGCTGCTGCATGCGATAGCGGGCTGGCCTGTGGTAAGGTCTTTAACCGCCGAGGCGTGTTGGTGGCAACGGTAGCACAAGAGGGCTGATCCCGATACTACGGCAATAGAAGCGCCGTTGAACTCCAGAAATGATAATGAAAATGGAAATGTTTTAACAGAGTCCTGTACTTTATTCCTTTAGCACTAGATGAACGAATGAAATTGCAATCGACCCTTCGCCAACCGCTGACGCGACCCTC
>CAVRZU010000237.1:0-16964 GCA_963725365.1 uncultured delta proteobacterium | reverse complement strand
AAATCAGCTCGTATCCGATATCGAACACAACGTCATCACCCCCAATCTTTATTACAAGCTGTTTCTGATCCGGCTCAAGAAGATGATCGAAAACTACAAAAATATAGAAAATCTGGCACTGAAGGTGGTGGAGACTTCCTCAGTCTGCGGGGCCATTGCGCAGTCTTTGCAAAATGCTGCTGAAATCCTCCACGATACAAACTGTGGACTTCAGGCCGAGTATTCCGCCCTTACCAAGCACTACGAGCACACCAGCCTTTTTCTGGAAACCCTTTTCCGCAAGGACCATTTTCAAAAGGGCACATACGTGCTCAGGAAGCAGTCATGTAATTTCCGCACCGAGATAATCAAGCCGCTGATCGACCGATATGCCGGCGAGTTTGAAAGAAAGGGAATCGTTGTTGAACGACCGGATTGAAAATGTGCCTGACGAGCAGGTGACGCTCTTCGTGGATAAGGGGCTGATATCTCAAGTTTTTGATAACTTTTTTTCAAACGCGCTCAAATACTCCGGGGAAGGAATAGACGGATCGGGGCGGCTCATGAGGCTTTTCTCCTTGAATCGGCTGATCATACAGGATGCCTTCGGAGAGGATAAACCGGGCGTGCGGTTCAATTTCTTCACGTCGGGAAAGCCCCTGGGCCGCGAAGAGTGTGACCAGGTATTCGAGGAGGGTTTTCGCGCCGGCGGCAGTGCGGAGAAGGGAAGCGGGCACGGGCTTCATTTTGTAAAAACCGTAGTCGGGATTCATGGCGGTACGGTGGGCTGCACGCCCCAATCCAACGGGAATTTGCTCTATCTCGTTTTGCCGTTCAAAAAGGAATAGACTCCCCTCGAGGCCACTGGCCAGCGGGTGGCGAGTCCAATACCCCTCTAACACTATGGACCTTTTTTGCTGAGGATAAAGATGAAGAAGCGGGTTCGCAAAAAAACGCATCGAAGTGAATTTACTGAGTTGGGACGGCAACTAGTCATCACACGAAATCGGAAAGATGGATTTGACGAATTCCTTGACTCCTTCATTGAGCAAGTCGTCGAAGCCAACGGATGTTACTGTGGCGGCGGTGGAAAGGAAGACAAGCTCGATGTCGTAGTGGAGCTTGGCCGACGCTCGGATCAACCCGCTGCCAGGCTGAAGGCGATCACGGCATGGCTCGATGCTCGACCCGATGTGCAGGGTTGGAGGATGGGTGAGGAATTTGACGTCTGGTACGGGAACTTCCATGATATCGGGGATGAGACCGAACAGGCGGCGCCAGACGATGTTAATAAACCGGGCGAGACCTAGAGGTTTCGATCTGATATTGACCTTTTGTCTCGATGGGGTTACCTCTTTTGCACCAACGGGGGTCATTCGCGCTGAAGCGTTTGGGGTGGCTGGTTATTGGGCCAGGCTTCTGTAATTCCTTGCGGAGCTTAATTTGAAGTAGATTAATTGCAATCTGGTGGTTATAATAATTACGCCTGCCGTTCCTGGAGCAAAATTTTATTCAGATTATAAGTGGATCGACCCGATATTACTCTTAAGATCAAGAGGAAGGTGGGGTAAGGAGGAGTCTTAATGGCAAGGAAACGTGACGACAGAGTTGGCGAGCTTAGGTGTTCATTTTGTGGAAAAAGTCAGGATGAAGTCAAAAAACTGATTGCCGGTCCTACGGTTTATATCTGCGATGAATGCGTCGAGCTCTGCAATGACATCATTGCCGAGGAGTATGAGAGGGAGGGGGCGGCACGGGCCACCCAGATTCCGAAGCCCGCTGGAATCAAGCAAATCCTCGACCAGTACGTAATCGGTCAGGACCGGGCGAAAAAAGTCCTCTCGGTGGCCGTTCATAATCATTACAAGCGCATTGAGCTAAAGGTTGACAAAAACGAAGTTGAGCTCCAGAAGAGTAATATCCTGATGATCGGTCCCACCGGTTCGGGCAAGACTCTTCTTGCGCAAACCCTTGCCCGCATTCTGAATGTACCCTTTACAATAGCCGACGCCACAACGCTTACCGAAGCGGGTTACGTTGGCGAAGATGTGGAAAATATACTGGTAAGCCTGATCCAGGCTGCCGACTACGATATCGAGAAGGCCTCGAAGGGAATAGTCTACATAGATGAAATAGATAAGATCGCAAAAAAATCCGACAGCCCCTCGATCACCCGGGACGTTTCGGGAGAAGGCGTGCAGCAGGCGCTTCTAAAAATTCTTGAAGGCACTGTGGCCAACGTGCCCCCCAAGGGAGGCCGGAAACATCCGCAGCAGGAGTTCATAAAGATCGACACAACTAACATTCTTTTCATCTGCGGCGGGGCCTTCAACTATCTTGAAAACATCATTCGCACCCGAGTCGGGGTCAAAGGCATGGGGTTTGGCGCCGAAATCCGGAGCAAGGATGAAAAGAGCATCGGTGAAGTGTTGCGGCGCGTTCAGCCCGAAGATCTGCTCAGGTTCGGGATGATTCCCGAGTTTGTCGGCCGTCTGCCGGTTATTGCGACCTTGAGCGAACTTACCGAAGACGAGCTGGTGTGTATTCTCACCGAACCGAAGAACGCTCTGGTGAAGCAGTACAAGAAGCTTTTCGAGTTGGAGAACGTACGGCTGCGCTTTAACGACGGAGTGCTGCGGTCGATCTCCAAAGAAGCCATAAGGCGCAAATCGGGCGCGCGCGGTCTCAGGTCCATAATGGAAAATATAATGTTGGACATTATGTATGACCTACCGTCAAACCCCGAGATTCAGGAGTGCATTATAAACGAGGAAGTGCTTACCAAGAACGCACAGCCTTTGCTGCTCTACCGTGGGCAGGATCAGGAATCGGCCTGAGGGTCGAAAGAGTAGAGCCGGTTTTGGGTTAACTGAAAGCTCAAAACTAAAAACTAAATGAGAGTGATTGGCAAAATGTTTAAATTAACACGCACAAAAGATGGACAGCAGAACAATCTTTTCACGATGCCTCTTCTGCCGCTCAGAGACATTGTGGTGTTCCCCTCGATGGTGGTCCCCCTTTTCGTGGGGCGTGACAAATCGGTTAATGCCCTTGAGAAGGCCATGGGCTCTGACAAGAAAATCTTTCTTGCCGCCCAGACCAAGGCCAAAACCGATACTCCCGGCGAAGGCGACATCTATCGCACGGGCACCGTCGCAAATATATTGCAAATTCTTCGCCTGCCTGACGGGACAGTCAAGGTGCTGGTGGAAGGCGATTACCGCGCGAGGATAATCGGGTTTGTTCCTCACCCGGAACATTTCATGGTGCAACTGGAAGCGCTTGAGGAAGCAGAGGAAAGATCCGTAGAGATCGAAGCTCTCATGCGGGGTGTGCGCTCCTCATTCGAAGCTTATTCAAAGCACAACAAAAAGATCACCCAGGAAATCCTGGACACGGTTGCAGCTATCGATGCCGCTTCCCGGCTGGCCGATACTGTTGCTTCTTATATGCCTTTCAAGCTTGAGACCAAGCAAAAGATGCTGGAGACCCTCAATGTTTTGCAAAGGATCGAGAAGCTCTTCGGGCACATCAGGTCGGAAATCGAGATCATCGAAACAGAGGAGCGCATCAAGGGCCGGGTCAAAAAGCAGATGGAAAAGACCCAGCGCGAGTACTACCTCAACGAGCAGATGCGCGCCATACAAAAAGAGATGGGTGAAAAGGACGATTTCAAGTCCGAGCTCGAAGAGCTTGAAAAGCGCATAAAAAGAAAGAAACTTTCCTCGGAGGCCGCCTCGAAGGTCCGCGCCGAGTTTAAAAAACTTAAACTGATGTCTCCGATGAGCGCGGAAGCCACCGTTGTGCGAAACTACATCGACTGGATACTTTGCTTCCCTGGTATGAAAAGACCAAGGACAAGCTCGATATAGACGAAGCAACACGGATATTGGACGAAGATCATTACTGCCTGGAGAAGCCCAAGGAACGCATTATCGAGTACCTCGCCGTGCAGTCGCTCGTAAAGAAGATGAAAGGCCCGATTCTTTGTTTCGTAGGACCTCCCGGTGTCGGCAAAACTTCGCTCGCGCGTTCGATCGCCAGGTCGATGAACCGTAATTTCATCCGGCTCTCGCTCGGAGGTGTGCGCGATGAGGCCGAAATACGCGGCCACAGGCGGACTTACATTGGAGCCTTGCCGGGCAAGATTATCCAGAGCCTCAAGAAGGTGAAGAGCAACAATCCCGTGTTCTGCCTCGATGAAATCGACAAGATGAGCATGGATTTCCGTGGCGATCCTTCGGCGGCGCTGCTCGAAGTGCTCGACCCCGAGCAAAATTTTGCCTTCAACGATCATTATCTGGATCTCGATTATGATCTCTCGGAGGTCTTTTTCATCACGACGGCCAATACCCTTCATTCCATTCCTCCCCCGCTCCGGGATAGGATGGAAATTATTCAGCTTTCTGGCTACACCGAATTCGAAAAGCTCAACATCGCCCGGCAATTCCTGCTCAAAAAGCAGTCGAAGGCTAATGGCATAAGCGCGGAAAATATCGATTTCAGTGATGAAATCCTGCTCAGCATAATCCGGCACTATACCAAGGAAGCCGGAGTCCGGAACCTGGAGCGCGAAATAGGGTCCGTGTGCCGAAAGGTGGCCAAGGAAGTAGTGCGCAACGGTCCCGAAACCAGGATTGAGCTTACGGGAGACCATATTCAGGATTTCCTGGGAATTCCGAAATTCCACTACGGGCGCGCCGAGGAGCAAGACGAGATAGGCCTTGCGATGGGTCTTGCCTGGACTGAATTCGGAGGCGACATTCTCGGGATTGAAACCGCGACCATGCCCGGCAAAGGCAAGGTGACCATTACGGGAAAGCTCGGTGAGGTGATGCAGGAATCCGCTCAGGCGGCCCTGAGCTACGTCAGGTCGCGTGCAAAGCAGCTCGGACTCGACCCGGATTTCCATCAGAACCTCGATATCCATGTCCATGTCCCGGAAGGGGGCATCCCAAAAGACGGCCCGTCCGCAGGCATTACCATGGCTACCTCGATCGTGTCGGCTTTGAGCAAGATCCCGGTGAGAAGCGATATCGCAATGACCGGCGAGATTACTCTTCGGGGGCGTGTGCTGCCCATAGGCGGGCTGAAGGAAAAAATCCTCGCCGCCCACAGGGCGCTGATTAAAACGGTGCTGATCCCCAAAGAAAACGCCAAGGACCTCAAGGAGATTCCGGCCAAGATTCTCCAGGAGATAAATATCGAACTGATGACGCATATGGATGAGGTGCTCAAGCTGGCCCTGGCCCCCGAGTATGCGCTAAGGCTGTTCAAGGAGCCTGAAATAGAAGCCCCGGTTATCCTGCCAAAAGAACCGGCCGCTGACGAGATTCGCACCCATTGAGAAATAGAGGTCCTATAAGGCCTATAGGACCTCTATTTCGGCAATCCGTAACTCGAAAAGCCGTAACTGCGGGAATTATGTCCGCGGAAGCAAAACCGCTTGACATGAATAGGCAATTTCATTGATAATGGGAGGTCTTGGGACGCAAGGGGCAATGAGACCCTGTTACGCACCAGTTTTAGTTGTGAGTTTTTAGTTCCGGGGCAACCTGACTGAAGACTCAAACTATCGAGGGCGGGTAGCTCAGCTGGGAGAGCATCGGCCTTACAAGCCGAGGGTCACAGGTTCGAGCCCTGTTCCGCCTAATTTAGAATTTTTGTTTTAAGGGGTGGTAGTTAAGTTGGTTATAACGCCGGCCTGTCACGCCGGAGGCCGAGGGTTCAAGTCCCTTCCACCCCGTTCGTCTATGAGATGCCCCTTCATGTTTGTGCTAACTTATGGCTAACATGAAGGGGCATTTTCGCATTTAGGTCGGCGACGGCAATGTGAATTCTCACACAACCACTTAACTCAAGCCGCTAGAGTGCTCGCCTCATGATTTGCCCCGAGTTCACCGATTCTCCACAAAACTGACACGAATCTGTAATCTAATCTTAATAAAGTCAATCTGGCCTTGTCTGCCGATAAGGCTAACCAACCTACATTGATACGACTGCATAAGATGTCAGGCGCCGGATTTGCGTACCGGGCGTCTTGGGGTGTTTCGAATATCCGATACCCGTATTTCAGAGCGCCGCTGGGCAGACGGCAATTTTTTTAGCGGCAAGCGCTCTCGAAAGGAACAGAACAAAATTATGGCGCAGCAGCAGGAACTAGAAAGAATCAAGAGTATCATCTGGAGGCGAAAGGGTTGGCTTCTATGGCCGTTTATTTCCCTGACCGCATTGGCAGGGGTCATTTCTCTTGTTTTACCCAACGTTTATAAGTCAACCGCGACCGTTCTGATCGAGAACCAGCAGATACCGTCGTCCCTTGTGCCTTCCACCGTCACTACCTACGCTCAGGAGCGGATTCAGTCCATTGCTCAGGAGGTCACATCCCGTTCAAAGGTCCTGAAGCTTGTGGAAAAGTACGACCTTGTTCCCGATAAGCCAAAAAGCCGACTACCGAAGAACTGGTTGATCAAATCCGCGGTAGAATCACACTTAAAACGATCAATGCTGAAATCAACAAAGAGAACGCGAACGTGCCGGTGCTTCTAACCATTGCGTTCAGCCTCTCTTACGAGGATGAGAACCCTAAGACAGGCCCAGGCTGTGGCAAATGAGGTAGTCTCCTTTTACCTGGAAAAGAACCTTGAGTCGCGCGAGAAGGGCGCTCGTGGAACCACGGAATTTTGACCGAGCAGCTAAAGCTGGAAAAGACACACATGGACGAGCTGCAGAGCGAACTCGCGGTATTCCAGAAAGAGCACCTGGAGGAGCTTCCGGAATATTCAAACTTCAATATGCAGAAACTGGATAGGCTCAATCAACGTATCACCGACGTAGACATGCAGATTCGTTCAGCAGAGGAACAGCGCGCGACTCTCAAGGGGAGCCAGGCAATGCTGGACCCCTATGCAAGCAGTGCCGGCTCGAAGGTGATGACCCCCTCGGAGCGGTTGCAGGAGGTCCAGTTGGAACGCGATTCTGCATTGTCTAAGTATTCAGGCAGCCATCCCTCCGTAAAGGCAAAAGACCAGGAAATTGTGCTGCTGAAAGCTGAAAATAAAGGGGGCCTGGGATACGATCAGACCATGGACAAACTCACGGACGCCGAAGCCAGGTTGGCAGCCCTTAAATCGACCTATACCGAAAAACATCCCGAGGTGCAAAGCACCGAGCGTGAAATAGAGAAGATAAAGGCGCAGTTGGCCGAGTTGCAGCAAGAAAGCCATTCCGGTCTCAAGACCACGGCGCCGCCGCCGACCAACCCGTCCTATATCACTCTGCAGGCCGAACTGGATAAGATCTCCGTTTCCATTTCATCTCTCCAGGTCGAAAAAAATCAGATGGAAAAGGAGAGCAAAGATCTTCTGGAGAAGCTGCATTCCATGCCCCAGGTGGCGAAGCAGAGTTCCGAGATAGATCAGGAATACCAAACCACCAGGGCCAATATCAATCAGATAGAGCAAAAGCTGCTGGCGGCAAGAGTTTCCCAGGGCATGGAAGAAGAAAAGAAGGGTGAATCTTTTCAGGTGGTTGAGCCGGCCTTTCTGCCGGAAAAGCCCGCCAAACCCAATCGCATGGCCATAATGCTGCTCGGCGCCTTCCTTGCGCTTGGGTTGTCGGTTGGAGCGGCTGCCGCGCGGGAGTTTACGGACAAGAGAATCCACGATCCGGAAACTCTTCTGAAAATAAGCAGATTTCCCATCATTTCGACCATCCCGGAAATAATAACCGAGGAGGAAGTGGCCGAAATGCGGAAGCGAAAGAGGATCATCGGGGTCGTGGGCATATTCTGCGTTATCGGCTCTGTTTTGGCCTTCCATTTTTTCGTAATGGACCTGGATATCTTTAACGCCAGGATGTCTCGTTTTGTTGAAAGGAAAATTCCGTAAACATGGGTGAGTGGGTGAGTCTGGAAAAAACCAAGGGGCCTGGATTTTGTGAGGACTGATATGCAATGGCTTAAGCGAATTATGGGCAATGGAGCAGATCAATGCGCTTGTGAGAACCCGGCTATGAAGTTTTCACAACCGGGATGTTCGGGCCCTGTTTATTGCAAGACAAAAGTGGTCTCGGTCTCATCAGGGGCATTATCGAAGAACAGGGTCGTGATGGATGAAGACAACCAGATTGCCGAGCAATTCAAAATCCTGAGGACGATGCTTTTCAATCGAACCCGCCCCAAGGGGTGGACCACCGTCCAGATCACGGGTTTCGATCCGGGTGAAGGCAAGAGTCTTGTCGCAACGAATCTTGCAATCAGTTTAGCCAGGGATTCGAGGCAGACGACCCTGCTGGTGGATCTCGATTTTAGAAATCCCACCATCCACACCCTGCTCGATCTGGGGCCAAAGAAGCGCCCGGTTTGATTTCCTATTTCGCCGGAGAAAAAGGACTTGAAGAAATTTTGATAAATCCCGGGATCGATAAACTAACGGTCCTCACGGCCGGGGGCAGAACTTTGCAGGCCCCGGAACTGATGGGCTCCCCCCAAATGGAAGCTTTGGTCAGGGAGCTCAAAGAACGCTACAGGGATCGGTATATCATATTTGATACACCTCCAATGAACGCTTTTCCCGACGCACTTGTCTTCTCGGAGTATGTGGATTCCATAATACTGGTGGCAAGAGCCGGCCACACCCTCCAGACCAGCGTTGAGAACACCGTGGACCTTGTTCCCCGTGAAAAAGTACTCGGCGTGGTCTTTAATGGCGTCAAATCAAAAGACTTGCTGGGCGAATACAAAGGAAAAGCAAATTGAATAGAACCGTCCATATACTGACACTTCTTTTTTGCTTTCCTCTCCTGCTTGGTTTTTTCGGCTGCAGCAGCAATGAGGAAAAGGCCGCAAATATGTCACCCGGGGGACCGGCTGATGGAAACCGGCGATACGATGCGGGCCGTTCTTCAGTACAAAAACGCTCTGCAGCTCGATCCAAAAGTGCAAGGCCGCTCATCTTGCGCTTGGAAAAGCTCAGCTGGCACGGAAAGAATATCTTGAGGCCTATCGCACCCTGAGCGAGGCCCTGGAGTTGGACCCCAATCTGGATGAAGCCAGGCTCGAGGTGGCGGGTCTTCTTTGCGGGAGCCAGCCGGAGAAGGCTCTGGAAGAGATCTCGAAAATCCGGAATCCCGCGCCTTTCGAGCACAAAATCGGCGTTGTCACGGCATCCGCCTACATTGCTCTCAAGCATTACGAGCAGGCAATTGAAGTGTTGAGAAAAGTCAAAGACGCGGAAACGAATGCTGAAGTCCAGAGGTTGCTGGCGATTTCCCTGCAGGCGGTGGGAGATTTCAAAGCAATGGAAGAAGCAGCAGTAAAAGCTTCCCATCTTGAACCCAAAGCGCCTTTTCCCTACCTGTTTCTAGCCAGGTTCGCGGCCGGTCATGGAGACAGCGCGCGCGCGGCCAAAGAGCTGGATGCAATGGTGGAGGCCAACGGGGAAAATTCCATCATGCTTTTGCGTGCAAAGGCTTTGGAAGAGCTGCGGATGCTCGATGAGGCTGAGAACGCCTATGAAAAGCTCCCCGATGATCCGGAAATGCTCAAGGCGAGGGCGGGATTTTTCTATCGGCGGGGAAAGAACGAAAAAGCCCGCAGTGTTCTCGAATCTCTCCTGGCAAAGGAACCTGCCGATGTGGATGCCACCTTGGCGCTTGTCAGGGTACTTCAGTCCGAAAAGGGATGGCGCCCCTGCCGCTCTGGAACGTATCGAGTCAGCCCTTAAACTCGATATCAAGCCCGCCGGCAAGGAAAAGCTCCTCTTAACGAAAGCTTCCATTATTGCCGATAAGGACGAAAAAGCGCCGCCGTCGAAATCTGCGAGGAAGTGCTCAAGCAGAACCAGGGCAATTCCGATGCTCACCTTCTGCTCGGCAGGCTGCTGCTGGATGGAGGCAAGTACGAAGAGGCTGAAATACACCTGCAACAGGCGGCGCCGGCACGGCCGGAAGATGCCTCGGCCACGATTCTTCTGGCAAGGAGCCAGTTTTTCAACAAGAAGGATTCTCTGGCTGCAGACACTCTGAATAATGCAATCAGGGCAAACCCTGCAAACAATGACCTAAGACTCGAGTACGTCCGAATACTGCTGGCCAAAGGGGACATGGACCAGGCCATGAAGGTCCTGGACCAGGGGCTGGAACTGCAGCCGGAAAACCTGGTATTTCTTAGAAGCTCGCGGAAGGGTGCTGGCGACACAGTCGCAGTTCTCGAAGGCAGAGCAGGATTTCCGCCAGATGGTCAAGCTGACTCCCGATTCTGCGGCCGGCTGCATGGAAATGGGACAACTGATGCTCGCACAGTCGAAGCCCGATAAGGCGATTGACTGGCTCAAACGAGCCCTCTCCGCGCAAAATGGATGGGAAATCGCCATACCACTCCTGGTAGCGGCATACGAGAAAAAAGGGGACTACAAGAGCGGAATGGCCCTGGTTGAATCGGAGGCCGCCAAAAGACAGCCATCACCTCCTGCTTTCTATTCTATAGGCCAAATTCACGCCCAGCACAGAAATCTGGCTGAAGCCGAAAAAGCTTTTGCCAAGGCTATTCAACTGGCCCCTGAGTGGAGCGATCCACATCGGGCGATGGCCATTGTATTCGCCGCGCAGGGCAAAGCCGATTCAGCAATTGTTGAAATGGAAAAAATGTACCATATCAATTCGTCTCCATCGAATGCCCTCAGTCTGGCCATGCTCTATGAGCAGAAAGGCCGCGTCGACGATGCAAGCCGTCTGCTCGACGAACTGTTAGGCAAGTCGGCGGGTCACCGTCAGTTATGAACGATTTGGCATACCTCTATGCCGAGTACAGAACCGACCCCAAGGACCTCGAAAAAGCGGCGAACCTTGCGGCACAGGTGATCGCCAAGCAACCGGACAATCCTGCCTTTATGGATACCGCGGCGTGGGTGTCATTCAAACAGGGTGATCTCGATACTGCCTGGTTCCGCATTCAAACCGCGTTGTCTCTGAGCCCGGACGCCGGCTCGCTGAATCTCCATGCTGCAATGATCGCCAAAACAAGAGGGGAGAGGCAGGAAGCAAGCCGTTATCTGGAGAAGGCGCTGCAGGAAAATCTCGACGCACTGTATCCAGGAAAACGGCCCTGGACCTTAAAAAACAACTGAGCAGGGAACAGTGAGCGGTGAACATTTATCGCGATAATCTCACGCAAGGGAGATTTTTAATAGATGAAGACCTTATGTGCGCTTCTTTTGGTGCTGCTTGCTCTTGCAGCAGGTGTGCTTCAAACTGGATCGATTGTGCCGAAATCAGACTCGAAAACGCGCCCAAACCGGCCGAAGAAAGCGGGCAGGACAATCAAGACCGGCGCGAATTTTTTCCGACATAGCTCGACCGAGGCCCGGTCAAACGGCGAAGAAGTGGACAAGTATCCGCCGACTACAAAATCGGGCCTGGCGATGTCCTGGAAGTCAGTGTCTATGGCGAAGAATCGCTCAATCGAAAGGACCTTGTGGTCAGGCCTGACGGGAAAATATCTTTCCCCTTGGTTGGCGACGTGCAGGTTGGAGGCTTGACAACCTGCAGGCAAAAGAGAGCTGGAACAAAGCCTTCACGAATACATCCCTGGGGCTGTCGCCGCGGTGAGCGTAGTGCAACTGGGGAGCCTGCAGTACTATGTCGTCGGAAAGGTGAACAAGCCGGGCATGTACAACGTAGCGAAACCGCTGACGGTGCTTCAGGCGCTTGCAATGGCAGGCGGGCTGACGCCTTTTGCCGGCGAGAGCAGCATCCTCGTTATGCGCAATTCCGGCAAGGAAACCGTGCACCTTGCGTTTAACTACAAAGAAATAAAAAAGGGCCAAAACATCGAGCAAAACATTATCCTGGAGCGGGGAGACGTTGTGGTGGTCCCGTGATGAAGAAGACAAAAAGCAAATGCTATCTCACCGATTGACAACCCGGCCGTGGACCTCCCGATCAAATCGTCGGATTGCGGCCGGGTTGTCAATCGGTGAATCGCTTTTAGTCTTTTGGCGGCCACTGCCAAACTTCGCAATAGTTCTTCGCAGTCCTTCATGCCCCTGCGGGGCACCCGAAACCATGAAAAGGCGCGGGATTCCGTTTTCGTCTTTCCGGCGGCGCTTTTGGGCCGGAATCCAGGGACGTTTCAAATAATGTTGGCCAGGAATTGCGATTATTCCGGGTCCGGGCATTCTATATTCCGGTCCTCCACAGCTACCCTATCTAATCGAAAAAGCTTGCAAGTTAGATGGGTTGAGGTTATATTATTATATAACTTAACGGAACGGAGGCGCACCATGTTCACAACTAGTCTGCGGAAAGTTGGCGGCTCTATTATGTTGGCCGTACCGCCTGCCATCCTTGATCTGTTGCACTTGCAGGCCGGCGCAAGCGTCGGCCTGACTGTGGACGGGGGGCGACTGGTGGTGGAACCCACGCTGCGACCGCATTACAGCCTGGATGAACTGCTGGCTCAATGCGACGCATCGGCTGAGATGAGCGAGGAAGACCGCGCCTGGCTGGAGAGCAAACCTGTCGGTAGCGAGCTGCTGTAATGGAACGTGGCGATATTTACCTGGTATCACTGGACCCGACTTCAGGTCATGAGCAACAGGGAACACGGCCTGTTTTGGTTGTGTCTCCGACCCCCTTTAATCGGCTGACTAATACACCAGTCGTATTGCCGATCACCAGTGGAGGCGGCTTTGCACGAACGGCAGGCTTTGCAGTATCTTTGACAGGAGCCGGCACAACTACAACGGGTATCATCCGATGTGACCAACCTCGCGCCCTCGATCTAGCCTCGCGTAATGCTCGTAAGCTGGAAAGCGCACCACCAACGATCATGGATGAAGTATTGGCGAAGCTCGCTCCGATTTTTGAGTGACTATCGTTTTGTGCAAGAACTCCGTCCTTGATACGGCGGCCAATCCTGACCGGATCAGGTCTATGATCCTGACTTTGTAAAAGGCATCAAGCCAGGCAAGCGGTTTACTAAAGCTGGTGGCCCGAAATCGACGTCCTGCATTTTTCCCTTTTCAAGGGCTGACCGTACGAGGCTCACTAATTGGCGGGCGTTCTGAGAGTACCTCAAATCATAGTGAATTCGGTCTAAATGCATAGGCCCTCACCCTGGAGGGAGAGGGGGCGGAAATCGGAAGGGTGCATAGACCGGAGTCCCCCTTCGCTCCCAAGTCCTTCAAGCTGTCCACTCAGTCCTCAGTCCTCAGCACTCAGTCCTGAATTCAGTCCTCCCTCTGTCTCCAAACCTCCACTAGTCTGCAACCATCACGTAACACAAAGTTCACACTCCCGGAACGACTGCGGTAGGGTTTTCCTGTAGAGGTAGGCGCAGGTATTTCGACGGCGCGGCTGCTGCTTGTCCGGGAAGATGTAACCGAGTTGGCGGAGCCGTGCCGGGATTGGCCATCGTTAAGACCGCTCATCTATGGACCCATTCAAATCGGTTGTCCCGAACCGGATACCTGGTCCAGGCTCGGGCCCATAAAACAGTTGCCTCTTACACTGGAGGACCCGGAAATGAAGCGAATCAGCATGATGGCAATAGTTGTTCTTCTGTTCGCCGGCACGGCATGGGGGACGGTTACGCAACCCGAAAGCGTCAGTGTTGCCGGAAGCACCGCCGCTCTGGTTTACCAAACGAGTGCAGGGGCGGTTTCCCGAATTGAGCTTCTTTTTAACTCTACTATCAAGGACTATGGAAGCGCATCAACCATTGGCAGTATCGCCTGGGCAATCGGACAACTCTCTTATGGCGGAAAACTACACCTTGGTAATGGAACTTATCCTGTAGCAACGCCAATCACTGTAAATCAATCCATATTGATGGAGGGTGATTCGCAAGCGACCACAATTGTCCAGGCCACGGACGGAATCAGTCCGAATAATGTTATTAATATATCGGTGCCTAATGTATCGTTAGAGCATATGACTGTCAATGTGAATGGTCAAGGCGGTTGCGCGGTGCTTGTCAATTCAGGATTGTCGGGATTCACATTAGATCACGTAACGGTAGAGAATGCGTATGCATATGGTCTTTTCATGATCTCAGATTCTAATGTTAGTATTACCAATTCTACATTTATAGGCAATGCGCAAGGCAATGGCGCTAACGTTAATTCGCAACTTTACATGAAGACTATATCATCCAGTCCAAATGTTAATGGAGTCCGAATTTGTAATTGTATTTTTGACGACACAGGTGGAGGAGCAAGCAGAATCGTCGATCTTTACATCGTGAATAACACTAGCGGCGTCACGATGCAAAACATCGTGATAACCGGGAACGTAGTGCGTTACACCGGCCTTGGGTCTGCTGAAACAGATGGGATTGTGATCAGCACAGGGGGTACGAGCGGCGCTGTAATAGAGAGCGTGACCGTTTCCAATAACGTAATTACAGAGACCGGCGCGAGTACAAATGGGCAGGGTATCGAAATGTGGGATACCTTGAATTCAACTATGAGTAATAACACAATTAACGGGGCGTATGACGCTATAGGCACGGTAGGGTTTACCGGCACCATTACCGGGAATACAGATCTCAAGTACAATGTACGGCATTACCATGGCTTCTTCTTCCTCTGTGATCTTCGGCAATTTTATTCAGGTGTCAGGCATCGGCGGGGCAGGGTATGGAATATTAATAGGGAATGCTGGTTCTGCCGATGTCAACGCAAGCTCGAATGAAGTTGTCCTGGGTAGTAATGCGTTGGCGGGTATATATGTAGAGAATGGTGCCTCTAATCTCTTGATGAACGATAATTATATCGTCGGCAGCGGGAGTGATGGAGGCAATTATGCCGTACTTGTGCAATACGGAACCGTAGCCTTCACAGCCCAAGACAATCATTTTTCGGGGCTTGGCTGTGGCTGGGTATTCGGAGGATCTACAACTATTACCGGGAGCCTGCTTTCCGGGAACACTTATAATTCAATCGGCAGTTGTGGAGTTTACACCAGTGTGCCTCCCGGCATAACGATTAAGGATTCCATATCTGAGACCTACGCAACCCTCCCATCTGTGCCTTCGGCAGGCAGCAGCATCTATTGTTCAGATTGCGCAGCCACGACTCCGCATCTCCGACGTGCGCAGCAGGCGGTGGCGAAGGGAGAATTGTCAGGTCTAACGGTACAAATTGGTTGTGTGATTAACCGTATCGCTCTCGGCTACGTGACGCAGGATTATTAAGTAACCAATTTGCGTTCAGGAACGGACAGGTATATGCCCTCACCCCGGCCCTCTCCCATGAATAGGAGAGGGGGAAACCGATCCCACTCTTCGACACCGAGCACGCATCTGAGCGCTAATTGGATAAAACGGGAAGAAGATGAAAAAGAAATTATTGTTGGTTGCCTTCGCGTGAAAAAAAGCTTTTTGCCCGCTATCCTGGTACTGATTTTAGCGATGTTTCCCTCGGTCGTTTTCGGACAGGATATGGCGGAGTTGGAAATAGACCATGCCCTGACGTTCGATTTTTCCACCCCTCATACGGAATGGGCGCGTCCGTACGCCAAGGGGAAAGTGCGCGTTCTTTTTTTTACCGACGGAACAGGCGTTAATTCTCGCGAATGCGTCGAATTGATGCAGCGGTTTGACATTGACGCAAAGGCCGTTTTCTGGATACAGGCCGGTGACGATTCCAAGCAGCCTACTGGCACTGGGGTGCGCTGGGAGAGCGCCGGATGATGAACCTGCTGGGGCAAAAATGGGATTGTTTTGTTTTTCTGGGGGTGCCTTTCAATAATGTCCCTTCTCAACAGAAGACGAAAATTCTCCATGCCGTAACAGAAGGCGCCGGAATCGTGTTCGTGGGGACCGATGGCGGCGATGTGCTGAAGAAGGACTACAGGCTGGTTTCAATGCCCCCTATTCTTACCGGTCAATTTTCAGGTGAGGCTTATACCGTAGGACGGGGACGGGGCGTTCTGATCTCGAAAAAGCCTGATATCGAATACCATGAAGGCTGGGAGGTAGAATACGACCACCGGCAAGAGCTACTCGGACGGGCTGTTATATGGGCGGCCGGAAAAGAACCTTCGATTCAAATCAATTTCACCCATTTACCCGCGCCGGCTTCCACCAATGCGCGAGAACTCGCCGCCCATTTCACACTTGGCCATCTCCCTTTGAAGGTCTTGGGAAAGCCGGCAGGTCAAAATCTAAAATTAATGGTCTCTTTATCCAAGCCGGGAAATGAACCAATAGTTTTGCCGCTATTGCCGCTTTCTTCGCTAAACGATGTGCGGGCAGGAGAAGCCCTCGATATTCCCGTGCCGAAGCTTCCCAAGGGGATCTGGCATGTGGATGCGAGATTAATGAGTTCCGCGGGGGTCGAAACCTGGGCGACTTCTCCTTTTGAGGTGCACTCCGACCTTTCCATCTCCGAACTTAAACTGAATCGTGGCTGGGGCGAACCGGGCGGACTGATTTCAGGGACGGTTTCCGTTTCAGGCAGGAAGCTGCAAAAGGAAGTCTTGCGTATTCAGTTGCTGGACCGCAGGCGCCGTGAGTGGTCAGAAAGGATATCCCTGTCACAGGCGGGCCTGCCGGGTTTGAATTCGCCATCCCGGAATGGCTGCCGATGCTTGTCACCGTGGAAGCCCGGCTTCTTGCCGAGGGCAGGGAAGTTGACAGGACATATAAATACTTTCATATAACAAAGCGGCAGAGTGAGGGTTTCAATTTTTTGATGTGGGACGTGCCCAAAGGCACTCTCGCCCCGTATGCGGAAGAAAGTCTTGCCAAAACCGGCGTAACCGTCCACCTGGCCGGGAAATCCTCCGCCCTACGTTGCCGCCTTCGATGTCTCCTGGGTGCCTTATACGACACGTATACTTGCGGACAAGACCTTCGAGGGGATTATGAAACCTTTCTGTTGGAATGATGAAGCTGCCGTCGGCAAGGAGACGGGCAGTCTATCGCGGCCGGGCATATGGGTTCCCGTGAACACGGGTCTTCGTTTACTCCCTGGGAGATG
>CAVRZU010000236.1:0-3755 GCA_963725365.1 uncultured delta proteobacterium | reverse complement strand
GGGCCCGGCATTGCCGAAGGGCCTTTACGGCTGGAGCGACCTTGTTTTTCTTCAAGACTCTTCACCTCCCGCAGGCACTTACCTTCACAATCTGAGCGCGATCGACGAACTGCTGGAACGTGACAAACAGCGTGAAAAAGACGGGTTTCCACGCAAGATTCATGTCGGAAGGCTGGTGAAACCCGGCCGCGGTGGCAAGGACAAAATCATTCTCGTACCAACCACAGTCGAAGAGAAGTTTTTTCATGACGTGAGAAAGGGTCAAGCGGGGGAAGAGAGCTCATCAGGGGGAACTGGCGAGGGCAGCGAAGGGGAAGTAATAGGGGAAGAGCCGGCTGACGGTGCTGATGATGGTTCAGCCGGCTCCGGGGCCGGGGGCGCCGGACAGGGCGGTGGCGCAGAGCACGAGATTGAATCGAGCGCTTACGACCTGGGGAAGATACTGGGCGAAAAATTCGAATTACCCAATCTCAAAAGCAAAGGGAAAAAGCGCTGCTCACCCGCTACACTTATGACCTGACAGACAGACATAACAAGAGCGGTCAACTGCTGGACAAAAAGGCCACTCTCAAAAAAATCATCGAGACAAACATCAACTTGGACAACATCTCCGATCCACAAGAGATCGACCCCAGCCGGCTCCTTGTCTCACCGCGAGATGCAGTCTATCGAATCCTGTCCAGGGAAAAGGACTACGAATCACAGGCCATGATCTTCTTTCTAAGAGATTACTCCGGTTCCATGGCCGGTCTGCCCACTGAGGTCGTAGTGACCCAGCACGTCCTTATCTACAGTTGGCTCATCTACCAGTATGAAAAGCAGGTGGAAACAAAGTTTATCGTGCACGATACCGAAGCCAGGGAAGTCACGGATTTTTACACCTACTATAACTCTTCGGTTGCCGGCGGCACGCGTGTGGAGTCCGCCTACCGTCTCGTCAACAAGATCGTGGAAGAGGGCAATCTTGCCCGCGATTACAATATATACGTTTTCCACGGAACCGATGGGGATGACTGGGATTCCGAGGGACGCGAGGCGATCCCGGAGATCAGAAAGACTCTTAGCTTTGCCAACAGGATCGGCGTGACCGTTGCTGCAACGAGCCCAGACCGAACAACCTCTATAGAAAGGTATCTAAACGCCTCCGGCCTGCTGGAAGAACACCCGCGGGGCATTCGTCTGGACAGTGTCGGCGAAAACGCCACAGAGGTGCGCCTCATAGAAGGCATAAAGAAGCTGCTATCCTAGCTTCTAAATGGATGAAAAGCTTTCAATTGCGGGACGATGAAGATGGAGTTGATCAATCAGCACACCAAGAGAATAATGGAAGGATGTAAGGAGAGAGCCAGGAACGCAGGATTGCGTTTTGGGGATGAGACGCTCGAATATATCGTCACCAACAAGGACCTGATTGAACTCAGTCCGAAAAACATGATCCCGACCCTCTACGATTACTGGGTAAATGACGTAGAGGTCCTTAGGGAGAAGGGCAAATACGAACTCTATCCCCACAATCCATACGAGACTGTCATAAATACCCGTCCAGCCATTTCCTTTTATAACGACAACAATCCGGACTGGCTGAACGTAATGATTTTCTACCACGTTCTGGCGC
The DNA here is from genome assembly GCA_963725365.1 of uncultured delta proteobacterium. GTDB lineage: Bacteria > Desulfobacterota > Syntrophobacteria > Syntrophobacterales > Syntrophobacteraceae > SbD1. Next base: position 2,140 of record CAVRZU010000236.1, on the reverse strand, counting down.
ACGTCGATTTTTTCCAAAACAACATGTTCTTCAAGCACACATGGGATGAGGATTTCGCGGGACGAGCACTCTCCGACAAGAGGTCGATAGCGATGCTGCGCTCCGAAAAAGGGCGCTGGGTCGATTACGTCATCGAATTCAGCCGAGGCATAGACAACCTTGTCGGGTTCCACTCGGAGCTTTCCGAATTGAACCAGCCCCAGGAAATAAAGACATCCGGAAAGCTCAACTTCTATTTCGATATATTTCTGCAGACGGTCCGAAAAGTCAGCATCACTGACTATCTCAAGGAAGTAGACCGCTATAACGTGGCCGTACGCCAATACGCCGAGATAGCTGAAGCTGTGTTTTTCTCAGACGTTGTCAGGACATATCCGGAATTTGAAGCCCTCTTCCTCCGGCACAAAAAGGGGGGCCGCAAAGGGGTTGGGGACCTGCTCGAATTTGTGCAGCAGAATTCACCTTTTTTGCAGATGGAAGAAAACCGCTGGATGCAGTCGGTCCTGGAAATAGTTCGGAAGACGTCGCTTTTCTTCCAGCCACAGATGCGAACCAAAATTCTCAATGAAGGCTGGGCGAGCTACTGGCATGAAAGGCTCTTTTTAAAAGATGACAGGATCAGGGGCAACGAAGTGGGCTTTGCCCGGATAAACGCGCTTGTGACCGCTCTTCCCAAGGTCGGAATCAATCCCTATGCCCTTGGCATGAGGCTTTTCGGCCACATTGAAGAGATGGCCGACAAGGGGAAGTATTCATACGATTTCCAAAGAATCGGCAATGCCCGGAGCCGGCGCGATTATGACAAGACCACCGGCTCAGGCATGGACTGCGTCTTAAGGGTCAGGGAAGACTTCGATGATTTTATGTTCATCAACAACTTCGTAGACCAGGAATTCGTGGACAGGCACAAACTTTTCGTGGCCGGACGAAGACTCAACAGCTCCAGGAAGACCTGGGAATACTACGTCCGCAGCAGAGACGCGGGCAACTACAGGCAGATGCTCCTCGAGCAGCTCTATCATCCTCCTCACATCGAGATCGATAAATCGACGACCGAAGACAACTGCCTTTACCTCAACCATCATTTTGAGGGCAAGCCGCTGGTAAAGGAGTTCATCTCCAACACAATGATTGGAATCGAGTATCTCTGGGGTGGGCCGGTAAAACTCGAGACTTCGGAGCAGGTTGGAAAAGCCAGGGAATATCAGCCCGGGGAGGCCTCTCCTTCGTCCAAAGCAGGCCCCTCATACCAAAGAGTGCTCTATACCATGAAAGACAGGCAGCTATCAAAGGCAGTCCTGTAATGGAACAAAAGATGGAAAATACAGAAAACTTAGTGGCCGACCTCTGTCAGAAGATAAAAGAACGGGAACGGCGCACGTTATTCAGCTTTTCGGAGTACCTTGATCTCGCCGCCAAATCGCCGGATCGCATCTTCCGAAACATCTTTCAGATGTTCTACGACATGATCCACACCTACATTGGCGAGGGCATAAACGAATACACAGACGATCCCGAATCCATAAACTATGTCTGCTATGATTGCAGTCGCCTGTTTGAGGATGGAACCGACCATCCATTTTTTGGAGACCGCCTTTTCGTAAACAGGCTTCTCGGGCATATCTCCTCTTTCAGGCGGGGACTTCGGCAAAACAGGATCTATATCTTCGAAGGCCCTCACGGGTCCGGTAAGAGCACTTTCCTCAATAACGTGCTCACCAAATTCGAGCAATACGCGGGAACCGAAGAAGGGGCAAGCTTCGAAACTGTATGGCGGCTCAACAGGAAGGCCCTGGGCAATGGGGCGGACCCGGCGGCCAAATACCTTGTTGAGCAGCTTCGAAACCTTATGGCCAATCAGCCGGTGGACCCGCAGGCCGCTTCCGGGTTCATGGACGCTTCCGCTTACGAACAGCCTCACCCGGGAGGCGAATCCAATACGCATGCCCACAAGGAATATCTCGAAATCGCATGTCCCAGCCATGATAGCCCTTTGCTCCTGGTACCCAAAGCATACCGCAGGGACTTTTTCAATGAATTGATAGAAAACAAGGAATTCAAGCACAAACTTTTTTCACATAAACAGTATGAATGGGTTTTCAAGGACAACCCCTGCACTATCTGTCAATCTTTGTATCAC
>CAVRZU010000235.1:0-3794 GCA_963725365.1 uncultured delta proteobacterium | reverse complement strand
ATATGAACCGTAATGTAGTCCGAACGCGCGAGCAATTCATCGATCGTTACGCCCCGTATTCCAAGGGTGTCGATTACTTCGGGATTGATATAGGGATCGTAGCCTATTACCTGCATCTTGAGCCCCTGGGCGCGTTCGGCCACTATACGTCCGATCCGGCCCACCCCTATGACTCCCAGGACTTTGTTGTAGACTTCCTTTCCCTTGAAGCGCTTTTTCTCCCAGGCGCCGTTCTTTAGAGAGGAGACGGCCTGCGGAATGTTGCGGGTCAGGGAAAGCATCATGGCTATTGTGTGCTCGGCAGTCGTTATAATGTTGCCTTCCGGCGTGTTCATTACCACTACACCGCATTTGCTGGCTGCCTCGATGTCGACGTTGTCAAGCCCTATCCCGGCCCGGCCTATGACTTTGAGATTGTGGGCATTTTCCAGCACTTCCGCTGTAACTTTGGTCGCGCTCCGGATAACCAGTGCGTCAAACTCCCTTATGACGCGCCTGAACTCTTCCGGAGTAAGTTTCGTATTTACTTCCACCTCGAAACCGGGAACTTGCGCAAGCTTTTCTATCCCCGACTCGGAAAGATTGTCGCTTACAAGAATCTTCATTGATGCCTCCTGAAAAACATTACCCCGCACAACCCCATAGAATTTCAAACCCTAAGGAGAAATGGGCCGAAAAGAGTTAAACAATTGTAATATTCGAATTAAAAATCAACCCAAACACAGCCGAATTGGAAAGGGATCATTTTTCGTCTAGCATTATCGGCCCCTTGGCGTCAAGGATCATGAATTTTGAGCTTCATGTTTTGTGTTAATTGCCTGAGGAAAACTGCTTCGCACGGCAATTCATTGGGCCTTGCCGGCCGTTTGCGCCTGCGGCTGCGCTTTTCTCAACTCATCATCGATCAGGGCCTTAAAGACATCCAGAGAAGGGCCGCCGACAAACACGGTCCCGTTGACCATGAATGTGGGGGTCCTGTCTATTCCCGCCTCGACGGCGTCCCGCGTGTTCTTTTCCACAAGAGCTTTGTATTTTGAATCTAGAAGGCATTGGGAAAAATTCTCCCGTGACATTCCAAGCGCGACGGCGGCATTGATAAGGTTATCCGGCGACAGGTCCGGCATTGTGAACAGCGAATCCTGATATTGCCAAAACTTACCCTGGTCCTCGGCGCAGTGGGAAGCCTCCGCCGCTTTGAAAGCATCCTTGTGAATCTTGAGCGGGTATTCCTTGTATATCCATTGCACCTTGTCACCGTAAATGGCCCTGACCTGCTTGACCACCTCATGGGTCAACCGGCAGGCTGGACATTGGTAATCGGAGAATTCGACTACGGTTACCGGCGCATCGGACGGACCCAGGGTTGGGCAGCCCCGGGTGTCTACCCTAACTTTAGGAGGATTTGGCGCGGGCACCATAATACGAACCCCGTATTTTAGCTCCAGAGCATGAGCGTAGTTCTGGATGACCTCCGACCTTTTCTGCTGTTGCAAAAACGCCTTTATCCGGTCCCTGAGTTCCGGCATGCTTCCCTGATATGCCTTGAGCCGCTCGTGGTTGTCCTCAATATACTTGTCAACCTCAGAATCCTCAACTGCCGCCGAACCGGCGGCGGGAGCTATCTGCTCCAGGAGATTGTCCAGCGTTTTTCCCTGCTGCTTTGCTTCCTTGTCGAGCACCATTTGAAGGATGACCTGGTCCAGCTTTTCCATCTTCATCCGGTAGATTTCCCTACGCATCTCCAGAAGCTTTGAACCAAGAAGCACATCCAGCCGCTGGTTGGGAATGACCTCGCCGTCCACCATGGCTGCAATCCCACCCCCGTCCACACCCGAAGCGTGAGCCTCGGCACGTGGCGTGGACCGAAGAAGATCATTTTCGAAAGGAATCCAGAAGAAAAACCCCACAAAGAAAAGAAGAGCCAGGGTCGCTTCCTGCCAGAAAAGCTCTTTCCTGAATGTGGCGGCAATCAGCAGTACGACTATCGCAGCGTTGGCCATGCAAAAGACACATGGCGCCTTGAGCTGGATCAGGACAAGGATGAGAACAACTTCCACACCGGCAGCGGGGGCAACGATCCACGCAAGCATGTTTCGCCTGAGCAGCGCAAATATAGCAGTGGCTGAATAAAACAATGCGCCCAAAAGCCAGACAGGCATGTGGAGAAAATGAATTTCCACTGTATCCTTGCACGCGCTCGCGCAAAGGGGTTTTAAAAAGGGGATGCTTTCCTGAAACCCGCTCATAAGCGATACGACAAGCCCTGCAAGAGAAATGAGCAGCACGGCGATGCGTCTTCCGGAGGAGGCGTTTGAAACCGGAGGCAGTTCCAGTTTATCTGATTTGGTTTCTATTTTTCGCGATAACATCAGTGAAAAAAACCCTTCTTCTTTGTTTCTAATTCCTTGAGGTCGGCGTTAATCTCATCGATCTTCACGGCCGAGTCCGTAATAAGGGATTTTGCCTTTTTAAAGTGCGAGATTGCAAGTTCTTTGTTGTCTTTATGGTAGTAATAGAGCCCCAGATGATAGTGAGCCAACCCCAACTTGTCGGCCTGCCCCAGAAGTATTCCAAGCTGATAGTCCACTTCGGGAAACATGGGCGCAAGTTCTTCTATTTGCATCAGGTGGTCGAGGGCTTCATCTTTTTTTCCCATATCCATCAAAACCATGGCGAGCCTGAAGTGGGCGATCGCAGCGGAGGGATCGAGCACCAGGGCGGACGCCAGGGTGCTTTGAGCCTCCTCCAGTTTGCCTACCCTGTGGTAAGCATCTGCCAGCGTGCACAGGACAAAAGGACTGGACGGTATCAAACGGGCGGCCAGTCTTAGCTGCTCAACGGCTTCGGACCACTTGTTCTGCCTGAGGTAGAGACGCCCCAGTCCGAATTGCGCTACATTATCACCTTTCTTTATCCCGGCCTGAAAACGGTCAAGAGCTCTTGCCTCATCGGAATACTCAGCTATCAACGTGGCCTGCATTACCTTGAAATCCCCGTTTGCTGGCCTCTGCGCTTTTCGCGACGATGAGGTTTTTTGTTTCTTCACCATCTCACTGAGGTACTGAACGCGTTCCTGAAGAGCCGGGTGGGTGGCAAGATAACTTGGGACCTTGGAACTTTGCAGATAGGTGTGATCCAGCAGCTTCGCCATCATGGCCGGCATCGCGCCGGGATCATAGCCCGACGCGCAAAGAAACCTGAACCCGAACTGGTCGGCTTCCATTTCATGTGCACGGCTGTACTGCAATTGAGCGGACTCGGTAGCCGCCAAGCCTCCGGCTGCCAGTCCGGGGGCGCCCAGAAGAATCCCCGCAACCAAACCGGCCACCATTCCAATACTTGCAATTTTCGACTCGTCTATCGTCCGTTGAAGATGCCGCGCCTGGATATGCGCCAATTCGTGCGATAAAATACCCGCCAGTTCGTCTTCGGACGACATCATTTCGATCAAGCCGCTGTAGATGAATATGTAGCCGCCAGGGACCGCGAACGCATTCGGGATTGGCTGATCGACGACGAAGAACTGAAACTGATAGGTGGTTATGCCGACTTCTTTGGCAACACGATTGCCAACGCTCCTGACATAGGTGAGCACCTCGCCGTCTTCGACAAGGGGCATCGACTTTGCGGAGCATCCCGACGAACTTTTTGCCCAGTTCCTTTTCTTCGCTCAGGGTAATTGCGCCCACCTCTCGCGCAGGGCACAAAATTACAAGACAGAAAACAAACAAAGTGAAGGCTGTCAGCCCCCTTTTTGTTTTTCTCCCACAAACGCTTAGCGAAAATGTAGAAAA
>CAVRZU010000234.1:0-25105 GCA_963725365.1 uncultured delta proteobacterium | reverse complement strand
ATACGGGAAGTGATCGAGGAATATGCTGCCAAATCCCCAAAATCAAGGTGGCTTACAGAAACTCTAACGGGAATATCTCGGCAGCATCCAATTCGGCTTTAGAGCTTGCAGGCGGAGAATTTATCGCATTGCTCGACCACGACGATGAATTGGCGCCGCACGCCTTGTAGATGGCCGCTGAAGAACTCAACCGCCATCCTGAAACCGATTTGATTTACAGCGACGAAGACAAGATCGATAAGCGCGGACGCCGGTTTGGTCCGCACTACAAGACCGATTGGAACCAGGACCTGTTTCTACTGTTACAACTTCATCCGTCATCTTGCGGTCTACAGGACTCAAACTCGTACGCGAGATCGGTGGTTTCAGGCTGGGATTCGAGGGGAGCCAGGACTATGATCTGGCCCTGCGCTTTATTGAGCAGATCAATCCAGGGCGGATCTGGGACATTCCCCACGTATCGTATCATTGGAGAGCACATGATCGGTTCAGAATAGCTCTTTCCATTGATGCCAAGAGTTATGCGGTCTGAAGCTTCCAGAGCGGCGCTACCTCCTCCATCTTCAGAAGAAAAAAGGTTCTTGCTGTGGAAAGGTGGTTGTCGCCGCCACGATGTCTTCTCTATCACAGGGCGATTTTTCCGTTGCCGCAGAACGAACCGTTCCGTTAACCTGATAATACCGGTCAGAAATGGTTATGAATTGCTCAGATCCTGTATTGACGGTATCCTGCAGAGAACCAGGTATTCCAATATTGAACTGGTCATCATGGATAATGATAGCGATGATCCAAAAATCATCGAGTATTTTGAAGAGTTGGGTGTAAATCCAAAGATAAGGGTCCTTCGATTTACAGGCCCGTTCAATTATTCCGCCATCAACAATGAGGGCGTACGGAATTCCAGCGGCCAAATCATCGGGCTCTTAAATAACGACATTGACGTTATCTCCCCTGACTGGCTCCGGGAAATGGTCAGCCATGCCCTTCGCCCTGAAACCGGAGCTGTCGGGTGCAAGCTGATCTACGAAGATGGTCGAATCCAGCATGCCGGCGTCATATTGGGGTTTGGAGGGGTGGCGGCACATGCTCACTGGTTCTTTAACAGGGACGACAGCGGCTATTTGTCCAGGCTTCAGCTTACTCAGAATTATTCGGCAGTGACCGCGGCCTGCATGCTCATGAGGCGCTCGGTTTTCGATGAGGTGGGAGGCTTTGATGAAAAGAACCTCAAGATTGCGTTCAATGATGTAGACTTGTGCCTGCGCGTCCGCAAGTCAGGGTACCTGATTGTTTGGACGCCCTATGCCGAACTCTACCACCTTGAATCAGCGAGCCGTGGGAATGAGGATACGCCCGAGAAACAATTGCGTTTTTTGAGCGAGGTAAACTACATGAAGTCTAAATGGGGCCGAACGCTCATCGAAGACCCATACTACAGCCCTAATCTAACCCTTGATAAAACAAGTTTTTCCCTTGCATTTCCATCCATAGGGCTTAAACCGTGGCATGTGGATCAATCCTGACAAAATCAACGGAGGAAACTCTTAAAATCACGTTCCCTGCGCATTGTCTTCCAGGTACCCGTAAAGATCGTTTGGATTCCCTTCCAGCGGCTTGCCTTATTCTTGATGTCGCAGCCCGTCAGGAGGTAGTCCAATCGCGCTTTGCTTATCGCCTCAAACCAGCAATTAGAGGCAATCCGGTCCATATTGCGTGCTCTCGATCACCCCGGCCTGTTCTTTATCCAGGTCTTTCCATTTTCTTCGTAAGTGACCTCCATGGCGTCAAACCAAGACGCACTCATCGTTTGGCACGATCGTTCCACACTGCAGATCTGAGCCGGCATATGGCTGGGCATCGCTGTAAATAGACGGGTGGCCGAATCCGCCGAATTCAACCATCTTAACATCGGATTTGGCATTTATGAAATCCAGGTCCGCCTGATCTGCCATGGTCTCCAACGGAGCTATGCCTATCAGGGGGGGAAATGACCCCAAAAGCGCCTTATGATGGAAAAATGGGACCACCCCAAGCTCAACGAGATCCGAATCTCACCAGTGATGGGACCTGTAAGATAACCGAAGAAATAGACCGGCAGATCATATTTTTCCGAAAATTTTCGGACAGCATTGACTATTGCTTTCCCGGATTGCATTAGAGACGGATAGTCGCCTGAAGTCCAAAGCATACCTGCCGGCCGTTCCGGCTTGCGCAATGCCCTGGAAAATTCAAAGCCATTGGGACATATAACGGCCTTTTGAGACAGAGCGGCGCCCGAGTATGTTCCAAGCATTCCGACCAGCCGTTCGGCATGACAGGTGAACACCTTGCACTGATTCAACGCCTTCCTGATTATCTTCCGCCTTTCCCCTGATTTGTCCCATTGGTCCCTTGTATAGGAAGGCCGACCCAGCAGAAGGTCATCGAGATCGTAAACGTAGTTGTTCCCGAGAAAGTCCTCCAGCACACCGAAAACCTTGGGATGAATTTCCCTTTGCACCCAGACCGTATCAAACAGGTAATTATCCGGTAAGTTTTGGAACCGGCGATCGGTGATCAGGTAATCCTCAATGAATCCATGCCTTTTCAAATTGAAAAGCGGCATTTCAAGCCGTATCTGCCTCAGAGCGGAATCTTCGAAGGTGATTGCCAGGACCCTGGGCTTATCTGTATCTTTGCCAAAACTCATACCGCTATGCCCCTGAGAAGCGACAGGTAAATCTTCATAAATGGTTTGGCAAGCTTAAACAACGGATACACCAAAAAGAAGGATGGCAACCTGCTTTTGATTCTCGCTACAGCTTCATCCCTTTTCATCAGTCCCTTCTTATGGACTTTCCAGAACTGATAGACTGCATCGACCATCAGGTAATTCTTAAGGAGCCGCCCCGCCCGGACATACGGCCGGTCGAGGTATTGGCGAAGGAGAAAACAGTGGTCGTCGAGATAGACGCGACTGTGGACATTCTCGACCGTTTTTTGCGCCGGATGCCTCCGAACCGAGCAAAGAGGGCGATTAATAAAGGCGAATTTCCCCTTTTCAAGTAGGTGGAACCACATCTCCATATCCAGCAGATGTTGATATTCCCGGCTGAAGCCTCTTCCGGCATCATTTTTTCTGAACATGACCGCGGTCGGCTCTCCGATCATGTTACGGCCGCGGTAGAGGCACTCATTTATGATGCTCGTTCCAGGGGCGATCAGATCTTTGTCAAAGGAGGATTCGACGCCCAGAACCACAGACTGAGGGTCAATAATACTCCTGGAGGAAGCAACAAGGCTGATGTCGCGGTCTGCATCCATAAGGCAAACCATCTCGCTCAAAGCATCTTTCGAAGACAAAAGATCATCCGCAAATACATATTTGATATACTGTCCCACGGCTTTGCGGAGGCAGACGTCCCAGTTTGCCGCGAGGCCAAGATTACGTTCATTTCGACCGAATTTGACTCTCGGGTCCTGCAAAAACCCGGCGAGGGCCTCTTCGGTCTTATCGCTGGAGCAGTCGTCCTGAATGAGCAGTTCGAAATCGCGGAATCTCTGATTTAAAACGGATTCGATAGCAGCAGGAAGGTAATTTGCGTAATTGTATGTCGGAATACAGACGCTTACTCTGGGAGCCATTAAGTGAATACTCCATGCCGGCCGAGGGTCTCCTTCAGTCTTGCAAGGCGACGCTTTAAAGCCCACTTCTTAAATATCCCCCGCGGCATCTGGGACTCAATCGCAATGATCCTGTTGGATATCCTGTATTGCAGTTGGGGGCTCGGAGCGCCATCCCGGACCTGCACAAGATAGCTTTGGATCACCCTTAACTGCCGCTCCCTGGGATGATCTCGCTTAATGCGAAAAGCATGTTTTTTCTCAAGCTTCCTCAGGTTTTCCTTCATTAATTTTCGGGTATCGTTTCCGATCCGGCCGAACGATCCCCCTCCCCTGTGATATACGAATACGTCCTCGGCGCATATCAACTTGTAGCCGGCCCGCTTGGCGCGTATGCAGTAATCGTCATCTTCGTAAAACCCAAGCCCGAAGTTCTCATCAAGCCATCCAACCCGGTCAAAAACATCACGGCGCATAGCCACACAGAAAAATGTCAGCATATCCGTTTCGAATCTTGCGCCCAGGCTGTGTGAAACCCAGGTCAGGCCCTCTTCGATTATCTCCCCGGGTGTTTGCCCCCCGGTAAAGACCCTCTGCTCATTTCCCGTAGAGTTGGAAGCAGGTCCGGCCAGCCCGATCTCAGGGTCCTTTAACAGCGCGCTCAGGCACTCTATCCAGTTCTTCGTTACAATACAGTCGCTGTTTAGAAGGATCAAAACCTCACCCGAGGCAATCTTGAGCCCGTCATTGTTGCCGCCGGCAAATCCCCGGTTCGATTTGTTAAAGATGCACCTCAGGCGGGGCTCCCGCTCCAGCATGGCTCTCAGGTAACCAGGCGTCTCATCTGATGAGTCGTTGTCCACAACGATCACTTCGAAATCCCCTTTGCCGCCGCCATTTGTGAAAATACTTTCCAGGCAGGGCGCCGTGGTTTCGCGCAGTCCGTTATGGGTCACGATTATGATGCTGGTCTCAGGCATGGGCGTTGCGACTGAAGCTCATAAAATTTATTCACATCTCACAAACGATGTTTTCCATATCTCTTCCCATTCATTCTTCTCTAAATGTATATGTGCGGGAAGTTTCCATTTTCCGCTCTCTCACTCAAGCGGTCAAAACACGGCATGCCACTTTTATCAAAATCTCAGCAGAAATGAAAGCTCAAGCAATCTTCAGGTACTTTGCGGGAAAATGGGATTGCCGGAGTCACGCATTGGCAAATCCTCTTTTGACAGAGAAATCACTCCGGCAAGCAAGCTGATCAACCCGAATATGATAACGATGAGATTTGCCGATAATATCCGTCGAGTATAATAGCCCCCTGCGGCAAGTTCCCTCGGCATGGAAAAAGCAATCCAACCATGCTCGCTGCGCTCCGTGGCGTGCAGCCTGAAAGGTCCTTTTGGCGCCTTCACCAGCACCTTTGCCCATGCGCTGCTTTGTTCCCCGAAATTAATCGGAATAGCAGGTCCTTCGGATGGAAGTATTTCAAGTGAGGCGCCGGGGCCGCCACCCGCTACATCCAAAACGAGGTATTGATAGCTGCTGGAAATGGGATTACTCAAATATTCGGACCGAAGAAAGCGCCTTGTCCTTGCTCCAAGATCCAAGAACGATTCTGTGAGGCAAGGCGGGCAATTCGGGAGGTATGCCGCCGGAGGTAAAGCCGGAGTTTTCGGCCGGCTCCACGTGCACCGGAGCACGGATGCCGGCCGGTAGCACCTTACGAAGGACCGGGTCTGCTAAAATAGACATCAGATGATCTGCGGAAGGATAAGGAATTTGCATTAGAGGCTGATTTATCAGCGAGGCCGGATCTCCGGTCAGAATGTATCCGGCCGTGTTCACCTCCTGAATATCGCCTAAATTACGCTTGTCCTTGATAATGCCGGCCTCATTAAAGTGCAGCGCCGACATCGTGGTGAAAAAAACGAGGGCGGATGATCCCAGCAAGATCGCCCTTCGGTACCTGTGATTTGCAAGCAGACCATGCTCAACGCAAAGATAAAACGCAATGATAAGATTTACCAATAGCCCTACGGCATGAATGTCCTTGTATCGAACTGCGGACCCCCCGCGGTATAAGGCCATTGGCACAGCCTGAAGAAGGACAAAGATTCCCGAAGCCAGCAGGAATTGCGTTAAAGGCGAAGTCCTCCCGGCGCGAAATTGCTTCCGGATAAGCAAGAAAAGGGGCACCAAAAGATTGGGGCAAGGCACCAATAAAAAGCAGGCCATGCTGCTATATTGCCAAAAACCCTCAAGGTATCGATAAGATCAAATTTCTTGAATACGGCGCCTGTCGAGACCGCCGCCAGTTGCAATTCCAGGATGGCCGCTGCGATAAGCACAAAAATGGCAAGAGAGGATTTTTTGCGGTCAATGGTTCCCGATATGCAATTAAAAAGCATCACACAGGCAACCGCAATTGGGGCAAAAAAGCCGCTCGGCACTGAGAACTGCCCCAGTAGTGACGCAGCCAGACCAAGATGCCACCCGATAGTAAATGGCCTTGAATAGAGCAGCAAAACAATTGCGATGAACGAGAAGCCCAACAAAAAATAAAAACCCACGGTCATGGACCACAGGGTACATTCCCAACTGAAATGCCTCACACCGATAATGCCTATTATTATACAGAATACAGGCAGGTTTCTCCTGCCCGCAAGACGCCACACAACCAGGCAAAAGCCGGTGAGGAGAAGAGAATAAAGTATTGAACTTACAAACATTTCTACAACAGGGTCCCATTGTCCGTTCAATTTTAGAAGAGTGATATCCAATAGTCGTGTGAGAAGCGGACGATGTTCGTTGTGAGGCGCAAACAAAATAGACGGATTCATTGCACTCTTCAAAACCGAAGGAAATAGAAGGCCTTCGAAAGGCCATTGGTCCCAGAATGGAACATCGGATCCGAAAGCATGAATAAGATTGAGTTTGGATCCCAATACCAAAAAGAAAAGCCCGGAAAGACAAAGTATCGGACCAATGCATGGAGATGGCGCTCCAGCCAAATGCAGGGTGGTCCTGTTCGCGGAATGAAGCATCCAGCATGTAAGAAGAAATATCAGAAACGAAAACCAGGCTACTTCCTGAGTTGACCACCTGAATAGGTGCAATGAGCAGCTTGAAGTGATTATGCATGTCATGAAGACAGTAATTGCCGATCTCTTTTTCAGCATCTTCCGGCCTCTGTATTCAACAACACGGAAAAAGGGGGTTGTCGGAATCGTCCAAACTCAGATCATCTTGGAACATACGAATCACCCCCGCAAGCAGGCCGATCATTCCGAATGCAATTACGAGGAGATTTCCCGATAATATCTTTCTTATGTAATAACCGCCTGCAGAAAGCTCTCTCGGTTGTGAAAAAGCTATGTAGCCCTCCTCACTTTGGTCGGTGACGTGCAGCCTGAAAGGTCCCTTGGGCATCTTCACCACTACTTTTTTCCACTCGCCGGTTTGCCCGGCGACTTTAATCGTCCTGGCCCGTCCGTCAGACGGCAATATTTCAAATGAGATGCCCCTGCCGCCGCCGGCTACGTCGAAAACAAGATAAGGGAAGCTGGTGGAAACAGGCTGGCTTAGGTACTCGGAAGACACTTTGCCTGCGCTCCAAGAGCCAAGGACCCTCCTGTGAGTCAAAACCGGAAGTCCAGGTGGTGTGCCGCCTGGTATAAAACCTGAGTTTTCGGCGGCCTCTAACGGCAGCGGTTCACGGATGCAGGCGGGAAGCACTTTACGGATGACAGGATTATCTAAAATCGATATCAATGTGTGTTCATAGATGCGAGGGAATGGTATATGGAACTGAGGCTGATTCAAAATGGTGGAGGGATCTCCTGTCAGAACGTATCTCGCGATGTTCGTTTCTTCGACGCCCCTGTAGTACTGCGTCCATATGTCGGAGGTGCCTAGATGCAGCAAGGACGTTGCCGTGCAAACAACCAGGATGGCTCCCCCCGCCCCGGTAACCCAGCGATCTGAGGGAAAAAGGCTAAAAAGCTGTACACGCGCCCTGAGAAGATAAAACGCTATAATGAGATTTGCCAATACCCCAACGAACAACTCATCTTTATATCGGGGCGCAAATTCAAACCCTATTGACACGCGGGCCCAGATTATGGCTGCCACATGAAGAAGCGCCCAGATCCCCAAGGCCAGCAAAAGTTGTTCAAATTGCGAGGTTCTTTTTGTTCGAAATTGATTTCTGATTAACATGAAAAAAGGAAACCAGACAAGCGGGGCAAAACCCCACTTTCGGAAAGGCCAGGCCGCCACACGGGCAAAAATCTTGAGAAAACCGATTATCTTGACCAAAACTGCAATGAAACCGCCAGCCCCTATGCTGAGAGGCGGATGTTGAGCCGGCACTAATAAAAATAGCAAAACAGCGACAGCAACCAGCGCACCTGCGGCAGGGGCAGATTCTTTGAGCTTTTGGGCCCCTGAAATGTAGTTAATGAGCAGCACGCAGGCAACCGCCAATGGGGCAAGACACCCACTCCCCAACGAAAACTGCCCCAAAAGTGCGGCGGCCAGGCCCAAAAACCACGGAATAGTGAACGGCTTTGAATGGACCAGCAAAACAATGGCGAAGAGCGAAAAACCCAAAAGGAAATAAAAGCACGATTGAAAGCCCGATACTGTATTTTCCCAACCGAAGTGCAGAACGCCGCTGATGGAGATCATGACACAAAACAGGGGCAGGTTTTTCCTTCCTGCAATGCGCCAGAGAACCAGGCACAGCCCTGTGAGGATTAGAGAATAAATTATAGAATTTACAACCATTTCTACAATAGGGTCCCATTGTCCGTTTAGATTGAATAGAGTGACGACGAAGAGTCGCGAGAGAAGGACGTTATGCTCGCCATAGCTCTTAAACAAAACAGAGGGATCCAGCGTGCCTTGCATGGCTTGCGGGTACAGGAACCCTTCAAGACCCCATTGATCCCAGTACGGCACATCCGATCCAAAAGAATTGATAATAGCGAGTTTGGATCCCAATACTAAAAAGAAAAGCCCCAAAAGACAAAGACCCGGCCCAATTCCTGCCAAAGGCGCTCCAGCAAACTGCAAAGTGACCCTGTTCGCCGTATAAAGCAGGTAGCCGGTCAGAACCAGTACAAAAAACCAAAGCCAGGAAACTTCCCACATCGACCAATTCTGCTGGTTCAATGAACAACCCGAGGTAGCCATGCATGTAAGAAAGAGAATAATGGCCCAGTTCTTTTTCATCTTCCTCCAACCCCCCGGTTTCAAAAACAAATTGCGTAAATCCATTGAATAAGCGATTCTGGAAGTGTTGAACCCTGCACCAAGTCCCGAGATCGGACGTGGAGAGTTTCGATTCGCCCATAGGTAGGCGATTGCATAGCATGGTTGGGGCACTGAGGACAGCAAAAAGTTAAATTAACCGAATTTTCGACATTTTGAAGCGGTAGGGGTGCCTTTCCTTGCAAAAAGCGGGTTAAAGTCCAAAATATTCGACCGCACAGCGCAAGCCACCCTTTGTGAACTCAGGGGTATGATTCCATTTGGGCTGCGCAGAATCGTCAGCATTTCCGTTTGGCAACTTGACAACAAAATAAACTCGGTCTAAAACTGAGCCCGATTCCGAACCGACAACAGCCCCTGTTTCGAAAGAGGACTATGCCGCTTATTGCCAGCCGATCAATTGAATTCACGACACCCTGGTTTGACCTGGTTGCCAAAAAGATGGATAATAACGATCCTCCGTACTATTCGTTAAGAATGTCGGACTATGTCGCTGTGCTGGCGCTGACAGCCCAACGCCAAGTGGTGTTGGTGCGCCAGTTCCGTCCGGCGGTTGAGCGCTACACGCTGGAGTTGCCGAGCGGAACTCTTGAATCGGATGAAACTCCGGAGCAGTGCGCCCGTCGCGAACTGACCGAGGAAACGGGCTTCCACTCCGAGCAACTGGAATTGCTAGGTACATTGCTAACCGACACCGGCCGTCATGAAAACAGACAATGGTGTTATCTTGCAAACCCAGTGGCGCCCTTGAATGCTGCCTGTCAGCCGGAGCCTGGAATAGAAGTGGTTCTGGTTCACTGGAGCGACTTGTTTGCTATGGTTTGCAAAGGAGAGTACGACCACTCTCCACATCTGGCTGTCCTTCTGCTCGCCCTTGCGAAGCATGGTCAGCAACCGGCGATGGATATCAGAGGCCGCAAAAGAGGTTAAACTGCCTTGTTACCAGATCATAACCAGGATAAGGGCGCAGAGTTGGCTTTGTTTTCAGACCACGCCGAAGTGGATGAATACAATGTATTTACCGAGCCGAGCACCCAAAAATTATTCAAGCGTTGTTTTCAGTTGGCTCACCTCAAACCCGGCACATATGTGACCGACATCGGTTGCGGGTCCGGGGTGTTTACCCAGCTTTTGCATGAAAGCAACATCAACGCTGTCGGACTTGACCTCAGCTATCCGCTGCTGGCTTTAGGCAGGCACAAGTATCCTGGTGCAAACTTTCTCGTTGGAGATGCCGAGTATCTGCCGTTTCCTACCGGCGAGATCGACGGAGTGCTGTTGAGTGGAATCATCCATCATCTTCCCGATCCGTCGCACTGCGCCAGGGAGATATTTCGCATACTGAAGCCGGGAGCGGCTTTCATCGCATTCGATCCTAATCGCCGCAACCCATTCATGTACCTCTACCGAGACCGCTCATCACCGTTCTATAACAGCACAGGCGTTACTGCCAACGAACGCCCGGTTGTGCCGGAGCAGGTTAAGGCAATCTTTGCCGGGGCCGGCTTTCAGGTTGCTCCTTCCGACTTCATCTCAATGGACTATAAGTATATTGCTGATTCGAAGATGAAATACCTCCTCTCGGTATATAACACACTGGAATCCATTCTTTTCAGGCCATGGCTATTGAAAAGTTATCGAGCTTTTGTACTTACTTACGGGTTTAAACCATGACACAACCGATGAATGCATTAAATGGAAATAGTAGCTCTCGCCAGGCGGACATATGTATAGTAGGCGGAGCTGGGCATGTTGGGTTCGGCCTATCGATTGTCCTCGCGACCAAAGGTAAACGTGTACTTGTTCTTGATATCAATA
The DNA here is from genome assembly GCA_963725365.1 of uncultured delta proteobacterium. Classification (GTDB taxonomy): domain Bacteria; phylum Desulfobacterota; class Syntrophobacteria; order Syntrophobacterales; family Syntrophobacteraceae; genus SbD1. Next base: position 14,407 of record CAVRZU010000234.1, on the reverse strand, counting down.
CGGAAGCAATGAATTCGATTCAAAATGGACATGTGCCTTTCCTTGAGTATGGCGCAGAACCGGTGTTGAAGGAAGCTCTCGAATCAAAACGGCTCTTGTTTTCCTCTAATGTAGCTGACATTGCCGCCGTACCAACAATTATCGTTACAATCGGCACACCAATAGACGAATTCCTGAACCCTGACATGAAAGACTTTATCCAGTGTTTTGAAGAGATGCTGCCCCATCTCACAGACGATCATCTGTTGATTCTGCGTTCAACTGTCTATCCCGGTATGACACGCTGGCTGGAGGGGTTCTTCCACAAAAAAGGCTTGCACCCCAGGATTGCATTTTGCCCGGAAAGAGTCGTGGAAGGGCATACAATCAAAGAATTGCAGACGCTGCCTCAAATCGTGAGTGGCGCGACTTTGGAGGCTGAGAACAGTGCAGCGGAAGTCTTTTCATCCGTAGCTTCGTCTATTGTTCGTCTTGATCCAATGGAAGCGGAGTTTGCCAAGTTGTTCGCTAATGCTTATCGATATATTCAATTTGCAATCACCAACCAGTTCTATATGATGGCAAATTCAGCCGGCTTGGACTACTACCGGATACTGGAGGGTATTAAAAAGGACTACCCCAGACTAAGGGACATTCCCAAAGCCGGTTATGCCGCAGGTCCGTGTTTGCTGAAGGACACCATGCAGTTGACGGCTTTTTCAAATAATATGTTCAACCTGGGACACTCAGCAATGCTGATTAATGAAGGCTTGCCTCTATATGTAGTGAGCCAAATAGAACAGAAATATCAACTGCATGATATGGTTGTGGGAATCTTAGGCTTGGCATTCAAGGCTGATTCTGACAATCCGCGAACTTCCCTCAGTTACAAGTTAAAAAAGCTATTGAAGCTTAGAGCTAAGAGTGTCCTTACAACTGATCCATTAGTCAATGGTGACTCAGACATCATGGATTTAGAAGAGGTCATAGAGCAGAGCGACATTTTGATCCTTGCGGTCCCTCACTCTGCATACCGAAATATAAATACTCGAAACAAGCCGACTGTCAACATCTGGAATTTCTTCGGTGAGGCAGCCGAATATGAATACCCAACTCCGCATCGGAGTGATAGGGATTGGTTTTGGACAAAATGTGCTTGTGCCGGCTTTTGCTGCGGAGCCTCACTGTAAGGTTGCAGGCATATGTGCCGGTGATTTCGAGCGGGCACGGCGTGTGGCTGACAGGCTCGATTTACCGAAGGCTTACGGGAGCTGGGAAGATCTCGTTGCAGACCATGATATAGACGCAGTCGCCATTGCTGCGCCGCCGGCGATTCAACCTGCTATTGCTCTGGCAGCCTTTTCCAATGGGAAACACGTTTTTTGCGAAAAGCCGCTCGCGCCGCCGCCTCGAAGACGGTTCTAACATGCTGGCCGCTGCTCGCCTCTCCGGAACGGCCCACATGGTGGACTTCGAGTTCCCCGAGGTCCCGGCCTGGCGGCAGGCAAAGCATATTTTGGATTCGGGACAATTGGGCCAGTTGACTCACGTGGTTGTTTCCTGGCAAGTGGAGCTTATGCCGCCAGTATGGCTTGCGCACATGGAAAACTGACGCCGGGTTGGGCGGCGGCGTTCTGAATTCTTTTATTTCCCACAGCTTTCACTATCTGGAATGGCTCATCGGCCCCATTCGCTGCCTGGGTGCACGACTTTTTCCTCCAACCGGCACATCGACTGCCGGAACTGGAGACTCACTCGCGGTGCTCTGGTTGGAACATCAAAACGGCGTGCCTTCTTCACTGTGCGTTAGCAACAGCGCTTTTCTCGGGACTCACACCGAATCGAAATCTATGGGCGGCAGGGAAGCATCGTTTTGGATAATCCCTCAAAAGATTACGTAAACGGCTTCGTTTTTCGCCATGGCACCAGGGAAATAAATAGACTTGAGAATCTTTGCGAACCACCGGCCGGGGGCCAGGCAGCAGACGGCCGGATCGCAGCCGTCAATAGTTTAGTAAAACGTTTTGTGAGGTCGGCCCGTGAGGGAATAGCCGGGACGCCCGATTTTGAAGATGGCTATCGCGTACAGCGGCTATTGGATGCCGCCTTTCGATCGAATCTGACCGGTCAGAGGATAGAACTTGAGTGAAGACTGATGCGGGAAGCTCTCAACATGAACTGGATATTCTTATTCCAGTTTACAATGAGCGTGAGAACATTATAGCTGTCATGCAGTCCCTTGAACTCCATGTCGAAACGCCTTTTCGTGTGCTGATCTGCTATGATTTCGATGAGGATAATACCCTCCTGGAGCTGAAGAAGTTTTCTTCATCTCGTTTTGAAATTGTCCCAGTCAAGAATACGGGCCGAGGAGCACACGGTGCGGTGTTAACCGGGTTTGCATTCAGCACGGCTCCGGCAATAATAGTATTCCCAGCCGATAACACCTTCAATGCATCTATTTTGGATAAGATGTATGCTAAGTTTAAACAGGGCAACGACATAGTTGCAGCAAGCAGATTCATGAAGGGAGGCTCGATGCAGGGTTGTCCTTTAATGAAATCGATCTTGGTGCGAACCGCAGCTTTAACACTTAATAAGCTTGCAATGATACCAACTAAAGATCCTAGCAATGGCTTTCGGCTCTTTTCCAGGCGACTGCTTGACTCTGTACGTATTGAATCCAGCGTTGGATTCAGTTATTCTATTGAACTTTTGGCAAAGTGTCATCGCCTTGGTTGGAACATAGGCGAAGTGCCGGCATTGTGGTTTGAACGCGAGCATGGGAAAAGCAGATTTGCGCTCCTGAAATGGATTCCGCAATACCTGCGATGGTACGTTTACGCCTTTGAGACTACCTATCTTAAACGTGAGAGCAAAGACTTATGAGTAAATCCTATTTGGTTACCGGTGGTACAGGCTTTATAGGGAGCTCCCTGGTTCGCCGCCTTATCATTGATGGTCATAGTGTGCGAGTGCTTGACAGCAATTTGAGGGGAAACCCGAGAAGGCTGCACGATGTCTTAGCGGACATTGATCTCGTGGAAGCGGACATTCGTGATCCAGTTGCTGTCGAACGTGCATGCAGAGGAATGGACTCTGTTGTTCATCTCGCCTACATCAATGGAACCGAATTTTTCTATACCAAGCCCGAATTGGTCCTGGACGTTGCTGTCAACGGCATGATGAATGTACTGAACGGGTGCCGCCAGGCCGGTTTGCCGGAACTTATTCTGGCTTCGAGCTCGGAAGTTTATCAAACTCCTCCGGTCATCCCAACCGATGAGGCCGTCTCGCTCTCAGTACCTGACCCGCTCAATCCGCGATACTCGTACGGCGGCGGGAAGATTATCAGTGAATTGCTGGCAATCAATTATGGCCGCTCCTACCTGGAACGTGTAATCATTTTCCGTCCTCATAACGTATACGGTCCCGATATGGGCTGGGAACACGTGATTCCGCAATTCCTGATGCGAATGAAGGAACTCTGCAAAAAACCCGAGGACCCCGTTCGCTTTCCTGTTCAAGGCACAGGCAAAGAGAGTCGTTCCTTCGTGTTCGTCGATAACTTCACGGATGGAGTGATCAAGGTGCTGGAACGAGGCGAACATCTGGGTATCTACAACATCGGCACGATGGAAGAAATTACTGTTGAACGTCTGGCTCAGCTTGTCGCCGACTATTATGGCCGCCGGGTCGAAATTGTCCCTGGCAATCTCACTGAGGGAAGTACGAAGCGACGCTGTCCCGACATAGCCAAATTGAGTTTATTGGGTTACCAACCGCGCTATTCTCTGCGTGAGGGTCTTGCCATAACAGCGGAGTGGTACCATCGGAACACAAAAGATATTCAAAGAAGCATCGATAACCAGGGAGCGGGTGCAATGACCAGTCGAACCAAATCTGTTGCAGGAACCAATTCAAGCGTTGTTGTCGAAAATTGCCAGATATGCGGCAATGCCGAGCTTGAGCAGATTCTTTTCCTGGGATATCTGCCGCCGGTGAACAAGATGAATCCAATCGGGGAAAAAGCCCATGAGCAAGCCAGCTATCCGGCTCAGTTGCTCTACTGTCCACGATGCCACCTGGTTCAGCTCGGGTTGATTGTTGACCCTCAAGTGCTTTTCCCTTCCGAATATCCGTATACCAGCAGCACAACAAAAATTCTTCGGAGAATTTCACCGAACTTTATCAGGACTGCAAAACCGTCCTGGAACTGGGAACCGATGATCTGGTCATAGACATTGGCTCAAACGACGGCAATCTGCTCAGCAATTTCAAAGATCATCATCGCGTACTCGGAATCACTCCCGAGAAAATTGGCGACATTCGCTATTGAGCGCGGCATTCCTACCATCATCGACTATTTCACCCCTAAAGTGGTTGAAACTGTTTTGGCCAAGCACGGTCACGCAAAAATCATCACCGCCACCAACGTGTTTGCCCATATCGAGAATGTTAATGCAGTAGTGGAGTTGATCATCCAAATGATGGCCCCGAAGGGCCTGTTCATCTCGGAATCACACTATCTCTTATCATTGATACAGACCTTGCAGTACGACACCATCTATCACGAACACCTGCGCTACTATTCTCTCCATAGCCTAAAGTTCCTGCTGGAATCTCATGGGCTGGAAATCGTGCATGCAAAGCCAATCCCTACACACGGCGGATCTATCCGCGTCTATGCGGCCCGCCGGGAGATTTTCCTGTGCTTAATAGCGTAAGCCAGCTATTGGAGACAGAAAAATCAGTCGTGTTGGGTAAAGAAGCTCTCATGGAATTCAAGGACAGAGTGATTCTATCAAAACTTGAACTGCAGGCTTTGCTCCTGGGCATCAAGCAAAAGCGCCAGCGTATCTACGGCATCAGCGCGCCATCCCGTGGAAGCACCCTGGTCAATTATGCGGGACTCGGATGACGGGATACTGGACTGCGTCGTCGAGATGAAAGGGATCCCACAAGATCGGCAAGTATCTTCCCGGGACCCTGATACCAGTGATCGATGAGACACGGCTCTATGAAGACCAGCCCGAATACGCCCTGCTGCTCTCCTGGCATATCGCGGACGAACTTATTCCAAAACTCAAGCAAAAAGGTTTCCAGGGCAGTTTTATCGTGCCGCTGCCAAAGCCCAGAGTGGTTAAATGATTGATTTGACCAAGCCCTTCGGGACTTGCTTCAGCGCTATTGAGGAACGGAAAAGCGGACAGATCTTCAGGGTCTTCCTGCTTGTCTGTATAATTGTCAATGCATTCGATTTTCACATCATCCCACCGGCGCTCGGTTCAGATCCGTCCTGGGTATTCGCATTGAACCACATCGTAAGCTCCGATCTGCTATTCGGCAAGGACGTAGTCTCCACTTGCGGTCCTCTCGGCTTTCTTATTGGGCCACAATCAATCGGCAGCAATGCTGCTATCGCACTGACTTGCCACTTGGGCATATGGTTCATTTTTTCCGTCATGCTATGTTTCGGAGCAGTCAAACGCTTATTCTCCCTGGATCAATTGCTTCTGCTCTCTATTGCTATGGTTCTTTGCGGGGGAATGGGCTTTGACTATTCCATGGGTTTCCTGATTTTATTTCTTCTCTGTTTTTCTCTAATTCTAAGGACCTGGCTTCCCTGCTTTCTGCTGGCCGTTTTGTTGACTCCAGCCCTGTTTTTCCTGAAATTTACTTCGGCTTTCCTTGTTTTTCCGGCAATTCTATTGCTCTCCTTTACCCAGATCATGTCCAACAGAAATAGAGGACTCTTACAACTGAGCCTGTCTCTAATCCTCATTCCACTGCTTTTTGCAGGTGGATACTTACTATATAATCCCTCTTTAACCGATATGGTCGCCTATCTGAGGGGATCTTTCGAAATATCATCCGGATATAGCGCAAGCATGAGCCTTCCCGGGAAATGGTACCAAATATATTTAGCACTCATATTTATAGCCGTGTATATTTATGTAGGCATCCAATTATATAGAACCAAACAACAATCATTTTGGATATCTGTCGCTCTTATTCCAGCACTTTGTTTGGCGTTCAAGCATGGCTTTGTTAGACAGGATGGCCATGTTTCTGCCTTTTTCAATATATCATTATTTCTTTTTACCCTTACCCTGTTGTTTTCGGATTTGCGAACTAAATATTTTAGATCATTAAATTATATATATCCAATTGTGATTGTAATGTGCTTTTTTGTTTATCAACAATGCTTTCACACTATACTTATCAACCGCATATTCCCTATCGCACCTATTAAGAATATTATTAACCTCGTTACCCAAAGCAACGTTATCGGGACCGATCTTCTCAAGTATGACATATTGCCGGAAACTTTCCGGGCTGAAATCGGCCGCAACAGGATAAGTATTTTCCCTTCTGAAATTTCCTACGTGGCCGCAAACAACCTCCTCTACTCTCCTTTACCGGTTATTCTGGCTTACTGTGCGTACACTTCCCATCTCGATAATCTGAGCGCGGCTTTTATAAGCGGCACGAAGGCCCCGCTTTATCTCCTGGCAGGTTTTGGCAGTATCGACGGCCGGCATTGCCTGGTCGAACATTCCCGCAACTTGGCTCTCCATCTACAACTGGTACCAGCCTTGCCTTTCTTCGGAATCCGCATTGCTTCTCAAGAGGAAAGAAACCCCACGATTCCAACGTCTCGACCATGTTGGATCTGCCGAATACTATAAGACCGAAACTGTTCGGCTCCCTGAATGCTCAGAGCCCTTATTGGTCAAGATATCTTTGGACCTCACGCCAAGCGGCCAAATGGCAAAGGCATTCTATAAAATTTTACCTGTCGAAATGGCCCTGACAGACGACGCGGGACGCGTATTCGTGATGAGAGTTGTCGTTGATACGTTACGAAACGGCATGTTCCTGAATTATTTGCCGATGGACCTTCATGAACTCGATTTATTATTGAACGGTAAGGCGGCCAGGAAGATTTGTTCCTTCGAACTTCTGGGCAAAGGTCTGGAAATGTACCGCGATAAAATGTCTGTTCAATTCTTGAGGATTCCAGGAATAGCAATCAGCCGCCTCTCCGAGGATTTCTCCTTCCCCGAAGGGATCCAAAGGTCTCCAGGAAAGACCAAATTTAAAATAGAGTCAATTGAACCAGGAAGTGCGGTTAAAAAGACAATAGTAGTTGGAAGTGAGCGATTTATTTCCATTGCCGGATGGGCCGTCGATGATCAGGGGCAGGACGCCGGATCTGGAGTGTGGGCGGACATAGACGGGAAATCCTATCCGGCTGTTAGGTCTCAGCGCCCGGAAATAGCAGTCACATTCAACCAGCCAGCTTACAGAAACGCCGGCTTCACCGTAAGCATTCCGGTTTCCTCACTCTCGCCGGGGCGCCATGAGCTTTCCTTAAAGCTTCTTGCGAAAAACAAGTCATACTATTATCAGACTGAACCTACCGTCCTCCAAATACAGTCCAGATAATTCAACTGCCATATAGTTCATCCATCAGCCGAGCCAGACTCTTCTCCCAGGGGGGAGGCACTATTCCAAAACTCGCTTCGATTTTACTGCAATCGAGCCCGGAATACTGGGGCCTGACTGCAACCGTTGGATATGAACTTGTCGGCACGGGCATCACCCTGGCAATCCGGCATGATTGCCTTCGCCTCGCCTCATCCAGGATGGCTGAGGCAAAGGTATACCACGTAGTAATGCCCGCCCCGCAGAAATGATAGGCGCCCCATGGGACCTTTTTCGAACTGAGGATCGCGCGCTCGGCAATCCTGACCAGGCAGGCTGCAAGATCAAAAGACCAGGTGGGACATCCGTACTGGTCGGAGACAACTTTCAATTCTTCCCGCTCTGCGCCGAGTCTGAGCATCGTTTTTACAAAATTCTGCCCCCTGGCGCCGTAAAGCCATGAAGTCCGAACTATTACGTGCTCGGAAATCCGAGACCGTACTGCTTCTTCTCCCTGCCACTTGCTCAGGCCGTAGATGTTTATGGGATCGGCGGCATCTTCTTCTTTATAGCAACGGTCGGATCTCCCGTTAAAAATGTAGTCCGTGGAAATATGGATGAGCGGTATCCCAAGCTTTGCGCACTCATCGGCAAGATTGGCCGGCCCATCGCGGTTGGCGGCAAAGGCGGCTTCGGATTCCGATTCGGCTTTATCGACGGCGGTATAGGCAGCGCAGTTTATCAGCAGCCGCAGGCCCTTGATTAGTCCCAAGACCGAATGAACGCTTTGCGGTTTTGTTATATCGATCTCAGGGATGTCCAGGGCGGTAACCGTGAAACCACTTTTTTTCAGCAACTCGACGACTTCCCAGCCGAGCATCCCGCCGCCTCCAACGACTACAACATTACAATTTTTGATATGATCAGATGTCATATATGTAATCGCTCCTGTAGTGGTCCCTTTACAGTTCACCGCTCACTGCTCTTTTACGGCAGATCCGCCTCACGAAAAAAGCTGCCCCTTGCATCCTTTTCAGAAATGATCCGCTCGCCAGCCAACGGCCAGTCTATGGCCAAGTCGGGATCATCCAACCTTATACATCTTTCATGCTCCGGAGCATAAAAATCACTTGCCTTATAAAGCATTTCGGCGGTGTCCGAAAGAGCCGCAAAACCATGGCCAAAACCGCACGGTATATAAATTTGGAGCTTGTTTGCAGCCGAAAGGTTCAAGCCAAACCAACGGCCGAAAGTTGGTGAGGACTTTCTGAGGTCCACCGCCACATCGAAAACCTCTCCACTCACAACGCGAACCAGTTTAGCCTGAGCATTGCGTACCTGGTAGTGGATTCCTCTGAGGGTGCCGCGGCGGGACGAAGATTGATTGTCCTGCACAAACGAGTCGTCGATTCCAAGCGCTGCAAAAGTCTTCCGGTTGTAGCTTTCGAAGAAAAATCCCCTCTCGTCGCCAAAGACTTTTGGTTCCAAAACGATTATTCCCTCAATATCTGTGGAAGAAGCTTTCATTTTCCCCTCTCTGACAAGCGATAAACCCAGCATACCTCTTTTATCACCATCCCCGCAGGAATGAAAGCTCAAGGGAGGGATCGAGGGATTGGAAAGGCTGGTGAATCAAGAGTCTGATTTTAATTCCTCAATTCCTAAACTTTCTCCGTATCCACGACGGGGAAGTCCCTTGCCTTCTCACTCGACGAATCGAAGACCCGTTCATCGGGTGAGGCCCGGTACGTAAGTTCCCGCCATTTCAAAACCGCGATATTGCGCCACAACCGGGAGAAGTCGCTCAATCGCGTGCAGAATCGTACCATCATACGCCAGTGGTTCAAGAGGATAGTCGCTCCAGTCAAGATCGAGTTGAAGAAGGGGCGCGATGGCGCCGGTCCGCGCCCAAAACATTGTTCCAATCGGGAAAAAGAAATCGTCCGGAAGTTCCGTCACGATGCCCATACGCTCCAGGATGGCATTGGCGCGGGATCGATTAAGGGTCCATCCAATGATGTTGGGATCACACGGAAAGATGATCCCCATTTTCGAATTGCGAACGAAGCGGTCTAGTATCACATCCATCATATTATGTTTTCCGCCCAGCAGGTTTTCCAGGCAGAACTTGCGCCAAATTGCACCCGTAGAGGAATTTTCGACATTTTGGCATGCCTTTGCATGCAGGTGGCCTACGATGTCATAGTCCCTGACCAGGCGGCGGCCGAGCAGGGTCAAGAGTGGACTGATATTCCGGCCTCTATTGGGAACGACAGCGATCTCTTTAATGCTAATACCAAGCTCGGCGGCCTTCTGACCGACCTCACGCCGCCCTTCATCGTTAGACACGGTTACGAAAACATCTGGCCGAGTTCGGTTTGTCATTAACGGCCGGAACAGTTCCGGTGTTAATTCCGGGTAGTGAATGTGAAGATGGAGCGCGACACGTATATCCAGCTTCTGAACCGGCGGCGAGTGCTCTGGTCCTATAATTTGGAGGAGCCACGGGCCGTGTGGTCGTCCATTGCGAAGATAATGCGCCAATGGATTTACGAAGGGGGGGTCATGCAACTCGGGATGCGCATTGCGGTATATCCCGGGGTGGAAACCCGGAAAGGGGCAGCGCATACACCCAAAAACGGCGCTCTCGCGGACGAACCCCTTGATGTAGTCGACTCCTGTCTTGCAGGAACCGGGAGGGGCGGCGTATTCCATTCTGAAAACGTCGCTTTGGCTGATAACAGCCAAATCCTCTTCCTCCTGCTTTACGATGAGGGATGCCCTTTCAGCCAGCCGTTCGAGGGACTCGAAGTAGCGATCCATGTCGAAGGCAGAGAACGCCAAGTCGCGGATAGCGACCTTTGTCGCCTGGAGATAAGAATCGTCATTACTCAATTGCTCAATGACTTCGGCTGCCGAAGATGAATCGGCACAAGGCACAACCAGACGATTGAGATCGACATGATCCGACAGGAGTTCTGCGACGCCGGACGCGTCCCTGAAGCACACTACTGGCAGGCCGGCGAACATGGCGTCGATAGCTACGTTGGGAAACGGATCGAGCCGGGAACTAAGCATAAAAATGTCGGCCATGGCGTAGACCGGATCGAGGCAGTTCACCTCCCCAAGAAATTTCACAGTCTCCTTTAGACCGCAGCGATTTACCTGCTCGGCGAGGTAGCGTGAGTACAGGAAATTCTCGTGGACATTGCCCGCACCTACCCATACGAAGCGGAACCGAAGCAAGGGGGAGCGCTGCTTCAGAGCTGCCGCTGTCGAGATAAACAGATCAACGCCCTTGCGCACGTCGATAACACCGCATCCTATTACAACGATCGCGTCATCGTGCGTTCCGAGCGGCCTCATTACAGCGGCTATACGAGCTTCCTCATCGTCGCCTGTTTCGCCACCCAGCCACTCACGCGGAATTCGCGAGGGGCCCTGAGTAATAATATTTGCTGGACGCGCCGCCAGCGGAAGGCAAGGGAAAGCCGCGACTGCGTCTTCCCAAACCCGCCGGGCCGGGAAAACCATCTGACCGGCAGATTCGGCGACAGTCTTCATCTCCAGTTGGGGACAGAGGGAGACGAACTCGTGCACGAGCAGGACGGAAGGAACTCCTGCTTTTGAGAGCGGAATCAGGGCCTCCCGCGACTCAATGCTGTTGACTATGGCGAAGGAGGGTGAAAACTTGCGGCAGGCGCGCAGGATGGGATCGTGGATCCAAGGCGTGTACCGCTTGTGAGCCGGCAAGGGGCCGATCGTTGCAAACGAAACATTTCTGAAGGCCTCCTCCAACTTGCCTGGCCCCAACAAGACGGAGATGACATTGTAGCTCAAAGCGAACTTTTCCAGCAGATTGAAGGCAAGTATGGGTGCTCCGCTTTGAGAAGCTTCGTGCGTAATGAGCAGTATAGTCCTCATCGTTGGGTCGGGAGCCTGAGCTAGAACCATCTGGCCCTTCGGTTTCCACTGCAGGATTTTAACAAAAGGTTTTATGATTTTATAGAGCGGATAAAAGATAAAGAATGAACGCACGCCACAATTACCTTCAATTGCATGGAGTGCGGCATTCCTTGAGATATCTTTTCTCTTGTATTCTTTCCATATTTCATAAGCATCATCGTACTTCTTCCAGCTACTGATTCGCATCAAGTAAATTGAACTCCTGTAAGAGCCATAAGCCAATGGCCCCCGGGAAATAATAGAAGGAGGTCCGGTCCGGGCTGCCGCTATCGGGCAGCCGGTTCATTGGCCTGCCATGAAATTCCGCAGCCAGTCGGCAGTATCCTTCAGGCCCTCTTGCCAGTCTACTTTTGGGAACCAATTCATTTCACGCCTGATCAGGCCTATGTCGAGGATATTGATCGGCACGTCGGCTGGTCTTGCCTCACGATAGACCCGCCGCGTCGTATTAGGGTTCAGAATCAATCGCTCGATGTCGGCCGCAACCTCGTTGATGCTCCTGCCGATTCCGGAGCCTACGTTGAACACTCTGACCGCGCCTTCGTAGAAAATCGAAGCAATCATAGCCTCGACCACGTCATCGATGTGGATGAAGTCGCGCACAACAGAGCCCGTTCCCCAAAACTCAAGCGGCGCGCCGTTTAGCGCACTTGCAATTATTGCCGCGACGACCCCTTGTTTCTTGCCCGGCATCTGATACCGGCCGTATGGATTTGCGATACGCAGGACCATATAGTCCAGATCGTGCAGGTGCTTGTAGAGTGAGAGATACTTCTCGGTCGCCAGTTTACTGATCCCGTAAGCGCAGATTGGTTCAGTCGAATGGTCCTCGCAAACCGGCACTGATTTCGGTATACCGTAAACGGTCCCTCCTGAAGAGGCAAATATCACCCGCCTGATCCCAGACTCCCGACAGATGTCAAGCATTTTGAGAGTATTGATCGTACTGCCGCTCAGGTCGGCGCACGGATCCTTGTTCGAACTAGCAGGCAACCCGGCGCCGATCAAATGGAAGACTATGCTGTTGCCCTCTATGGCCCGAGCGACTGCCGATTGATCTTCGAACGGGCCGCTTATCCAGGTCACATTCTTGAATGGCGCACACATTTTCCATGAGCGGTCGAAGGCCTGGACCCTTGCGCCGCGCCTGGCGAGCGCCAGACAGAGATTTGCGCCGATAAAGCCGCCGCCACCCAGCACGAGGCAACGAACCCCATCGAGATCATCGACACGAGCGTTCATCAGGTTACTCCAGGCACGAAAGTTCCCGCGACTTCAAAACCGCGATGTTGCGCCACAACCGGAAAGTATGCAAACTACAGCCAACACAAGAGCCACGGATGGAACCTGCGCACAACACAATATCCCTTGAGTTACTGTTCGAACCCCTCTTTCCCCCTCGTCTAACATTTTCTTCACGCGGTTGCAAGAAAAGGTTCCGGGACAAGGGCCCGGACAAGTGCCCCTTGAACTTCAACCCCTGTAGTCCCCACGGCATCCCGGGTTTTAATTAATTCATGTGCAGTGAAGTGGTGATTGTCATAACGGAAGAAAACTTGACTTTGGCCTCCGGGAGCAGATCTTTTCACGGGGTCTTCGATGGACGCGGGCGCAAGCGGGTGCTGATTGAAATCATCGGGTGTAATATTGAAAAAAATGCAGTTTCTTCTGAATGTCCGACTTGGTGACGTTCACAAATTCCAGGGCCTTCCCATCTTCCCTGTAATATATTCGAACGTCATCTCCCGCATCCCAGGTGTATTCAGAAGCTGAAATACTCCTCGGGCAAAGAAAAAGTGGTGAGGATTTTCTGCCGTGAGGAGTAAACGGTTATCGTCTTTTTCTCTGTATCCACCACGGGGAAGTCTCTTGCCTTCTCACTCGACGCATCGAAGACCAGTGAGCTGTCCCCATCCACATTTTCTTTCTGATCGATCAAGGCGTAGGGGATCGTCTCCAGTTTCCCGGCTTTCGAATCGTAGTAGGTAATCTTGAGGCTGTCCCTGGTGTCGAGCTTTATCCGCTCGCCCGGTTTTGGCTCCTGCTCCATATCGGCACGGTCGGGCATGGTGTACACTACGGCGGGAAGACGATAATCGGTTTTCCCCGCTCGGCAGGCGAAATTTCGGATAATTGTCACCGTTCCGCTATCCTTGTCGAACTTAACCACCCTTCCCTGGTCAACCTTGCCGGAGCTGCATGTCAATGCCAAGGGCAGCATCAGTGACAACGGCAAAAATGAATTTGAAATTCCTCGCCATTATTAGTGAAACCTCATCTGTTCGATCTTTTGCAACTCGCGAAGGGCCAAACAATAATACAGAAGCAATTAATATGCCATCAGGACGTGCGCTTCCAGGCAACTTAAGGTAATATTTACAATGAGTTATGGATTTTTAGGAACAAACTGCTCCAACATTGCGACGCCATAGTGAAACTATAGCGCGACACTGGGAAACTATGAGTGGACACAAAAGAAGGAAATAAGGCAAGCTGATCAGGTGACGGCTGACAAGGAGAAATCGTCGATTAACTTTCTGAGCGAACTTACCATAATAGGCTTTATCAAAGTAAGCTGAGGCGCCCATTTCCATGATTTTCTTCAAATTATGCTTTTCACTGAGGTAGGCGTTGGCTATCAGGACTGTCCCGCAAACCGCTTCCCGGATTGAATCCGTCAATAGCACACCGTCCCGTTGGAGCAGGGAAACATCGGCAATAAAAACCAAAGGAGATATCGGAAAGAAGGCTCCTCGCCTGTTGGAGTTGTTCACCCAGTAGCACTTGTAACCTTCATTATAGCTTTCGAGCGCTCTTGTGAATAGCTCGGCGGTGTCCCTTTCGGGATCGATGAGAATATTTTTCGGTTCTTTTCAATCATAAGATCGCCTGTAACCAGGGCGGTGGGACCGCCGACCGGGTTCGCCCCCCCCTTCGGCGGCGGCAAGCCCCCCCCGCCCCCCTAAGGGGACCGGAAATTTCAGTTGCCCTGAAACGCAACCGCCTCCATACCTCGCGAACAATGACAATC
>CAVRZU010000233.1:0-15697 GCA_963725365.1 uncultured delta proteobacterium | reverse complement strand
TATTCGCTCATACATCGTACGGTTTTGACCAAATTTTCGAACGCCATTGGTTTGGTGATGTAAGAATTGGCCCCCTGAAGCTTATAGCATACCTCGATTTGCTCTCGATCCTTTGCCGTTGAGAAGATCAACACGGGAATAGCCTTGAGGTCGGGATGTTCCTTGATCTCTTTGAGGGTTTCAAAGCCATCTTTCTTGGGCATGTTCAGGTCGAGAAAGATGAGATTCGGGCGCCGGAAATTTCATGGGGTCTGTGTAGATACCCTGGCGGAGGAGATAGTCCATAAGCTCCTGCCCATCGCGGAGACAGAAGAATTGCTCCGCATTCAAAGATCTTACGAATAGCCTCGTTCTTCATAAGAAGACAGTCATCTTCATCGTCGTCGGCCATGAGCAAAACGGTCCCCTTTTTGCGTCTCTGGACGATACTTTTCTCCACTGGCAAAAGATACGGACCGAAACCTCTTGTGGCAAGATCAAGCAAAGCTTTCTTTCGAGCAAGCCGAGAGAGTGCGGGCGAAAAACACCAATATCAGCAAAACAGCCAACAGCGCCAATTCATAATCCTCCCCTTTCATTTAAGGCACGATGGCTCAAAACCTCATTTTGACGGTCAGATTCTGCCCGCAAAACCTCTGGTCATCAAGGCAGCTTGTATAATGGCGGCAGAAAGGTGGCCTTTTCTTTGTCCGCGTGATACAGTCGGAGCTTACCAAGGGATCCCATCTCCACCAAATTACCTCTAACACCGTATTCACCCGTGATTTGACGTGTTTAAATTACGCCTGACCGAAACCTTAACCAGGAGTTTCTAACTCATGTTGTCAATGGCCATACCAAAAACTGGATGGTTGACAACACCAGATAAAGAAGCCGCGCCCAATGAGAGCTTTTCTCAAAAGGCTTACGGCCCTTGCCATCTGCGTGCTTGCCGCGCTGCCAGTTCTTCAGGTGAGGGTTACAGCCTACGCACCAGTCCCGCGATGTACGAAGATAATCAACCCAGACAACACCGCATCCGGGCATCGAATTGTTCCCGCAGATCATTACCGGTTAGTCGCATTTAGCCCCGAATTGTTCCCGCAGATCATTACCGGTTAGTCGCATTTAGCCCCGATTTGGCCTTGATAAATGATGACTTTTATAGATGTTTTGATTGAAGGTGCATGAGCGACACCCCTGCCCGATGGATACCCATAGTTTATCGTAGAGAGCAGCGCAATCCTCCCAGTACGCCAAAATGGATTCAAGAGAAATTACCTTGAACGGCTTTCGTTTTTTCGGTATCTATGCCTCACATTGTGGATACTAAACGTCCGACTCGCACATCATCTAAAAAGGGGAAGAGCATGTCCAATTTCCTGTTCGTCCTGAGCAAGGACGATAACGAAGCGGCAACCAGGTGTTTTCAGTTTGCAAAAATCGCCCACTCTAAAGGCCACCAGGTAAACCTCTTCTTTATAGACGGAGGCGTCACCTGGGCGGACAAGACAAGGGAGTTATCGGTGAAGACCACGACGGGCGACTGCCCCAACGACTACCTGCCTTATTTGGTGGAAAACGAGGTGGAGATTGGAATTTGTACGCCCTGCGCTATGAACAGGGGGATGGACCAGGCAAAATTTTTCAACAACATGGCCTTGGATGGCGGTCCGCACTTGATCGACATGGCCTCCGAGGCGAAGGTCTTTAATTTCTAATTCGATTGATCGTCCGCGGCTGAGGGAGGGGCTAGATTCTCCCCTCAGCACGCTCAGTGAACATGCCCGGCGGAAATAAGTCCAGATGCCGACAATTTTCTGTCAGGGTGATCTTCTGGCGTAGAAATAGCCGATCTCCCATGCAGTCCCATCGTCCACCCGGGTGAAAATAAGCTCAAGTATGCGCCACCTTCCGAGAACATCGATAAGATCAAAAGTTGTTTGCGGTACTCGTGCAAAGATTCAGCAAGCGCGATCCGGGAAAACCGTGGGTGTTCCGGCATACCTGCAAAAGTCGGAAAAACCGGCGAGTTTGTTGAAGGTCCCTATCAGGATCAAAAACAATTCATGTCAACCTTAAGCACAAAGGCTGGCGTCAAGTATTTCCGCTTTCATGCAATGCGACATTCGGGAGCCTCGATGATGGAGCCTAACGATGTGCCAATCGGGTCGGTTCAAAAAGAGGTTAGGCATTAATTGGCGTAATCCCATGATTTACCTGGCAGGCCAGGAGGGATTCGAACCCCCAACCCTCGGATTTGGAGTCCGATGCTCTAACCGTTAGAGCTACTGGCCTGCAGGAACGACCCTTATAACTGGTTTGCCGTTATCATGTAAAGCGAAAATGCTCGAAATATTGGAGGTAATCTTGTTCGTTCCGGACACCTGTCGCTGCATCTTTTGCGCCGCCGTGGAAGGCGGCGCTACCTTTATAGTTAATTTTTCATTTCACAATCCCGCCAGTTCGCGTATACTGTGGACGCTCCGAATCTGTTGTCCCAGTTCATTCAGAAGAGATACTCATCTCGCGTTCCAAATCGGAATCTTTTGTGTTTTGTAAAGTGTGAATATATTCGCCAATGAGTTAAGCCGCGGAACTGTGCTGGAGGAGGGACGGCCGCCAACCTGACCCGGGGGGAACCGATGAAAATCAAATACTGCAAGAAGTACGAAAAGTATGTCAGCGAGCGCCATTGTGAATTTTTTAATGAAGGGAATTCCTGCGAGTTCTACAGTCAAAGGAGTTGGCGGAGCATCAAAGACCTGCTAACGGATGACGACAGGCCCAAATGGGACGCCAATGCCATAATAAAGCCTTTTCAATGCAACCTTATGGACAGGGAAAATACTCACCAGAGGAACCGCGCACGCCGCATGGTCAAACGAGCGGGTATTTCTTCATAGCCCCCCGATGCGGTAGCGCCGCCTTCCACGGCGGTGCAGGAGAGGCGCAAAAAGGTCATTCGTTGGCAAAAGCGATTTATGTAGTCCATCGGGTCCGCAATAAAGGAGATTACCTCCAGCGTCTGGAATACAATACTTCCATTTAGGGATTTAGGAGTTTTAAAACGAACTCCGAATTCTCCTGTCTTTCCAATGCCTCAATCCCCCAATCCCTCAATCCGTGAATTGACTTCACTTTTCATTCTTCGCTTTTTTTGTCGTATGAGTCTGAAACTGGTAGTCCACGAGAAAAGAGGTTTGGACGCTGTCGGCGGTTCGTCTTGTGGATATGAGGTCGATATTGTGAGTCTTTCCCGCTTCATCGGCAAATGATATCCGGGCGCCGTCGCGAAAGCCGCCCTTGTGGAACCATACATCGGGAGGAAGGAGCCAGGTCTGCCCGAAACGTTCTTCGAACTTGATGAAATCGAGGGCGTCTCTTGGAAATTGAACGAAAAGGCAAAGCTCTTCGTCAGTAGCGGGCCGTTTGATCTGGGATTCAAGTTGAAAGCGCCGGGCCTTGAGGTCCTCGTCTGCAAGCTCTTGCAGGCCGGCTTCGCCGGCGAGGATTTCGTCCCACTTCTTTCCATCTGTTCTCCCCCTTTCGAGCACTTTCTCGAAAACCCACTGGGGCGGCTCGTAGAAAGGAAATGGGCCGTAGCGGCCAAGAAGCAGTCCTTTGAGATCGTCCGAGGGTTTTTCATAGCGGCCGTTTATAACGTTGCCAAGAGCGGTGGACCAAAGTATCTGGCTGCCGGGAGTAACTACCCAGATGTTTCCCAGTTCCTTGCGCACTTCGATCAGTTCGCTGAAAACATCGTGAGCACGCTCCATCAGGCCGGCCTTTTCGGCCTGTTCCAGGGCAAGACTGAGTGCGCCGCCCGGGAGCTTGTGCCTTTTGACAGTTGGGTCGAATCCTTGAAAGTGGCTTGTGAATTTCTCGTAGAGCCGCCGCTCCCGCCGCAAAGTATCCGAGGCGTCCAGAAGAGGAGCGATGTGCAAACCGGGGGTCTTGAACCCGTATTCGTGCAGGTTTTGCACCACGGTAAGCGCAGGGGCCTGGCTGTAGATTCCGCCATAGCCGTGATCGGCGACCTCGACCAGCTTCGCGCCTTCCTGCACAGCCGCCATCAGGCGGCCAAGGTCGTTGCCGTCCGTATTATGGCCGTGGTAGGCGATTAGAAGGTCCGGAAACTTTTTTCGTATGGCGCGCACAAGTTCGGCGATACGCGCAGGCGAACCAAGCGCTGAATGATTCTTGATGCACAGGATAATATCTTCGCCAAGAAGAGAGAGCACCTCTTCGGCTTTCTGAACATAGAAATCGTCCGTATGGCCTTCACCCGTGCTGAAACAAAGGCAGGGCATAAGGATCTTTCCCGCTTCCCGCACTGCTTTTGCCGCGACCACAAGGTTCGGGATATAGTTTAAAAAATCGTACATCCTCCAGATGTCGATATATTTGGAAAAAAGCCTCACCGTCATCTCGATCACGTTATCCGGATATGGCCTGTAGCCGAACAGATTTCTTCCCCGGCAAAGGCCCTGGATGAGGGTGTTGGGCATGGCCTTTCGGACGAGCCGAAGCTTTTCGAACGGATTTATCTGCTTTTTCATCAGGTCCAAATGGACGGTCGCCCCGCCCAATATCTCAAACCCAAAATACCCGACCGAGTCTCTATAGGGAGCAACCTTGAGGGTCGTCTGCGGCATGATCCTGCACTTGAAATCAGACTGTGAAACATCGCGCTCGTTATTGGTCAGGAAAACCCCCGGAGTAAGGCGCAGGAAGTCAAGGATCTCGCCCGCCGGCATCTGTGGTATAACTCTTTGTCTATTAGCCATTTACCAGACACTCCAACTCAATATTTACAATCGAATGATCTTCTTTTCGCCGCCGTGGGAGGCGAAGCTGCCTATTCACTATAAGGGTTATATTCATAAGCATTTATTTCGGCCACCAGGCCGGCCAGCTTGCCCATGGGCGGGACTTCCTCCTGATAATCCAGCAGTTGCGGATGCTTCTCTATATAGGAGGTGTCGAAATTCCGGCTGATGAAATCGGGGTCAACCACTATTTGTTTGTAATAGGGTATCGTGGTTTTTACGCCTGCGATAAGAAAACCGTCCAGACATCTTCGCAGCCGGTCAACAGCTTCCTGCCATGTGTAGGCGTAAACAGTGAGCTTGCACAGCATCGAGTCGTAGTAGCGGGGAATTTCGTACCCCTGGTATACAGCGCCGTCGATGCGCACTCCGTGACCTCCAGGAGACTGGTATATTTCGATCAGCCCCGGGTTCGGCATAAAATTGTTCTTCGGGTCCTCAGCGGTTATCCTCAATTCGATAGAGGTCCCCCTGAAGCAGAGTTCATTCTGCGATATGGAAAGAGGCAGGCCTGTTGCGACCAAAATTTGCTCGCGCACAATGTCCAGCCCTGTAATCATCTCTGTGACCGTGTGCTCCACCTGTATCCTGGTGTTGACCTCCAGGAAGTAATAGTTGTCATCCTGGTCGAGCAAAAATTCGACTGTCCCCGCGCTCAGATAATTGGAAGCACGGGCCGCACGCACGGCCGTATCGCAGATCTTGTTGGAAACGTCCTGCGGCAGGAAGGCCGGGGCCATTTCGATCATCTTTTGATGCCGTCTTTGGATCGAACAGTTCCTGGTCCCCAGATGGATGACATTTCCATGCCCGTCTGCGAGGATCTGAACTTCGATGTGCCGGGGATTGTTGAGACCTTTTTCCAGGTAAACTTCATCGTTGCCGAACGCCATTTTGGCCTCCGAACGCCCGATCTCGATAAATCTTGTCAACTCGCCCATGTTTTGAGCGACTCGAATCCCACGCCCTCCGCCTCCCGCAACCGCCTTAACCATGATCGGGAAGCGATGCATTTCTGCGAAAGCCGATGCCATCTCTTTGCCTTCTTCCCCCGGCGGCAGGACCCGAGTCCCGGGGATCACCGGAATTCCGGCTTCGGACATGACCCGGCGGGCTATCACCTTGCTCCCCATGTCTATTATGACCTCAGGGGGAGGTCCGACAAAAACGAGCCCCGCTTCGGTGCATTGCTCCGCAAAAGCGGGGTTTTCGGCGAGAAAGCCGTAACCGGGGTGTATCGCCTCGGCCTGGCTGCTCTGGGCCGCCTGTATCACACGCTCGATGTTCAGATAGTCTCGCCTGGGGCCGCTCCCGATACAAACGGCTTCATCGGCGCGCATGATATGCATCGCCGTTTTGTCTGTCTCTTCGTATATGGCGACGGTCTTTATTCCAAGCTCCTGGGCTGAACGCATAATGCGAATAGCGATCTCGCCCCTGTTTGCGACAAGCAACTTTTTGAACATTGTCTTAACCCGCTTTCCGAAAAAGATAAGCCCCGAGTCCTGATGAGCGCCAGCCGTTTTGTTTATCCCAACGTATCCACCGCGGCAACCATAAATACGAAGTTCGAGTAACTGAGCACGGAAAAAATGATAAACAGTGTATAGTGAATAGTGAATAAGTTTTTTCTTTACTTGCACAGGAGTTGAAAGTATTTGCTGAATATGGACGATGAAATCGATCTTTTCATAAGCACCCTGGCTGTCGAGCGCGGCTTGAGCGTAAACACCATTGCCGCTTATTCGAACGACCTGAGGCATTTTCAAAATTATTTGAGACAATCGGGCATTTCCCTTTGGCAAGAAGTTTCCCGCGACAGCATAAGCGGCTATATTCAAAAGTTGGGACCATCACTTTCGGCCCGGTCCCGCGCCCGCAGGCTGGCCGCCTTACGGACTTTTTTCAAGTTTTTACTAAAAGAGGGCTTGACCGACGGCAATCCTGCTCTGTTGGTTCATTTCCCGAAACTGGGTCCGCAGTTGCCCAAAGCACTTTCTTCGGCCCAAATAGAATCTTTGCTTGCCCAACCCGACCCGTCCAAACCACTTGGCCAGAGGGACAGGGCCATGTTCGAACTGCTCTACGCCTGCGGCCTCAGGGTGAGCGAACTGGCCGAATTGCAGCTGCGGCAGGTCGTTCTCCAGCCGGGCTATCTGACAGTGATGGGAAAGGGCGAAAAAGAGCGGCTTGTGCCGATGGGCGAGCTTGCAGCCGAGAGCCTCAAAGCCTACCTGGAGGACGGACGCCTTAAATTATTGAAGAAGGATTCCATCCCCGAAGTCTTTGTCAACTCCAGGGGCGAGACAATATCGAGACAGGGGGTCTGGAAGATAATAAAAAACAGCGCGCGAAAAGCGGGCATCGGTTTGAACATTACTCCGCATATGATGAGGCATTCGTTTGCTACACACCTTCTTGAAAACGGGGCCGATCTGCGCTCGCTGCAGGCAATGCTCGGACATGCGGACATAGCTACGACTCAGATATACACTCATGTGGCCAGAGAGCGGTTAAAAGAGATACACAGGAAATATCATCCGAGGGGCTAGGAGCGAGGACGCAGGACGGCATCCTTCACCGCAGAGCTTTGCGGTGAGCGGTTACCCAAGGATTTAGGACTGTATCGATGGAAGTCATTACCACCCACATAAACGCAGACTTTGACGCAATGGGATCGATGATTGCGGCCAGGAAGCTCTATCCCGACGCACTGCTCGTCTTCCCGGGTTCCCAGGAACGCACTCTGCGCGAATATTTCATAAAATCGACCATCTATATTTACGGTTTCAAGCGACTTCGAGACATTGATATAGAAAAGATTACACGGCTCATACTCGTCGATACGAGGCAGTCTTCGCGAATTGGCAAGTTTGTGGATATTTTGAACAAACCGGACCTTGAAGTTCATGTCTACGATCATCATCCGGATGCCGAGGACGATGTCAGGGCCAATGTGTCGGTTGTGAAAAACTACGGGTCCACGGTGACCCTTTTCACCCGGATGTTTCTGGAAAAAGGGATAGAGGTTTCACCGGAAGAAGCAACCATAATGAGCCTGGGTGTGTTCGAGGACACCGGGTCTTTCACCTTCAACAGCACCACGCCCGAAGATTTTGAAGCCGCCGCTTTTCTGCTCAAGTCCGGGGCGGACCTCAACGTGGTCTCGGACATAATCACCCAGGAGCTTACGGCCGAGCAGATCGGTCTGCTCAATGAGCTGATACTTTCTGCCAGAAACTACAACTTCCGTGGAATAGAGGTGTGTCTTACCACGGTTTCTGTGGACAGGTACGTGGGCGATTTCGCCGTGCTGGTCCATAAGCTGCGCGATATCCGAAGCCTGGAAGTGGTATTTGCACTGGCCCGTATGGATGACCGTGTCTACCTCGTCGCAAGGAGCCGCATCCCGGAGGTGAACGTAGGGGCGATCGCTCACTTTTTCGGGGGCGGGGGACATGCAACCGCTGCCTCCGCCAGCATCAAGGACCTTACTCTGGTTCAGGCCGAAGAGAAGCTGATCGAGATCCTTCGGGAGCACGTTCACCCCTATCCCACGGCGGAAAGCCTCATGAGCAGCCCGCCCGTGTGTACCGGACAGGGCATCGAAGTCGGGGAAGCCCAAAGGACCATGGTGCGCTACAACATAAATGCGATGCCTGTCCTGGAGGACGGGACGCTAATAGGGCTGATCACACGCCAGGTGCTTGAAAAGGCGGTTTTTCACGGTCTTGCGCAACAGAGCGTGGCGGAGTTTATGAATACCACGTTGCATCTGTGGGACCCGGCGCAGGCCTGCTCGAAATCCAGACGCACCTGGTTGAACGGCATCAGAGGATACTCCCCGTAGTTGAAAACGGCATAGTGCTGGGCGTGATCACTCGCCGCGACTTGCTCGATTTGATGCTCGACGAGCATACGGCGAGAGAACGCCCCTGGATGAGACGGCTGTCACGCACTTTCCGAAGCGAAAAAACATCCAGTTACGCTTGCCGAACAACTTCCCAAGAGCATAATTCAAACGCTCAAGGAATTCGGCTTGCTTGCGGAAAGCCTCGGGTACAGGGCATATGCGGTCGGCGGCTTTGTCCGCGACCTGCTGTTGCGACGCACCGATTTCGATATAGATATCGTTGTGGAGGGGGACGCCATTGAATTTGCCAGGGTTTTTTCGCATAAGTACAACATAAAGGCCAAGCTTCACAGGAAGTTCAACACCGCCATGCTCGTTTTTCCAAACGGACAAACCGTTGACGTAGCTTCGGCAAGATTCGAGTATTACCAGCACCCCGCAGCGCTGCCGGTTGTTGAATTCAGCTCCCTGAAGATGGACCTCTACCGGAGGGACTTTACGATAAATACTCTGGCCATCGTGCTCAACCCGGACGAATCCGGCCAGCTTATTGATTTTTTCAGCGGCCAGAGGGACATCAAGGAGAAAATAATCAGGGTCCTTCACAACCTAAGTTTTATCGAGGACCCCACGCGAATTCTGCGTGCCATTCGTTTTGAACAGCGGTTCGCCTTCAAGATTGGAAAACAGACGGCCTCACTGATTCGAAACGCCGTGCGTATGGGACTGATCCAAAAATTGGGGGGCCACCGTCTCCTCCACGAAATCCGGCTTATCCTCGAGGAGGAAGACCCGGTCCCGGCGCTTCGCAGAATGGCTGAATTCACGGTTATGCCCGCCTTGTCAGGCTCGATAAACTTTGACAAAAAAATGGAAGCCCTTTTCGGCAAACTCCGGGAGGCCATTTCCTGGTACCGGCTAAGTTTCCTCGATGAACCGCTCGAACGCTGGTGGGTCTATCTTCTGGCGCTGTTTTCAAACCTGGACGCCCAGGAAGCGGAAGCTGCAAGCCAAAGACTTCTTTTAACTGTAAATCAGTGTGATCGGCTGCTATGGACCTTTGAAAACGTTGGAAAACTGCTTAAATCCTTTTTCCCGGATTTGTCCAGCCGAAAACCCAGTGAGGTTTACCGGGCGCTTCTGCCGTTCAGGCCGGAGGAATTGCTTTTCCTCATGGGCAAAGCCGATAAGGAAGCTACGCGAAAGGCGGTAAGCCATTATTTTCACAGGTACAGAAACACGCAGACCGAACTGAAGGGAAAAGACCTCAAGGCGATGGGAATTCCCCCCGGACCGGTTTACCGGCAGATTCTGGAAGAACTTCTGGACGCAAGGATCAACAAGCATGTTCAGAATCGTTTCGAAGAGCTTCATTTCCTAATCTCCAAGCGTCCGGAACTCTTTCCCGAAGGAACTGGAAATGGTGATTTGAATAATTTTTGTTAGCAGAGACACGGAGTGGCGGGAAATTTTTTGACGCGATGACGCGAACCGGATTAATAACAGATTACATACATATAACTACGGGTAATCGGCAGTTGCCTGTTCTTTCTTCGCGTCTTCGCGTCTTTGCGTGAATAATTTAAGCGTCTTCCCGGCTTCGCGTGAGAAATTAAATTCAGGGGGTCTCGGATTTTTTTATGACTGACGTTCCGAAAATCTTGCTTTCGATTGTGCCGCTACTTTTCGCAATTATTATCCACGAAGTTTCTCATGGCTGGGTTGCCGAGAAACTTGGAGACCCCACTGCGCGGATGATGGGGCGGATCACTCTTAATCCGATTTCGCATATCGACCCCTTGGGAACGATTATCCTGCCCGGAATCCTCCTGCTGACCGGTTCTCATTTCCTTTTTGGCTGGGCCAAACCGGTGCCGGTAAATTTCTCAAATTTGCGGGGAGGCCGCCGGGATATGGCGCTCGTTGCACTTTCCGGCCCTCTTAGCAATTTCGTGCTTGCCGTCCTGAGTTCAATTATCTTTCATTTGACGTTGAGAGGGTTTACGGGTTCAGGGGGGGTATTGGACATGGTCATCGTGCCCATTCACTTGATGGCTCAATACTCCGTGCTGTACAATCTGGTGTTGATGGCCATAAATCTTCTTCCTATCCTGCCGCTCGACGGCGGCAGGATAGTAGCGGGACTGGCCCCCGAGCAAGTCGCAATTTCCATGGAGCGGATGGAAAGGTATGGAATGCTCATCGTACTGCTGTTGATTGCTTCGGGCATCTGGAGTTATTTAGTAAGTCCTGTTATATACGTTTTCTGGCGAATTTTGATGTAAAAGCGGTTAACCGATTCACTTCATACCTCTGTGTATAGTCCATCTTAGAAGGAGACAGGGCCTGTTATGGCTGAAAGGAAAAGAATACTTAGCGGCATGCGTCCTACCGGGCGTCTTCATCTGGGCAACCTTCACGGCGCGCTCGCAAATTGGGTTCAGCTTCAGGATGAGTATGACTGTTACTTTTTTGTTGCCGACTGGCACGCTCTTACCACTGACTACGCATCCCCGGAATCAATCCGTGACAACACCCGGGAGATGGTTCTCGACTGGTTGAGCGCGGGGCTTGATCCGCAACGCTGCACGATGTTTATCCAATCGGACATAAAGGAACATGCGGAGCTTTATCTTCTGCTCGCGATGATCACTCCCCTGCCCTGGCTCGAGCGCAACCCCACCTACAAGGAACAGCAGCAGCAGCTCGATCAGAAAGATTTGGCGACCTATGGATTCCTGGGTTATCCGGTGCTTCAGGCCGCCGATATAATCATATACCGCGCAAACGGCGTTCCCGTTGGGAAAGACCAGCTTCCTCACATCGAACTGACCAGGGAAATCGCGCGCCGGTTCAATTTCATGTATAAATCCGAGATATTCCCAATTCCCGACGGGCTGCTGACCGAATCGCCCGTGCTCCCGGGCCTCGATGGAAGGAAGATGAGCAAAAGCTACGGGAATTGCATCTTTATCACGGAGTCCGAAAAGGAGATAACCGAAAAGATATCCAAAATGATGACCGATCCCCAGAGGATCAGGCGCCATGATCCCGGAGACCCCGAGATTTCCCCTGTTTTCGCATATCACAAGCTCTATTCTTCACCAGCCGAGATCGAACAGGTTGCAGACGGGTGCCGCACGGCCGGCATAGGGTGTGTTGAATGCAAGAAGATCCTCATTCGAAATGTTATCTCCAGGCTTGCGCCGATGCGGCAAAGACGCCTCGAGCTCGAAAGTGAAATCGGAACGGTAAAGGAAATCATAGCAGCGGGTAATGAAAGAGCAAGGCGGGAATCGGCAATTACCATGAAACTGGTGCGCGACGCCATAGGGATCTAAACTGACAGATCACAGACATATAACAACGGGTAATCGGCATTTGCCCGTTCTTTCTTCGCGGCTTCGCGGCTTCGCATCTTCGCGTGAAAAATTTATGCGTCTTCGCGGTTTCGCTTGAGAACAGCAGGGTACATTGGATAATGCGGCTTCAGAAATTTCTTGCACAGGCTGGAGTTAGTTCCAGGCGCGCTGCCGAGGAACTGATCGGGCAGGGCCGGGTGGATGTCAACGGTGAGAAGGCGGCGATCGGCTGCAGCGTCGATCCGCTCAAAGACCGCATTCGCCTCGACGGCAAACCCGTTACTCTCCAGGAGAAGCTGGTTCTGGTCGTCTTCAATAAACCCGGCGGCTGTGTCACCACCGTATCCGACCCCCAGGGCCGCCGGACCGTCCTGGATTTTCTGCCCGATTTCGGGCAACGGATTTTTCCCGTGGGCAGGCTGGACTATGACGCCGAAGGACTCCTTCTGCTTACCAACGATGGAGAACTGGCAAATCGCCTGCTTCATCCAAGGTATGGAATATCTAAGGTATATGATGTAAAAATTAAGGGACATCCTGACAAAAAAGCTTTACAACAACTCCGGACTGGTATCCGGATGGAAGAGGGAGTGACTGCCCCGGCAGAAGTTGAGGTAATTCGAGAACTTCCAAACGCCGCATGGTTGAGGATTACTCTCCATCAGGGTTGGAACCGCCAAATAAAGCGCATGTGCATGGCGGTGGGACACCCGGTATTGAAGATCAGGCGCATTGCTTACGGACCGGTGCGCATTGGCAGGTTGGCAACGGGTCAACATCGGCTGCTCGGACCCAATGAAATCCGCAAAATCCACGAGGCGGCCAATCTCTACAGGGAGTGATGCTGGAAAAATGAGTTCAAGACGCAGTTATCCTTATGGATCTGCCGGCTCTTTTCACCGCGGCGGAGGGGAAAAAGAAAAAAAACAGCGGACATCTAACCGCATCCTTATTATCGTCCTTTGCTGCGTTATCTTCGCATTGGGAGCAGCTTTCGTTTTCTTCATACCCCGGGGCGGCTTTTCCTCATTCAGGTTCTTTCCAACAAAACTCGTAGCTCTTCATTTTCAGCACAACGGCCAGGAACTGCTCCTCGTTCCCGACTCCCAGATTATTGTAAATCCCAGGGACTCTCTCCAACTCGTCGATATCAAAACGGACGGATGGCTCACACTGGGAACAAAGGTAGTCTCTTCAGATGTGGACGTAAAGCCGATCTGCAAAAAACCGGGGGTGACGATACAGGACCTTTTTCCTCAAGAATCCTTTGAACAACCCAAGCTTGCCGAGTTAAGGGTATTGCTGTGGAACCGGCCGATCGGCAAGGTCACTCTTCTTGTTCAGCTCGATTACAAGGACTGGCTCCACAAAGCGAACACCAGTCCGGATATCGAAAAAAGAATCTCCTATCTCGAAAAGGCGCTCCAGGACAACGGCTCTAACGTGCTTCTCAAGACCCAGCTTGCAGGGCTTTACTTTGACATCAAGCGCTATCAGGACGCCGCGCGGCTCTACAAGGAAATAGACCAATCCGGAAAATCCAGAAATATTTCCGAAAAGCTTCTTCTGGTCTACCAGGTAATGAATAAGACAGATGAGGCCCTCCAGGTCTATATCGATCTGCTGAAGCTGACTGAAGAGGAACAGACATTCAGGGAATTTTTGACTTACTTGAAAAAAAAGAAGACGGCCGACCTGGCTGAGATATTTCTCGAAAAATATGAGCGGGAAATCCCGCATTCCTTCCGTTCCCAGGTGCTGGTGGAAATTGCCCAGTTGGCCGGCGAAGGCAAGGACTGGCAAAGGGCGGCTTCAGCGTGGCAGAGGGCCGAAAAGGCCGGGGTAATGGACTCCAATGTCGCAGTATAACCTGGCGGTCACTCTGCTTCGAAACGGTAAAACGGATGAGGCTGCAGCAGAATTTGAGAAGTATCTGCGCAAGAACCCCAATGATGCGAAGACACGGTTCCTTCTGGCCGAAATCTGCGAAAAGAAAGGAAACCACGCCCAAGCCAAAGAGATTTACGAATCGATAGTCCAGCAGGACCCTCACAACAACGAAGCACTGATCAGCCTTATTCCAATTCTCGAAAAAATGAACGATAAGAACGGGCAAATCGTAAATTATGAAAAACTTATCCAGAGGGAGCCTAATAATCGCAAGTATCTGTTCAATGTCTCGATGCTTTATATCGATCAAAAGAGGTACGACAAGGCGCAGATTCATTTGCAGGCAATTGCTTCCATGGACCCCAAAGATGTTGAATCCAGGAAACAGTTGCTCGTAATTTATGAAAAGCTCCGAAACGATAAGGCCGAAATCGAGGTTCGCCAGGAACTGGCAAAGCTTGACCCCAAAAACCCCGCCAATTGGATTCCGTGTATAAATTTTATGAAGACAGGAAAGATTACAAGGGCATGCTAACCTACTTCCAGGGCATAGCAGCCAAAGACCCGGATTCAGGCAGCGTCCATAAATATCTTCTTCAGGCGGCCACCAAACTTGGAGACAAAAAATCGGCCATTCATGAACTCGAGCAGTTGATTCGGCTTCAGCCAAAGGAGAAAAAATACTACAGGCTCGCCGCCTACCTATACGAGGAGACCGGAAACTATCCCGAGGCGTCGAAAAAACTCGAGGCCATACTCAAATTGGACTTCAAGGACCAAAAGGCGAAAGAAGATTACGAGCGGATAAAGGTCGAGCAGCTGAAGGCAAAAAAGGCCCAGCCCCCGGCCGGAACGAAGAAGCAATCCTGAGAGCAGTGGTCAGTGGCCGACGGTCAGCAAAAGACCTTAAATGCAGCCTGGCGACTGTTTTTTTGTTGTTCTCTGACCACTGACCACCGGCCACTGAAGACTGTCTTATTGCATTTATCAGCCGAATATGTTAACATTGATTTTCTGAGTGCTGGAAATACATCTTGGCCGTGCTAGACGGGGAGTTAGCGGTGCCCTGTAGCCCGAGATCCGCTTCAGCGGGGTCGAATCCCCTTTCGAAGGGCTGTGGCTGAGCTGGCCGTGTCTAATTCCGGCGCCGGTTGGACGCCACGCAACAGACGACTACGAACCCCGTCAGGTCCGGAAGGAAGCAGCGGTAAGTACCATCGGCTGTGTCGCGGTCTAATCCAGCCTGGTTGCCTGAAGGTGCGCGGTCAGTATTGGCCAGTTCGACGGAGGGTGCACGGCCAAGTCCTTCTTTATTTATTATTATTCCAGGCCTGCCTTCACATTTTGGAATTCCGCCTTAGTTCGTGGCCACGGTAATCGTTACAGTCAATAAACAACAAACAACTGCTTGGAGTATCAGTATGAAAGCGTATCTGTCGGGCATATTTGTGTTGTTTTTGCCGCTTTGACGATCTGCCTGCCACAGGTTTTTGCACAGCAGGAGCGCCTGCTTTCTCCGATGTCGATGCCATATTTCAGTCCCGATGCGTAAAGTGCCACAGTGGAACACGCCCCCCCGAAGGTCTTCACCTGGATAGCTACAACGGCATAATCGCCAGCAAAAGATGGGCCGGCTATTATCAAGGGAGCCCCGTCAAGAGCAAACTGTGAAGGCGATCAAAGGGATCTGGAAGCCCCGCATGCCCAAAGACGGCCCGCCATGGCTTTCCGGAAACAATATCGACATTATAGAAAATGGATCGAAGCAGGAGCGGTTCGAC
>CAVRZU010000232.1:0-12301 GCA_963725365.1 uncultured delta proteobacterium | reverse complement strand
CGACGTCCTCGACGGCAAGATGATCACCCCAGTTCCGGCAAAGACCTCGGCACCTAACGCCGCCGATTACTGATTATCAGAGACCATATCAGGCAGCGGCTCGAGAAGTCGATCAAATGGTATCAGGCCATCGGCAACCACGATCAGTTCTGGATGGGCACTACCCCTAGTGACACAATTACATCCGAAATAACCCTCTGTCGGACCCACGTCTGAATCTGGGTCCGATAACCTTGCAACCCCCTAATTATACCTATCCCCTTAGCAACCAATATGGGCTCCCGCGTACTATATGGGTGTCGTTAACGGCGCGACCCAGTACGGGAACATTATAGATGCCGGGGCCGATCCACAGCCCCAAACAGTTGCCGCCGATCCGAACCGCCGCTCGCTTACGATCAACGCACTGGATGAGACGAATTCTTCACCACCACGTCGCAACCGGCCGGTCACGGATTCACGCAGCAAATGGTCAGCGAAGGATTTGCCTGCTATCATTTCTATCCGAGGTCGAATATCCCGATCAAGGTTATCGTTCTCGACGATACAGACAAAGTCAACGGCGGTGCATCCGGCGCTCTCGACCAACAACGCTACAACTGGCTCGTAGCAGAGCTCGATGCGGGTCAGGCCGCTGGTGAGCTCATGGTCATCTGCGCGCATATCCCGCTCCGGCCCTACTTCGCGCCTATCCTTCCGCCCGCGACACCGCCCGGCGGTAATCCGGCTTATCCGTTGTACCCACTTTGGGCACCGACTTCCTATATTTCCGATACGAATTTGCTGGCCAAACTCCACACCTATAGCAACCTCATCCTGTGGATCGCCGGACATATCCACCGCAACGCCATTACTCCACAACCCTCACCCGATGGCGATCCTGAATACGGCTTCTGGGAAGTCGAGACCCCATCCTTAAGGGACTTCCCTCAACAGTTCCGTAACTTTCAGATCGTCCGCAACAGCGACAACACTATTTCAATCTTTGTGCTCAGTGTCGATCCCGCTGACAATCCGGTCGGGCCCTCGCCCGCATGGATATCGCGTTCGTATGCTATCGCTACCCAGCAGATATTCCAAAATCAGGTGGAACAGGGACCCAATGTCGATCCGGTTTCGGGTGTCTATAATGCGGAACTCGTCAAGCAACTGAGTCCTGCGATGCAGGAGAAGATTGCGCGGATTTCACCGGCTGTCAGCTATTTCACGATCAACGGCGGCGCAAGCTCTACCGTGAGCCGCATCGTCACTCTGAACAATACCGTTGTGGGCAGCACTCCCACTCATTACATGGCTAGCGAATCCAACAGCTTTGCCGGCGCTGGCTGGCTACCCTACTCGAATGCTCCGAGCTTTACCCTGAGCGGATCCGGAGGCAAAATCGTCTACTTCAAGGTTAAAGACGGCTCGGGCAGGCAATCGGCGGTTATAAGACACGGTATACGGGCACTATAGGGGCATGCCAATAAACCTCCCCCAATGGCCTGATATCTATGAGCCATTGTAAAGGAAGCACCATGAACATTCTTAGAAGAGATTTCTTGAAGTACTGCGCTGGTTCCGCAGCAGCACTCTGGCTGGAGTTTCCAACTTTTGGGGCCTTTGATAAGGTGCTTTCGTCCGCCGCAGCGGCCGCGGCCACACCAACGTACCCGATAGCCGCCAATATATTCACGACACTCGAGCAGACGGTCAATCCAGTTAACTCGCCTACGGGCTCGTTTCCTCCTCAGCCTCATTACGTACCGACGATCCCTCCCTCCGACATTGCTGGATACGCGGCAAACAGCTATGGTGAGTGGAATTATGTGGCCGCTGCCGGCGATGTGCCGGTCGTCCCTTACCTTTGTCCTTCTATGCAGGACCCGACGCAGAATCCGCCAAACATTCGGCCGTCGGTTACCGATCAGTCGAAGTGCGCGACGCTTCTGACTTTCTTCACCATGAGCGACGTGCATATCTGCCGACAAAGAAAGCCCGGCCCGGGTTGATTACTACGGTTACGATTATCCTTCCCAACTACCACCCAGGTGCAATCTCGGTAGTCCTGCTATTCGGGGATTATCCTCTATACGACCCAGGTACTCGATGCCGCTGTCCAGACAATCAACGCCTTGCACAAAATAGCGCCGTTCGATTTCGGCATGGCTCTGGGCGATGCGGCCGACAACACTCAGTACAACGAGCTCAGATGGTATATCGATGTTATCGACGGCAAGATGATCCACCCCAGTTCCGGCGATACTCCTCGGCGCCGACACATCCTGATTATCAGCAACCATACCAGGCAGCCGGGCTCGACAAATCGATCCCATGGTATCAGGCCGTCGGCAACCACGATCAGTTCTGGAATGGCGGTGCTCTTGTAAACGATTACGTCCGGCAAACCCTCGTCGGATCCGGCGTCATCAACATCGGGTCGATATTAAATGCCCCCTTTAATACGATCCTGAGCACCCGCGGCACTATATGGGAGTAGTTGACGGCACGACACCGTACGGGACCATCATAGATGCAGGACCTACGTACAACCCCCGCTCCTACGATCACCGCTGACCCGAACCGGCGCTCGCTCTCGATAAGCCAATGGATGAACGAATTCTTTAACACAACGTCGCAACCGGCCGGTCACGGATTCACGCAGCAAATGATCTCCGAAGGATTTGCCTGCTATCACTTCTATCCAAAGGCTGATGTCCCGATCAAGGTCATCGTTCTCGACGATACCGACAAGACCGGCAATGCATGTGCAGATCAAGCTCTCGACCAAAAACGATACAATTGGCTCATAAATGAACTCGAGGAAGGTCAGAACGCCGATGATCTCATGATCGTCTGTGCGCATATCCCTGTGAAACCCTATGCCCAGCAGAACCCGGCAACCGATAGCGATCCTTATGAATATCTGGTAAATTGGTCAACGTATTCCCCTGTCTCCCAACAACAATTGCTCACCACACTCCACAAATATCCAAACTTTGTCTTGTGGATCGCGGGACATATGCACCGCAACACCATTACTCCTCAACCCTCACCTGGTAATCCCGAATACGGCTTCTGGATAGTCGAGACCCCTTCATTGAGGGACTTCCCACAGCAGTTCCGCCACATCCAGATCGTCCGCAACAGCGACGGGAATATTTCAACCTTTGTGCTCAGTGTCGATCCTGCGGCCGCCCCTCTGGCGGACACTTCGCCGTCGCCCGCGTTGAAATCGCGCCAGTGTGCGATCGCAGCCCAGCAGATATTCGCGAATCCGGCGCAGCAGGGACCCGGTATGGACCCCGCTTCCTGTGTTTACAATGCGGAGCTTGTCACACAATTGGGTCAACTCAGTCCAGGGCTGCGAATGAAGATCACAGGCATTTCACCGGTTGTCAGCTATTTCACGATAAATGCCGGCGCAGCCTCTACCGCGA
Source organism: uncultured delta proteobacterium (assembly GCA_963725365.1). Classification (GTDB taxonomy): domain Bacteria; phylum Desulfobacterota; class Syntrophobacteria; order Syntrophobacterales; family Syntrophobacteraceae; genus SbD1. The sequence continues at coordinate 8,882 of CAVRZU010000232.1, read as the reverse complement.
GCCGCGTCGTCACTCTGAATAACACAGTGGTGGGCAGCACCCCCACTTATTACATGGCCAGCGAATCCTCCAGCTTTAGCGGCGCTGCCTGGCTTCCCTACTCGAATGCTCCAAGCTTTACCCTGAGCGCGATCCCGGAGGCAAAATCGTCTACTTCAAAGTTAAAGACGGCTCAGGAAAGCAATCAGCGGTTATAAGACACGGTATCCACGCGCTATAGGGGAAGGCCCATAAACCGCCCTTGTATGCTTCGATTGGGATACTTATTATTTTTCGCATTGACGAATCCTGTAACAGTCGCCAAAACCGGTCCAGAGAGGCAATGAATCATTTACGCAGGTAGATTCTGCATTCGATTTAGTTCAATGAAAAAAGGAGCAATGCCATGAAATTGCTGCGCGCGATGAGTTTGCTGCCACTCGCCTGCTTGCTGATCTTCGCTCAAACCGGTCTGGCGGCGGACGGTGCACCTTCCTTTAATTGGACCGGCCCCTACGCCGGCCTCCACCTCGGCTACGGGTGGGGCAATTCGGATACGAGCTTTTCTCCGCTGCCGAACCCCGCGAGCTTTAGCTTATTGTTGCCTGCGACACTGAGTCCCAATCCGAGCGGGATCGTTGGCGGCGTGCAGGGGGGCTACAATTATCAAGCAGGTTGCATCGTAGTTGGAATCGAAGCCGACTTTTCGGGGTCCGGAATGAGCGGCACCAAGACCGTCTCCCCCATCGTTCAGAACGACGGCACTACGACCGGGGGGTTTCTTACAGCCCATGAGGCGACCAACTGGTACGGAACAGTGCGCCCACGGCTGGGCTACACCGTGACCCCCACCTTACTCGCCTATGGGACGGCCGGTCTTGCCTACGGCGATGTGTCCTACTCGGCAGATAGTAACTTTCAAGACTTTGGTCTGACCCACCCCTCGTCCTTCAGCACAACAAAGGTGGGCTGGGCCGCAGGTGGGGGCGTGGAATACGCTATTTGTAAAAATTGGACCGTCAAGGCGGAGTATCTCTATATGAATCTCGGAAGCGAATCCTCTATTGCCAATGAGATTCCGGCGGCTCCACCGTTCCAGGTCGCATACACCTGGCAGACAACGGCCAACATCTTCAACATCGGTCTGAACTACAAGTTCTAAGGCGCCCGGCCTCGCGCGCCCACGTCCGTTAGAACCGGGAAAAAAACGGAGCCGGGCCGTCAGAGAGCGCCGCCAAGGCGGAAAAACACCCACGGTGCGAGCGCAAGCCAGATGAGAAAGATGACCCACACGCGGCCCGCCAGGAGATTATAGTCGTGGAGGACTTGAGAAACAGGCCTGCGTGCAAGCGCCAATCCCATGAAGAACTCAAACACGGTCGTTAGAAGCAACCAGATGAACCCGATCAGCAGCGCCTGATCGCCCGACGCCGGAGGCCACGCGCGTATGACGAACCAGATGAACAGCCCGATGAGCACTGAACCGGTAAGCGTCGAGAGTTGATGAGCGCGGAGCTCGGTCATTGATTTAGCAAATGTTGCCTGCCGAATTGCGCCATTGGCTACCGCGATCATGAGCATGGGGACCCAGGCAAGTATGTAGCGGATCAAAGTTGCTCCTCCTTCCAAATTAGCTTCTATGCACTCTTCCCATATATCCTGTCAAAGCTTATCTTAGGCAGGAACAGTTACTCTATTCCGCATAAACGGAGGGTATTGCATATGATTCGAAAACTTACGCATATAATGGCATTGTTTTTGGCAGTATTGGTCTGCGTACTCTATTTGCCGGGCGAATGCGAACATCCAAACACCTCTTTCTTTGGCAGTGTCGTTCAGCCTTTCGCAGCCAGCCCTCAGTATGATGTCGCCGAATCGCCGGCCAGACAGCAGATGACTGTCGATCAGCGCGTTGGTGATGTGGGCGACTACCCTTCAGGCGGCTCCGGTCTGACGTGGACATGGCATTTTTAACCCAATTTTTGCGCGGCGACTGTGCCAGGAAAGTAAAAAGGGAAAAGTAAATAGGTTTCGGCGAGGAATTCTAATGAGCTTCGAAGATATAAAAAGTTTGATCATGAATTTGGATGCCGGAGATCAGAAAAGGCTGATAACGGAGATAGTTCCACAGGTTTGGGGGAAAGCGTGTGATGACCCGTCCTGCGCATGCAAGCTCAAGGAACTGGTGGACAAAGACATTGTGCGTCCATATGACGAAACGTTCATGGGCGGCATTTGATTCTTTTGGGCCTCACGCCCTTTGAACGCTTAAGGAACGAAGCAAGGAGCAGGGAGCAGGAATGTTTTTTGCTCCTTGCTCCCCGCTACCCGCTCGCTACCGAAGTCTCTTCAAATACTGGCCCAGCGCCATCAGCGGGAAACAGTTCCGGTAATTGTGATATTTTATATAGAAATGCTTTGGAAACCCGGTGCCGGTAAAGTATATTTCATCCCAGGTCCCGTCGGGTTTTTGATTTCTTACCAGATACTGGATGCCCTTGCTTACCTCAGGGTGATTTTTCTTCATCCCCGGCCAGAAGGCCCATTATTGCCCATGCGGTCTGGGACGCAGTGCTGGGACCCTGGCCGCGCAGTTCGGGACAGTTATAGGAATCACACGTCTCACCCCAGCCCCCATCCGGGTTCTGGTGGTCTTTTAACCAGTGCATGGCAGCTCTCATGGCAGGCGACTTCGGGTCCTCCCCGATGGAGATCAGCCCGCGCAGGGCAGACCAGGTACCATAAATATAGTTGACGCCCCAGCGTCCCCACCAACTGCCGTCCTTTTCCTGGAGGTTTTTAAGAAACCCGACGCCGCGCTTTGCGGCCGGATGGCTGCAATCGTATCCGCAGCAGCCCATAACCTCCAGCACCCTGCCGGTTACGTCCGCAGTCGGAGGGTCCACCATCGCTTCGGTATCGGCAAATGGTATACGGTTAAGGATTTCCATACCGTTGTCTCTGTCAAATGCCGCCCAGCCGCCGTTGGAACTTTGCATGCTGATGAGCCATTCCATTCCGCGCGAGTTGGCGGATTCGAGCCCATCGCATCTTTGCGGACTGAAGCGGTTCAACACGTTCAAAACGACAGCCGAATCGTCAACATCAGGATAGCGGGAGTTGGAAAACTCGAAGGCCCATCCACCAGGCCTGCATGAGTATTCTTGAACTGCCAGTCGCCTCCGCTCAGTATCTGCTGGGAGATCAGCCACTTGGCCGATTTGTCCATGGCCGGATGTTCCGGGCTCACGCCGGCCTCGATCAGCGCCAAAGCCGTAAGGGCGGTATCCCAGACCGGCGATATGCAGGACTGCATACGCAGCCCCTCCTCGTCCTCGATGCAAAAATCATCGATTGCCTTAAGCCCCTTTTTCATCACATCGTGAGAAAGAGGAAACCCGAGGTAATGCAAAGCGAGCAGAGAGTAGACCATTGGAGGCTGAATTCCGCCCCAGTCGCCGCTTTCTTCCTGGTGGTCGATGATCCATTTTGCCGCAGCCCCGATAGCCTTGCGGCGAAGTTTTCTAATAGGTCTTTTTTCGAGAATCTTGGCTATCCTGTCGAAGACAAAGAAGAGCTTGTTTATCCGGCTGTCGAGTTTTTTGCCATGCACCGGAGCGTAAAGCTCCTGAATGCGAAGAGAATCGGCAAGTCTGAATTTTGGCCTGATGCAAAGAACTATCGAAAGGGGTACAGCCGTTCCCCTGGCCCAACTGGAAAATTCGTATACGTTGAAATAGAACTCGGGCGGAAGGAGCACGAGTTCGACAGGCATGGATGGAACTTTGTTCCAGTCATACTGGTCAAACTGAGCGAGCCAAATTTTCGTAAAAACGCGCGAAGCTTCTATTCCTCCGAGCTGGAGAATGAACGCCCTTGCTTTCGCAAGGGGCTCGGACGCAGGGTCTTCCCCCAGGAGTTTAAGAGCGAAATAAGCTTCGATTGTGGTGCTGAGCTCGCCTTTATCGCCGTAATAAAGACCCCATCCGCCATTTTCGTTCTGGTGTTTGAGCAGATATTTAACAATACTCTTTTTCTTCCCGGAAATGGAAATGCCCAGCAGAAAGGCGAGCATCACATATTCGCAGGTTATTGTGACATTTGATTCCAGCTCGGCCCACCAGTAGCCCTCGGGATGTTGAAACCTATAGAAGTATTCGCTCGACTTGCGGATTGCTTCTTCTATCTGAGGTATCCAGGAACTGCGGATTCTGGCAGATGGTCTGGAACGAGGCCAACCGGCTTCCCCTGATGATTTTAACGGTTCCGGAGAATCCGACAATGGCTCCCTGACGGCCTCAGTCCTCTCCTCGGTCCTCTCGGCAGTACGAGTCATGGCAGCGCCAATTTTAAATAATTTCATTCCTTTTCCCCAGAAGCATATAATTTCCGCGATCCGTTGCCCCCATCGGATGGCGTTGATCTTTTTTTGACAACAGCCTATTAATTCAGTTTCACATCGTTTTGCAAGCAGTTTAAATTGCATCCCTTCGGTTCTTTTGCTATCAATACATTTTCGCTGCTCTCTCTGCCTCCCTGCGTCTCTGCCTCCCTGCGGTAAACGAATACCAACTTAAAAGGAGAAGGCATGAGTCAAATCAACGGCCGAAATGTTCTGATTACCGGAGGGGCAAGCGGAATCGGTCTTCTCATGGGCGAAAAGCTTGCGGGCCTGGGCGCCAGAGTTATCATCTGGGATATTGACGACGCCGGCCTGGAAAAGGCGTCGGCACAATTAAGGGCAAGAGGCGGCTCGGTTGCCGTCTATCACTGTGATGTCTCAATACGCGCCGAAGTATATAGGGTCGCAGAGGCGGTGAAAGCAGACTTCGGCAAGGTTGACATTCTTGTCAATAACGCCGGAGTAGTTTCGGGAAAGAGCTTTTTGAAATGCACGGATGAACAGATTGAAAAGAGTATGACCGTTAACATGCTGGCTCATTTCTGGACGGTTAGAGCTTTTCTTCCCGAGATGGTCCGCGCCGGCAACGGCCATATCGTTACCATTTCATCTGCTGCCGGGCTTATAGGTGTTTCACGCCTGGTGGACTATTGCACGTCCAAGTCCGCCGCCTTTGGTTTTGACGAAGCGCTCCGAATGGAGATCAAACAGGAAAAATGGGACATAAACACAACTGTAGTTTGTCCCTATTTCATCAATACAGGGATGTTCGAGGGTACTAAGACCCGCTTTTCCTGGCTGCTGCCCATACTTGACGAACAGCGCGTTGCAGATCGGATAGTAAACGCTATAAAAAAGGATAGAAGCAGGCTTCTGATGCCTCCCATGGTCTATTCCATCTGGCTGCTACGCTATCTTCCAACGTTTGCTTTTGACTTTATCGCAAATTTGCTGGGAATCAACTCGGCCATGCATTCATTCAAAGGACGCTCCGGTGCAGACCATTAGAGAACAAACTCAATCCTTGAACCCGGCTACAGGTGATGTAATCGGGTACTCCCCGAAACATTGCGAAGACGATCTGAAAGAAGCGATCCGAAAGGCCAGGAGTGCCCAGGCGGCCTGGGCAGTTATTCCGGTGAAAGAAAGAATCCGCTCGCTAAGGCCGATCAGGGCTCACTTGATGGAGCATGCTGAAGATACGGCGACGTTGATCTCCAGGGAAAATGGCAAAACCCGCGTAGATGCCCTTGCAACTGAAGTCCTCCCCGCTCTGATAGCTCTGGACTATTATGCAAATCATGCAAAGAGATTTTTAAAACCCGCAGTTCTGCTGCCCGGAAGCTTTCTTCTTTTCAACAAATGGAGCGAGGTCTTTCGAATTCCTTATGGGGTGATGGGGATCATATCTCCATGGAACTATCCGTTTTCCATACCCTTTTCAGAAGTGATTATGGGGCTGCTTGCCGGAAATGCGGTTATCCTGAAAACCGCCACCAGCACGCAGCTTGTGGGAAGGCGGATCGAAGCTTGCGTGAGTGCGGCCGGCCTTCCGGACGGGCTTTTTTCATTCATCAATCTTGCCGGGGAATTTGCCGGTGATGCGTTCATTGACAATGGTATCGATAAGTTATTTTTCACAGGCTCCGTTTCCGTTGGGAAAAAACTCATGTCCAGGGCCGCCGGCGCCCTTACGCCTCTTAATTTGGAACTGGGCGGCAACGATGCCATGCTGGTCTGTGAAGATGCCGACATGGATCGGGCAAGCTCCGGCGCCATTTGGGCAGGGCTTCAAAATTGCGGACAGTCCTGTGGCGGGGTTGAACGTATTTATGTCCACCAATCGGTCTACGAGCCTTTCATGGAAAGACTCACAGCAAAGGTCAAATCTCTCAGGGTCGGAGAGGATACGGATTACAACGTGGACATGGGTGCGATGACTTCAAGAAGCCAAATGGAAACAGTCCGCAATCACTTGGAAGACGCTCTTGAAAAGGGGGCAGTGATCGTTGCCCAGTCAGATTGCCCGCCCAAGGAGAGTCCGGGCAACTTCCTGCCTGCCACAGTCGTTGCCGAGGTCAACCATGATATGCAGATAATGCAGGAGGAGACATTCGGTCCGGTTCTTGCCGTAATGAAGGTGGTTGATATGGAACAGGCAATCACTCTTGCCAACGATTCTATTTATGGCCTTACAGGGTCTGTCTGGTCCCGTAATTATAGAAAGGCAGGGCAGATCGCCGGGAAAATTCGCGCAGGAGTCATTACGATAAACGATCATCTCGTCAGCCATGGCATGGCCGAAACACCCTGGGGGGGACTCAAGGCATCCGGCTACGGAAAGACACACGGTAGAATCGGTTTCAATGAGATGACTCAGCCACAGGTGGTTGTGCACGACCTCATGTCTTTCGCCAAAAAGGACCTCTGGTGGCACCCCTACGATGAGTCACTCTACAGAGGTCTTCTGGGAGCCATGAAACTCTTCTATGGGCGAAAGCTGATAAATCGTCTATCAGGATTATGGCCCTTGCTGAAGATCTTACCGAGGGTTTTCAAGTGAAATCTTTTTCCCTCTCACGCAGACCTGTTTCACTTCTCTTAGCGAATCCGGAAGACTGGAGGGCGGTCCGTCGACAACTATGAAGTTGGCGGGCCTTCCAATGCCAAGCCTCCCCAGTTCATGATCCAAACCAAGCAGCCGGGCCCCTTGCATTGTTGCGCAGCAGATTGCCCCTTCAGCGGAGAATCCGGCCTCCATAATAAGCTTTAATTCTTCAGCCAGGGCTACGCCATGCCGTACACCGAACCCTCCTGCGTCAGTTCCCGCCGCAATAGTGACACCCAACTGTTCAGCACGACTTATTTGCTCCAGTTGATTTTCCAGAATCCTTGACGCCGTCTGCGCCTGCGCGCTCCCGGGATTATGGGCGCTCAAAGCCTTCATGGTAAACGCCGTAGGGACCCAATGAATCTGCCGGTCGGCCATCCTTTTCATATTGTCCTCACCCATGAAGAAGCCATGCTCGATTGAATCGCATCCTGCCTCAATCGCAAATTGAACCGGCAGCTTGCCGTTTGCATGGACCATTATCTTCCGGCCGAGATTTCGCGCATTTCGAAAAGCCGCATCGAGTTCTTCCGGGCAGAATTGCGGCCGGGTCTCCCGTCCGAATTCATTAAGGCTGTTAAGACCTGAATTGAGGACCTTTAAGTGATCGGCCCCGTCGCAGTTTGCTTTTATACTTTCGGCAAGCGTCAAGCCGCCCGCCGGAGCACGGCCTATGATTTTGCCATACCTTCCGGGCGCTCTCCACCCCTTTCCGGCGCAATTGCACACCGACAGACCAATGGACGTTTTGTCTGACATACATGAGGGTGTGGCCCCCTGTTGTCGCCTCCGTCTCTTAGGGCCATGATCCCGAGCGCCAGGTTTTTTTCAATCCTTTCGTAAATCAGGGGACTGTTTTGCTCGAAATGATTGAGAAGCTGCCTGAAGCGAAGCCTTTGGTCGATCTGTCCGGACATGGTCAAGTGAACATGGCAGTCAATAAGCCCCGGCAGTATGGTGCAGGCCGGATAAATCCCAGTGGCGGGACCACAAAACCCCTCTGCCCTCCATGGGACATGAAAGTGTTCAGTTGGGAAAGTTTCGGCTTTTCCAGAGAAGAAATTATTCCGTCTTCTACGCGAATCAGGATATCCTGCTTCGCATGATTTCCCGTCCCGTCGATCAGCCAACCGGAAAAATAGTAAGACTTCGACATAGGATTTAATCCTGCCCTGCGCAGCTCAAGCCGCGTTACACCCTGAATTATTATTATAAACTGATTTAAGGGGAGGGGGGGGCCGCAGAGAAATTGTGGATCTAGGTCGTACCCTTTCCTCCCGCCGCAAGGGACTCAAAAGCTTTGCGGTCAAGCACCCTGATTTTTCGCCCTCGACGGAGATGATCCCCTGTTGGGCTAACTTTGTCAAGATCCGTGAAAGTGTCTCCGAGATGGTTCCCAGGAGACTTGCCAGTTGCGCCTTCGTTATCTTGAGCTCCAGGGCTTGGGGGTTTGGCTCCGCTCACCGAGATATATCAGGTATGCGGCCAGTCTTCCCGGAACCTCCTTGAGCGACAGGTCCTCGATCAGGTGAATGAACTGCGCAGGCGCCGCGAAAGTATTCCAAGCATGTTCAGAGCTATCGCAGGCTCCCGGCCTATCAGCTCCACAAAAGACTCTCGTGAAAAGAACAGAATCCGGCTGGGTTCGATCGCCTCGGCGCGGGCCGGGTAGCTTCCCCCCGCAAAAACCGGGACTTCCCCCAAAATTTCACCGCTTTCGAATATGTGGAGGATTTGTTCCTTTCCTTCAAGCGAGAGTTTATAGACTTTTATTTTTCCGGACAATACCAAGTAAAATCCCTTTGCAATTTCCCCTTCCGAAAAAAGCCCCCGGCCCTTATCAAACGTTTGATCCAGGCAGATTTGGGCCAATTCGGGAATCTGTTCCGC
>CAVRZU010000231.1:0-9455 GCA_963725365.1 uncultured delta proteobacterium | reverse complement strand
TTCGTCCACGATTATTGTGTCATAGGAACTGAAATTTCTGTCCCTTTGCGCTTCAGCAAGCAAGATGCCGTCCGTCATCAATTTTATTCTGGTCGTGCGCGCCGTGCGGTCCTGAAAGCGTATTTTGTAACCGACCAGGTTTGCCCCGTTGAGTCCGATTTCCTCGCTTACGCGCGCCGCTAAAGTGATCGCTGCGATCCGGCGCGGCTGTGTGCACCCAATGAGGCCCGAGCGGCCTCTTCCGGCCTCTATGCAGAATTTGGGAATCTGCGTGCTCTTCCCCGATCCTGTCTCACCCGTGATTACGAGGACCTGATGCTCGCGGATTGCGCTGACGATCTTTTCCCTCCATTGAGTAATGGGCAGATCCGGTGGGTAGGAAGGCACAAAATCCGGCGGGATGGCAGAAGTATGAGAATATTTTCTCTTGGATGCGAATTGTGTCATCGTTTAATTATAATCGCATTGAAAATAATTCGGATTTATTTTTCACCAGGCACGGAAGGACGCAAATGATTGAGTTCAGGGCCAGGGTGCGGGAAGCAGCCGATTCGGTAAGGCCGTTTCTGACGAGTGAACCGGCAATAGGGTTGGTTCTTGGGACCGGCCTCGGCGGCATTGTCAAAGCTATCGATAAACCTGTTTTGGTTCCTTACAGCAGTATACCCCATCACCCGGTCTGTACCGCCCCGGGCCATCAGGGGCAGCTTGTAATCGGCAGGTGGGCTGGAAAGCCGGTTATTGCCATGGACGGCCGGTTTCACCTATATGAGGGCTATTCGCCTCTGATGATTTCTTTTCCAATCAGGGTGCTTCGAGCACTCGGAACGAAAACGCTGGTGATTTCCAACGCTGCCGGCGGGTTGAACCCTGATTTCCAGGCCGGTGACCTGATGGTTATCACGGACCATATAAATTTTACCGGTCAAAACCCGCTGGCAGGACCGAATGTGGATGATTGGGGTTTGCGGTTCCCGGACATGGTCGAGCCCTATAGCAGGAGCTTGATTGCGCTTGCCGGGGAAACGGCGCTCGAAGAGGGTATTGCGCTTTGCAGAGGCGTCTACGCCGGGGTCCTGGGTCCTAGCCTGGAAACCGCCGCTGAAACGCGCTTCTTAAGGATCGCCGGGGCGGATGCCGTTGGGATGTCCACTATTATGGAGGTCATAACAGCGGTTCACTCGGGTATGGAAGTACTTGCAATATCGGTGATAACAAACATCAACCTGCCCGACTGCTACAAACCGGCTGAGATCGAACAAGTTATTGAAACCGCAAACGAATCAGGAAAGAAGCTCGGCGTTCTTTTTGAGAAAATACTCGAACGGTGTTAACACCCCCGACAGATAAGCGCAGATAGAAGCATATTTCTTGGGCTGCGAACCGGCGGTCGAGCAACACGCACGCGACCGCCTACAGCACCAGCGCGGCATTGGCGAGTTCAAGGGTAAGTCGTCACAGTGTCCACTTGCCCACACAGTCCACGATTCTGCTCTCCAAACAGCAAGACAGCAAACTGGCCCGCCCAACGTTGGTGACTTTTATCCTCGTTGAAATATCGCTAAATTTCTATTCCCTCAGCAAAATGCCGGCAATGCAGGGCGCCGGTTTGTAGCTCCGGGCATCAGACCTCACTTGGCTCTTCAGTGGCATATAGATTGCTCTTCCTGCTTGTCTGAGAGCTTATGGAATCGGGCAAACTTTTTGAAGGAGAACAAAAGACAATGTTGGCTGTCAACAAGAGGAGGATGATTATGGGAAATCGAAGAAGATCAAAATGCCGCTATATCATGGTGTTTTCCATCGCTTTAGGTCTTGCTGCCTGCACGATGCCATCGCATGCCCGGGCAGGGGGTGTTTATCTGGGGTTTGGAGTTGATGTTCCAGGACCGGGCTATGCCGTAGCTCCTCCGGAAGTGTACCCGCCCCCTGTATTGGTCGAGCGGACACCGCCACCTCCTCCGGTAGTGGTTGAGCGGAGACCGCCGCCGCCCGTGGTATTCGAAAGGACGCCGCCGCCCCGTCCGGTAGTGGTGGAACGGCGCAGGCCCTACATCGCCTATGAGGAACCTACAGTAGTCGAACACCGCTCAAGCGTATATTATTATTACCACCCATCCTATCAGTACCGGTCATATAACGTAGAAACCGAACGAAACTACTACAGGCAAAGCAGTCGCGATTGGGAAGATGATTGCGAGTATTAAGCCAAACCATCACTCTTTACTGGTAACCAGCCACGGGGTAAAAGCCCCGTGGATCTCCAAGGGGGTATGATCTCCCGCCGCGTTCCTACTGTACCTGCTGCTTGTGAACATGCCTTACGGGATTGTGACCGCCGCCGTCGCCAAATGGGTTTCGGCTGACGGGCGCCACGATATTCGATCGGGCATGACGAACCAGCACTGATGATGCAGCCCGGTTAACTTGATCTTTGGGTGGACTTATTTTAATGCTCCACAATAAAAGCCATTCGGGGATAATATGCGTAGGATCACAATTTTCCTGGTAGACCAGAGTGACTCTCTCTTTGCGCAGTGAATCCGGCGGCAGAAAGCGAAGCTCTGGTTCCCGCCTGGTTTATTTGTTCACCGCACTCGTCGTTTGACGGGGAGGTTTAAAGGAAAATAGCTTGCGCTGTAGTGAGGGCTGAGGACTGAGGACGGCCCCCGGTCCTCCATCCTCAGTTCGTAAGTATCTTCTGTTTTACGTCAATGAGCCTCAACTCACCGTTTATTCTCTGAATCGTCCAGATGTTCTCAGTCTTTCCGGCTATTGATTTCTTTTCGTTTTTAACTGAAAAGGAGGATATGAATTTCACGATTCTTACTTCGGGTTCGAAGCCGGTCATTACAACATCTCCGTCCATCCGTGTATCTATCTGCGCCCAGTTTCGGTAATAATACTTCAAGTCGCGGAGGACGTTATCTCTGCTGAGGATGCCCCGGTCATAGTAATCAACTTTGTCGGCGTAAAATGGGGCTACGGCTGCCAGGTCTTTCGTTCCGTTCAGGTAAAGGAGACGGCGTACGAATGCGCTTATTTCCTCTCTTGTAATTGGATCGGACTGTCCGCTTTTCGGGCTCTGCTTTACCTCCCGGGGTGCAGCTTGCTTCGGGGCCGGTTTATCAGGGATATTCTCCGTTAGGGACTCTTGCTCTTCTGAAAGTGTTCGGACCGGTTCCCCATGCGCCTCACCGGAAGGCATAACCGCTTCGCGCACCTGTTTCTCAGGAGTGGGTTTCTCTCCGGCCGCAACAATATCCGAGAGCAGGATATGTTTGTCCTCGCCGGGGCCTCCAATCGAGGAGTAAGTGATCAGTGCCTTCTTATTTCGCAACCGGTTGGCCGTCCTTTTCAATGTCTCTATTTTTCTATTATCCATCTGTGTATCAAAATAGAAAATCAGATTGGGTGCATAAACGGCCCATTCATCGACGTGGATAACCACAGACTCAATCTGGTCCGTACTTCGGGCGGGCTCCGAACCGGCTGCTATAGAAAAACCCTGGCAGAGAAATCCCCCCAAAAGGAACAGGGCGGCAAAGTTTATTGTTAGTCCCCCGATTGACAGCTTCCTTCGCATCACATGCTCCGTTGATTTTTCAGAAAGTTCTCGTTCGCCGCTGCCGTTTCCGCCGGTTTTTCCATCATGGGCAGATGTCCCGTATCTTTCATTAAATAGTGAATCGCCAGCAACACAATGACAAGGAGTGCGACAATAGACAGTTTGTTTTTTATCGAATTCTCCTTTCGTTTCAAGGCGTAGTATACTGTGGTATCAGTTTAAACCAAAGTTTAATAGTGCTTGCCTGAGGGCAATCTCTGTAGCCTGCTCCGGACTTGATCGGGGGTCTCCGCGGCGGATTTACCTAAAGTGATTGCTCACTTTTTACGATAAAGTTGATATGTAAGGTATTGTGCATTAATATCTGTGCGGGAGCAAGCCGGGGATATCAGTTGCAAGTCCGCTTGGTCCCGCACATCTGTCTCTCAGTAGGCCTGTTTGCTGGAGAACGTATGGAAAATACCGACGATTTGCTGGTTGCAACCTGCCGTACCATGATAAAGACAGTTCTTTCATGCCTTGACCATGCGACGAAGGGTACGATTTATAAGATCGGGCTGATGCCTGAGTTGAGCGCCATGCGCATACTTTCGGGCATGAAAAAACATGGTTCTGATGAGTTGGAGTGGGGGTTGCCCGCTGATTCGGAATATAATCCTCCCGGAAAAATGTGGGAGCATTATAGAGATGAGCCTGGCCGGCCACTCGAAGCGATGGGGTGGTGCGTCGAAAAGCAGACGAGCTGGACGGCGGATGATCCGATGCAGGATTCCCGCAGTGTGAGAAAGCAGCTTTCCGGGGAGCTTGAGGACGAATTTCACATGGAACCCGTGCTGGTCCGCAAGAGGAGCCTCTACGGGCTTCCAAGCGAAAAACTCCCGTATCCCGTCGATTGGCGGGGGGAACCGATCTGGCAGGACAGTGAAAATGTTGTCGCTGCCGTAATAAAGATACACTTTATGCCGGGGACGTTGAAACAAGGGGATCGTTCGACAAGGATCGTGGGCGATTTATCCCAAAGCCTTGGCTCGGAACTGCTCACTTTATGGTTCAGGGAAAGACTTTTCCAGGCGAGCAAGGAATTTGCCCGCCAGCGTTTACAGACAAGTGAAATTCTGGCTCACGAACTCAGGAACACATTGGTCAAACTCGGGTTTGTCTTCTCGGCCATAAATGCTGAGATCGGAATTCTTCGGCAGAGGTGGGAAGAGTTGTTGCAAACGAAAGCTCCCGGACTCGAATGGAAAGGACCCATTCTCAATGCGCTAATCGGTGAATTAAGCGAAAGAATCCCCCAATTACCGGCATCAGGGGAGCTGTTTGTTATCGGCCAGAGGGTGCTGGCCGATCAAAAAGAACTGGCGAAACTATATCTTTCTCCTCACCAGGAGCGTGAGTGGGTCAAAAACAAGATTAGTCCAAAGTGGGAAAAACTTCTATCGGGAAGCAGCCTTTGGGACCCTGCGGAAATCAGGTCTCTTTTGGAGCGCCTTGAAAAGTCATTGTCCACTGGCATGAATTATGATTTTTCGGCGGCAAACGGCTTGCCGGCCGAACTCATGGGACAGTGGTCCAAACTCGCCTACGTGCAGATTACAACCGGCAACCTTTTCCAGTTGGATGAAGTAATTAATTTGGTTGAAAATCCTGCCCTGCCGGTTTCACACAAGGAACAGATGCTGAGGGTGCTCAAATCTTTGAGGGCGATTGTACACACAATACCGGAAGTCGAAGAGAAGGCAACCAGAATACTCGAGTCTCTAAGGTTGGGAACGTGGGCTGAGGACCAGTACAGGTTTGATCCCGACCTTCCGGGTTTGAACCCCGCCCGGGAGGTTGAACCGGGTTTGGTCAACTGATTGGTAATCGCACGATTTTAATAGCATTTTTACCCTTAAAAGAGTGTCGCGATGATGTATAAGCGCTTTTTTGATGCAGCTGGTGACGTGCGCCTTGTATCGAGCGGGCGTGGGAAACTGCTGGATGTGAATCAGGCGGGAGTGGAACTTTTCGGCTATTGCAGCAAAGAGGAACTTCTCGGGTTGGAGAATGTGTGCTCTCTTTTTTCAAATCTAGGCGATGGGTCTCAGTTTGAACAGAAACTCCACTCGGAGGGGTTTGTCAAAGAGTATGAAGTAGAGTTGAAAAAGAAGGACGGGACCGTCTTTAGCGGATCCATAACGGCTACATTGGCGTTGGAGGAAGACGGCGCCGTGTCCTGGGAGGGAGCACTAAGAGACATATCCTGGCTGAAAGAACTCCAGGAGTCGTATCTGAAGGCCGAAAAACAGAACCGGAAGCTTTCGGAATCGGAGCGGCACATTCGGGAGCTCAACCAGCATATACTTAACATGCTCATGATTATGTCTCATGATATCCGGGGACCTCTCGTATCCATTGCCGCCACTCTTAAGTTGCTTTTGCGCGGTTCCTTCGGCCGTATGGATGAATCGGTGTGGAACACGGTTTCGGATCTGATGGGACGGGTTGGCAACCTGATAGGCATAGCGCAGGACTGTCTGGGGAGCGCACATTCCGTGGAGAGTGAGCTTCTCAAAAAAAGGGATGTGATAGACCTGCGGCAGGATATAGTAGACGCGGTGCTCGATGAGGTGTCAGACGAAATTGAGGAACGGCAAATAGTAATCGATAACCGGCTCGGAGCGATTCCAGCCGGGACTATCCCGATTGGCGCCGATATGGTGTGGCTTAAAGCCGTGTTCAGAAATCTGTTCAAAAACGCTATGAAATACGGCGGGAGAGGCTGCAGGATAGCTTTCGGGTTCGAGGACCACGGCTCATTCTATCGCCTGAACGTCTACAATAGCGGCAATCCTGTTCCGGAGGAATGCAGGTGCAGACTTTTTACCAAGTTTGCTCATATCGACGATGTCGCCGAGACAAAGGATGGGTTTGGCATGGGGCTCTATTTGATACGGGAAATTATCCGCAAACATGAAGGCGATATGTGGTATGAATCCAGAGACGACGGTTCCGATTTTATCTTTATCCTGCCTAAAAAACGTGTCAATTCGTAGTCTTTAGTTGTTGGTTTTGAGTAATAATTCAATGCTCGAAATTTCGGAGGCACTCATTCCTCTTGAGTCAACCAAAAACTGAAAACTCAAAACCAAGAACTCAAGAGATTTCGGCTGCCGAAATTAGAAAGGCGGCCGGTGTCATCGCCAGCCGCGTAATCCGTACTCCTCTAGTATACTCTCCCACGTTCAGCAGACTTGCCGGGTTCGAAGTATATCTGAAATTGGAGAATCTCCAGGCTACCGGGTCGTTCAAGATTCGGGGAGCAACCTACAAGATCCTGAAAGAACTTGACCGGATCGGGAACAAAGGGGTTGTTGCGGCATCGGCCGGCAATCATGCCCAGGGTGTCGCTCTGGCTGCGAGCAGGGCCGGATTGCCATCCACCATCGTCATGCCTGAGTGGGCTTCGATTTCAAAGCAGGAGGCAACACGGGGGTATGGCGGGGAAGTCGTACTCGAAGGACAGAGCCTCGACGATGCCATTAAAAGAGCTCTGGAACTGGCAAAGGTCGGCAAAACATTTATCCATCCATTTGACGATCCAGCGATAATTGCAGGACAGGGGAGCATCGGCCTGGAAATTATGGAACAGTTGCCGGATGCCGACTTAATAGCAGTACCGGTCGGCGGTGGAGGATTGGTGTCGGGGATTTCAGTAGCGGCCAAGTCGATTAAGCCTGGTATTCGGATTATCGGGGTTCAGGCCGGGGCCTGTCCCTCGGCCCTTAAAGCGGTCGAAGCGGGCAAAAGAATCACTGTGGAGGCGTTCCGCTCTATTGCCGACGGAATTACTGTCAAGCAGATCGGAGGATTGCCTTTTGATATAATCAGTAAAGAGGTCGATCAAATTGTCCTGGTTGATGAAGACCGGATCGCCGAAGCGGTAATAATGCTCCTGGAGCGCAAAAAAATACTTGCCGAAGGGGCAGGGGCCGTTTGTGCGGCCGCTGTTTTGAGCGGGGCCGTCAAGAGCCCTCCTGACTCAAAGGCAGTATTGGTTATAAGCGGGGGGAATATTGATATTTCTCTTCTGGACAGGGTTATTCGCAAGGGTATGTCGCGCAACGGACGCATAATGAGGTTCAGTGTTCGGCTCGACGACATTCCGGGCGCCCTGAGGAAGCTGCTGGGCGTAATCGCGGACGCGAAAGCAAACGTGCTCCAGATATACCACAACCGGGGCGGAGCTGACCTGTCTATTCATCAGACGCTGGTGGAACTTGAGATAGAGACGCGCAATTTTGAGCATATAAGCCAAATAGAGGCCACCCTCGATCATGCAGGCTATGAAACGATCGATTAGGAATTAGGAATTACGAATTAAAACAATTGAGGAATTGAGGAATTGAGGGATCGAGGAATTCAGGAATTGGGGGATCGACCTCTGGTTGAGTGATCCCCGGCATCCTTATCTCCGGTTGAAAAAAATCATGACCGGTCTAATATCTATTCTGTGCGAAACAAGGAGATGAGAATGAACGATAAGCCGGAAAACCGACAAGGATCGCAGCCAGTTTCGCCGTCATCACAAAATGAGGAACAAATCGAACAAAAAGGGACTGCACCCCAAATAATTATCAGCAGATGCGCGGTCGCCGGCGCCGCTGTGGTTTGTCTTTTAAATATCACCACAGGGGTGGTTCCAGGAGGCTTCATGGGCGCCGCGATAGGAGGAGGGCTGGGAGCAGTCGTGGGTTTGATTTTCAATTCACTGCGGAAAAGAGTGCAAATAGATAGAAAAAAGGCGTAACAAGCGCATTCGAAATGTTGACCATGATATCGGTATCAATGAGGATCATCTTTGATCCGAACGATTCTGCGCTTCGTTGCGAAGTTGCCGGGCATGCTAAGCGTTGTCGGTAATATCCGTACGATTCTTCCAGAGACCAACCAGACCGGAGCTTAGCAATTCCCTTGAAGTCAGTCGCCGGGTGTGGGTGGCTTTCTGTTTTGACTCACCCAGTAAAATCAGCTCGACCTTCTGGCCTTGTTTGAAAGGGAGTCCAGTTACTTTGATTTCACCGTCCTTTTTCAGGATCTTGGAGATGCGGATTGCTTCCATACTATGTTCTCCTGCTCTTCAAGTGCTTCCGTTATCCTAACATGCCTCTACTATAACATAGCTCATCTACACACTCAAAATGAGAGGCAGTGCCCGTTTTCCCTCAGCCATTTTCGCCTCTCCCGGTGGTCGGGGATGATCGATTCGACAAGCCCCCAATATTCTGCTGAGTGGTTGTGGTGAACCATGTGGCAGAGTTCGTGAACTATGAGATAGTCGAGAATCTGTTCGGGCGCCATTATGATATTCCAGGCCAGACTGATCCGCCCGTGGATAGAGCAGCTTCCCCACCGTGATTTCATTGATTTGATGGCCACAAAACCAGGATTTACACCTATCCTGCTTGCGTAGAGCGGGATCTTTTCCTCTACCCTGGCAAGGGCGCGGGCCAGATACCATTCGAGCAGATATCTCTTTACCTGTGAAGGCTCGGATGCAGTGCCCCGGGCCGGCAGCCGCACGCAAATATGGCCGTCTTCCAGGGTGACGCGCGGAGAAAGTCCCCATTGGACCCGCAATATATATTCTTTGCCCAGGTAAAGAATTTCCTCTCCTGTTTCGAATCGTTTTGCCTGAACTTGCTGTACTCTTTGCAGGTTGGCTGCAATAATCTTTCGAACCCAGTCCGACTTTTTTTGAACAAACTCCTGGATGTCTTTTTGCGGGTAAGTGGAGGGGGCAGCTACAATGACGCGATTGTCGGGATGGACGGTGATTGCAAGTGTCTTTCTCCTGGCACTCTTTCGGACGTGGTAATTAAATTCGAGCTTGTTCATATTCCCT
>CAVRZU010000230.1:0-7173 GCA_963725365.1 uncultured delta proteobacterium | reverse complement strand
TCTACCCGTTCGGCGGTGACTTGGTCAAGCTAAGTCGTTAGCAGAGGAGTGTCGTGCGCCCGTACAAACTCAAACTAGCCCTTCGTCAGTCGGCGCTGGACTTCGCACAAAAGCACGGCTTCGACGTTCAACTCTTCGCCCAGATCGGCCGTTCTCTTCACGAATATTGCAAACGCGTTTTGCCCTGCATCTTTCGATGCCATCAGTAAGCACCCCGATTGGCACGCTCGGACGAAGAAGCCTCATCAAAAGGTTGACAATGTCATGGAGATGCAGTCGTCAAATAGCAGCGACGCCCTCCTAATGAACATTTTCTGCCACCCGACACTCGCCTCAGGGGAAGGCGTCGCCGATGTTCTCGGTTTCGAGCCTGTCAACCCGACCTTTGGCTTCAAAGCAAAGGTCGAGAAAGAATACGGCAGCAAAGACACGACTGAAATTGACATGGCCATCGGCGGCCACTTTGTCGAGGCAAAGCTTACGGAGGCCGATTTTACCGACAAAGACGTTGCAACGGTACAGAAGTACAAGAACTTGGGTCTACACTTCCATACGGATTGCCTGCCCATCCGCAACAATCGCTATCAAAATTACCAAATCATCAGGAACCTCTTGGCAACAATTCAGCACGAGAAACGGCATATGCTCTTGTGCGACGAACGGAGGCCGGATCTTGCTCGCCTATACATGGAGACGGTCCGTTGCCTCCGAGACCAACAGTTACGAATGAACTGCCGCGTGGTGTTCTGGCAAGATGTGCAGCGGGCTTGTGGACAAGATCTCGGTTCGTTCCTGCATTCCAGGTACGGCATCTGCTAACAATCGCATGCACCCGAGCGACGGATCGGGCGTCTTAGGAAAAGGAATAACGATCAAACGACGAAGTAAAAGGGAATTTTATGGCAACAAAAGAAGACATTCTTGAGCAATTGATCGAGGAATACCTTACCCATAAAGGCTACTTCGTGCGCCATAACATAAAGTTTTTGCCTCGTCGTGACCACCCTGATTTCATTTCTAACCAAGATTCAAATCACTCTGATATTGATGTTTTGGCCATTAATCCTTTGCTGGAAGGACCCGAGAGGGTTTGGGTAATTAGTTGCAAGAGCTGGCAAAGTGGATTCAATCCGGCATCTGAACTCTGTTGCATTCGCGAAAAGAAGATTATACGCGGGCGTGAAGCATGGAGAGGGTTTCGTGAACTCATAATCCCCAAGTGGTCGGAAGCCTTCCTGAAAACAATTCGCGATAACACTGGTACTACGGAATTCACGTATGTGCTTGCGGTCGCAAAGGTGAACGGTGACCGAACTGTATGGGAAAATGACCCAGAATTCAGGAGCGCCCTTGAAGGCAATCCTATCCGAATTCTCACATTCAAAGAAGTCATTGAACAAATTTATCCCAGATTAGGTCAGACAGTCGCCGGGACCGAGGTTGGCCGAATTCTCCAAATGTTTAAAGTTAGTGGTGTTCATCTGTAACGCAAATGGATTTAATATGTTTACTAGACGGGATTAGTTTCTCGAAGAAAATCAAGAAGCAGCTCACAGTAAGCACGGAAGGCAGCAGTGAGATCATCGGGGAGATTGCTTGGAACAATGTTGCTGTCGGCGCCAGAGTGGCAGTGTCTGGGATATGTGGGACATGTTGAGGCACTTCCGTGTGGTGCGTTGTCGTGACGGTAAATGCCACGCTCCGTGGACCGCCCTTCGAAATGAAAAGCAAAACGACCGCTTTGCGCCGCATAGGCATCTACAAAGTCGCCGTTTATAAGCCAGAACCGCAGTTTCACGACTACGCCTGAAGGAGTCGTGATAAACTGAACCTGATCGAGCCACGCCCCCAATTCGCTGATCCCGGTTTTCTTCAACTCTTCATAGAGAGGCGAGAGCACTGTCAACGTTACTCAGAGCCTCCTGGAGGTTGTCAAGAGCGATTCGATCTTCCCAGGCGGGAGATTCCGGCAGCATTCCTTTGCGGATCTTATCGTCCAGTGCCTCGCCGCTCGACACCTGGTACCGCTTGAGGATGTCCAGCCGGTCATTCTGAATAGCACGCTTTTTCTCTCGCAAAAGAGACCTTAAAGCTTCTCTGATGAGAACGTCTTCCGGAATGTGCTCTGACGCAGCTAAGTCAGTGATAAGCTTGCTGACGCTCGATGAAAGCATCGTGACCTCACGCACGCTGTTTCTTGGTTCCCTCTAAATCAGTCCCTGTAAGACTTCACCAGCCTGATTTCACCATAATCAATCAAGAGGCAAAATGAAAGATCAGAATTGTCGAGTCGTCATGATAATTCCCCCCTTTTTGAGGGGAGTGTGGTCACGACAACTGCGATGACGGTTGTCACGGGCAATTGTTTCGAGGCCGTTAACTGCCTCTGAACCAACAAGGATCACTCGGAGGCTACTTCATAGGTACAAACGGGGACTTCCACCCCTTTTACCCGGATTTCTCCGGAGAACCTTGCGGGGATGGAAGGGGAGATCAGGTCCCTGGTCCTTTGGGAAATCAGGATTCCGTTAACCGGCGCGCTCGATTCGAGCCTTTTTGCCAGGTTCACAGCGGAACCCAGCACTGTATAGGAGAGCCTTCTGGAAGACCCCATGTTGCCCACGACGACCTCACCCGTATTTATTCCGATCCGCACATGGACCGGGAAGCCCCCTTCACCGGCCCATTTCAAACTGAGCTCGCGCGCTTTTTTCTGCATCTCGATTGCCGCCCGGACCGCTCTCAGGGCATGGTCGGGCGTGGGTTCGGGGTCTCCGAAAAATACCATCAGACCGTCTCCGATGTACTTATCCACCGTCCCCTCGTAGTTGAATACAACTTCCACCATCGTTTCGAAATAGTCGTTGAGGAAGCCCCGAATCCGATCAGGAGAGTACGTCGAGGAGTGAGCAGTAAAGTCCTTGATGTCGCTGAAAAGAATGGTCAGCTCTTTTCTCTGCCCCCTGCTGATCATCGCCGGGTCGGCAAGAATTTTTTTCACCACCGAGGGTGGAAAATATGATTCAAAAGACCTGCGCAGGGACTCTTTTTCCTTTGAATCCCGAAAATAGCGCAGAACCATGAGCAGCGAGGCGACGGATGCCCCCGACAGCACGGGGCGGACAATATTGAGCATCAGTCCATAACGAAGGAAAAGGGCAAGCGCCGAGGCCCCGTAGCAGATAAAGAGCAGGCCGGCCGCCCCGGTGAATAGAACGGGGGAAAAGCGGGTCGAAAGAAGTAAAATGAGCGCAACCATCGCCAGCTCAATCGCAAATACTCCGGCAGGGCTAACCTCGGATAAAAAGGCCCGGGAAAGAATCGTCTGGATCACGTTGGCATGCAGGCCGCTCAACGGGAAATCTATATCCACGGGCACCGCCCCCAGATCAGTGGCGCCAGTCGAAACATCGGAGACAACGGCTATTTTTCCCGCAAGCTCTTCTTTCCACATCTCGAAAGTATCCGGGTCTTCCGAAGCCGAAAGGATGCGGTCGAAATTATAATGACGCATCTCGCCCCATGGCCCGATGAAATTGATTATCATCGAGCCGTTGGTGTCGATCGGGATATAGAAGTCACGGGCTGGGCCTGCGGGGACCCTTGCGTTTTCGAGCCTGATATAGCTGCCCGGCTTGATGGTAATTTTTTCGGGCCCCACTGCGAGGTAGTCACAGACAAGGCGGAACGGCAGGCTGGGATAAAACCCGCCCTCGCATCGCACGAGCAGCGGCACACGGCGGATTACCCCGTCCCGATCCGTTTTCAGGCTGATAAACCCGATTCCCTTCGAAGCCTCGGCAAGCGGCGGGAAAGTGATGAGTGGATTGGTCCCGGCGTAAAGGTCCCGCCCGTCGCCTTCCACTTTCACAGCCCAAACGGTGCGGTCGATATATTCGCGGATTTCCGGGGCCGTGCGCCTGGAAGGCGGTTCACTGCGAGACCCCAGTGTAAAGGCCATGCCGAAATAGACGTTTCGCGCCTCGCGTGCCGCTCCAATTATCGCCTGGTCATCCGCCTGGTTCGTGCCGGCTGCAAAAATCAGATCGTAGGCTTGGGCTGCGACATTCATGGCGGCAAGGTTTCGAATAACGCGGCCGTACTGGGGGCGGCTCACATAATAGGTTTTGAGCTGCTGGATGGAGGTATCGTTGAGGTCTATGTGCACCACGGTCCCGTCGTAGGGAGGCTTGAAGGCGCCAATAGAAGACCGGATCATGAAAAAACCGTCAAATACCCGGAGATGCCAGGTTTGGAAAACTCCCCCGAATAAGAGGAAAACCAGTTGGACGATACCGAATGCGGCAATTGCCGCAAACAGGCGGTGGTTACTCGTGCTCAATCGTGTAAGTCCTGGCCGTGAAGCCGGTCGAGAGCACCTCGTCGGCAAAAGCCGCAATGTCGAACCGGCCGGGGTCCGGGGCGTTTTCAACGCTCCGCAGGGCGCCTCCGATGGGGACAGGCCGCTCGGCGGGCGAACTCAGCTCTCGATGTTGCCTTCCAAGCTCCTTTATCATTTCGACAAGCGCCCTGGCTGTCTCAGCCCTGGAAGGCCCTTCGGCGGACTCATGTCTCAGGTATGCCTTTTCCAGCTCACCCAGGCGCTTCGATGAGGCGACCAGATAAAATGTTTCCCGGCCCGGGTTTTGGTCCAGCTTGAACCACGCCTCTCCCCGGGGGATGTAGTACCTGTGCTCCGGCTGATAATCCCCATCAAACTGCTGGAGTGCGTATGGAAACAGCAGTTTTACGCCATCCCCGGGATTATCGTGGAAAAGGTATACAAAACACCTTCGTTGCAGTTCGATCATCATCTTGACCTGGTCTCCGGATTTGAGGACCATGTCCCGGGTGACCGGCATAGTGCTGCTCTTGCCGTCCCGGATCGATTGGGCTGCGAAGGCCCATCGAAAATCGACCTCCGGGTCGAGCGCTCGCGCCGATGCATCTTTATTCGAGGGACCGTCTTCGGCCGCAAAGGACCCGCCAGGAGTTAAAGCGGGCTGAAAGAAAAGCAGCAAAAAAGCTACCGACGCTATCGATCTTCCGAATTTCATCAACATGCCCTTTTTAGACAAAGATTCCAGTCTTTTACCCCAATCCAAATTAACCCCGCCGGTCCCTGCACAGGTAATTATCTTTCACCCTTATCCGTCAATCCTGTCACCATCTCAGGGCTCTCGCACGATCCTGAAGCCGACATCGTCTCTCACGCTGTTTGGCAGGCCGCTTCCGCGAATTGCGCACCGGGTGGAACCCGCTGAACCTCGCCAGCACCCTCCCCGAATAACACGGCTCTGGCCCATGCTCTCATCATTATTTTGCGGATTGTTTCTATCGTGGCGCACATATGAATCAAGGCCATAAACGTCCGAACACCATTCAAGCACGTTGCCCAGCATGTCGTAGAGGCCAAAACTGTTTGGCCGGAAGATCCGACCGGCGCAGTCGCCGCGTAGCCGTCGTCACATTCGTGGACCGGCTTGATTCCAAGCTGTCTTTCGGCCGTATAATCGGCTACGTTTTCGTAGATACAGGCCCTGGAGGCATCATCGCCCCAGTAGCGGGAGCTGTCTGAACCGGCCCGGCACGCATATTCAAACTCAGCTTCGGTTGGAAGACGGAATTTATATTGCCCGCCGTTTTGACCGGTTAGCCACTGCGAAAAGTTATTGGCGTCACCCCAGCTTATGTAAACCGCCGGCTGGCCATCACCATTGAGCGAATGGCCGGCGTAGTCCCTGCTGTCGTGGTCTTTTTGAAATTGTCTGAACTGAGCGTTGGTAACCACCGTTTTGCTCATCCAGAAACCGTCGATACAAACCTCATGCACCGGGCCCTCGTCGTCCGAGCGATCTTTCTCACTTTTCGGACTGCCCATGAGATAACATCCGCCAGGCACCCATACGAACACCAGTCCTGTAACCGGTTCCTTCCAGGTCTTTACAGCCCTTTCCGGCTTTTCGCCCCGTGAGACACTCTCTTCTACTGTCCGGGGGGTGGAGTGCTCCGATAACGTCCCAGGGAACCTTCTCCCGGGCGGAATCGAGGCCATGTCATGCACGGAAGCCTGCGGCCTGGCGGGAAGATAAAATAAAAATCGCCTTCCAGGGAGGATGATTCCCATGGTATCTGCTTGCCCCCGGTGGATTCTCGCACCGCGGAGCGTACCTGTTTGAAGACGTCTTCGAGCTTTAGCCCCGGCTGCACCATGGCCTTAACGAGTTCTCCAGTGTAAACGCCGTTTTCTCCCTCCCCGTCGTTGGCCACCGCGACGACGTTACGAACGCCGTGATCATCACCGCTCGATGAGCGGCCACTTTGCCGCGCGCAATCAGCGCGCGTCCAATTACCAGCAGCACGGCGCTGCAGCCGTTGAGGGTCGCATTGATCTTGGGGAAGATGGAGAAATCGGTCATGGGAGAAGATTATTTGTACGGGGAACGGAGAAACTTGGCAAGACCTTTGGTCAGAGGTCAGAAGTTAGATCGAGAGAGAACCCCGGCTCGCTCTTAACCTCCGCACTCTAACCTCTGACCTCGGACCGCACTTGCGTATAGAATATTGACACAATGCCAGATGTGGAGAGCCCTCAGCCGCCTGCTCCGGCGACAAAAGAACCGGCGGCGCGTCCGCTGCCCGTAATAGCAGTATGGGCGCGCGATCTGCTGGTCTCGCTCGCCATCTCTGCCTTCATCATCATCTTTCTCTACCAGCCAGTGAAGGTCGAAGGCACCAGCATGATGCCCGGCCTCGAAGATCAGGAACGGATTTTCGTCAACAAATTTGTCTACCGCTGGGAGCCCATCGAGCGCGGCGACATCGTTGTTTTCCGCTATCCGCGCGACACCACCAAGAGCTACATAAGCGAGTGATCGGATTGGCCGGCGACCGCGTCCGCATTGAAAACGGTCAGGTCTACGTGAATGGCCGCGCTCTCGACGAGGAGTACGTGCCCAGCGATTACGCCGATGCCCGCTCCTACCCAGAGATCGTGGTGCCGCCAAATAGTTATTTCGTCCTCGGCGACCATCGCACCATGTCTAACGACAGCCGCGACTTCGGCACCGTCAACGAGCGCTACATCTACGGCAAAGCCGTCTTCGGATATTGGCCAATGGAAAAGCTGGGCCGACTGCGGTGAATCAAGAGGAAGTCGTAAGTGATCAGTTT
>CAVRZU010000229.1:0-18083 GCA_963725365.1 uncultured delta proteobacterium | reverse complement strand
TTTTATTTATGTTCTTTCGTGATCCTTAGTGCTCTCCGTAACCATACGGGGCCGCTAAGGCCAATTTAATCACGATACAAACGAAGGAACACGAAGGCTCTTCGGTATTTGGGGCGGTAATTAGGCTCGATTTGTTGCATTTTTGATTCCGGCTTGTCCGGGTTAGGTCTGAGCGTTACGCTACCCATTACCTATCACCCATCACCCATTACCTTGTTCCAAAAGGATACGGATGAATTCGGCGGAAGATCTTAAAAATTCAGCTATCGAGCAATCTGAATCGGTTAGCGTAGGCGTCTATGACAGAGACGGCAAGAGGCTGGAGAAGCCTCAACTGGTTATCCGGGAAAGACCGGTCACTCTGTATCTGAACGGCAGGGAGATTGTGACTCTTTTATGCGGGGGACATAATCTGGATGAGCTTGCCGCAGGGTTTCTCTATGCCGAAGGGTTTCTGCGGTCTCCGGAAGATATTCTGGGCATTGAGATAGATGAGGCCGCCGGGGCGGTGAAGCTTTCTGCCAGGGAAGACGCTTCGATAACCGAAAGTCTATGGCAGAAGCGAACGATTTCTTCCGGATGCGCAAAAGGCTCTCTTTTCTATTTTTCTCTCGACGCCCTTTTGAGCAAGCCGGTCACAAGTGATGTTCGGATTTCGCCGGCGCGTATACTGGACCGGCTCGAGGATTTGAACCGGCTGAGTGAAACATACCGCCGCACTCACGGCGTTCATAATACCGCCCTTGCCGACGCGGACAGAATTATCCTTTTCCGCGACGATATAGGTCGCCATAACGCGGTGGATATGATAGTTGGCCATGTCTTTTTGCATGGAATTGCGCTTCACGATAAAATGCTGCTGACCACCGGCAGGCTGACGTCCGAATTGCTGATCAAGGCCGCCAAAGTGAACATGCCGATCCTGGTCAGCCGCAATGCGGCCACGAGCCTGGCGGTCGAGCTCGCCGTTTCGCTGGGGGTCACTCTCATCGGGTACGCTCGTGCCGGCAAGTTTATGGTTTATAACGGACAGGAAAGGTTAGATGCCGGTCTACCTGGATAATGCTGCAACCAGTTTTCCCAAGCCCGGGGCAGTGATCGAGGCGGCTGGAAGGGCGCTGGAGACCGTCGGAGCTTCCCGGCAGGGGTGCGCACAGGCTTGCCCGGGAGGCGATGGCCATTGTTTCGGATTGCAGGCAAAAGGCGGCCGCGATACTCGGAGTTAAAGACCCTGACCGGATAGTCTTCACCAAGAATGCAACCGAGAGCATCAATGTTGTCCTGAAAGGCTGGCTCCGGCCCGCAGACCGGGTCCTCTATTCCGCAATGGAACACAACTCGGTGGTTCGCCCTTTGAGCAGACTTGAATCCATGGGCGTCAAGATCGAAATGATTCCGTGCAGTTCCAGCGGGACCCTCGACCTTGGAACTCTCAAAGAAATGCTTCTCGAGGAGACCAGGCTGGTCGTAATGGTGCATGTCTCCAATGTAAACGGCGCGCTGATGCCGGTTGAAGACGTAGCTGAAATGTGCGATCGGGCAAAAGTGCCCTTGTTTTTGGACGCGGCGCAAAGCGCCGGACTCCAGCCGATTGAGGCCGAAGAACTTGGAATCGGGATGATCGCCTGCTCCGGGCACAAGGCGTTGCTTGGACCACCCGGGGTCGGCATTCTTTACGTAAGGCCCGGCCTTGAGGTGCTGCCCCTGATTGAAGGCGGCACCGGCAGCCGCTCGGAGGAACGCGAACAGCCTGAAATCTGTCCGGACAGGTACGAGAGCGGAACACCCAACCTGCCGGGACTGGCCGGGCTCGGCGAAGGGATCGGCTACATACTGGAAACAGGGATGAATCGTATCCTGGATCATGAACTCGGGCTTGCCCGCTATCTTGAAAATGAATTACGGCAAATTCCCGGTGTGCGGCTATTTGAACCGGAAAGGCGCGGGTCCGGAACCATTTCTTTGGTGGTTGAAGGGATGAATCCGTCCGATACGGGTTCTATCCTCGATCAGGCTTTCGATATCGCGGTAAGGACCGGGCTTCATTGCGCTCCGCTCGCCCACCGCACCCTTGGCGCCTTTCCTGAAGGAACCGTTCGGGTCTCGCCTGGATTTTCCACAAATGTCGAGGATATCGAGCACTTTTTGAACGCACTTCGCTGGATTGTTGCGCGGAGAGGATAAACGACAGATGATTCGCAAGGCTAAAATAGCAGATGTGGTTGAGATTCAGAAGATGCTGCGGGATTTCGCCGCTGATGGAAATCTTCTTGCCCGATCAATGAGTGAGCTCTATACGACCATTCGTGACATAGTTGTATTCGAGGATGAGGCCGGACGGATTGCAGGGTGTTGCAGTCTTCACATAATATGGGAAGATCTTGCGGAAATTCGCTCACTGGCTGTTCTTAAGTCGCATCACCATCTTGGGATAGGGCGCAGGCTGGTGGATGCCTGCCTGTCCGAAGCGAAATCCCTCGGTATTTCCAGACTGTTTGCCCTTACCTATGAAGTGGGGTTTTTCGAAAGTCTTGGCTTCCGGTTGGTTGACAAGAACATGTTTCCCCAAAAAGTATGGGCCGACTGCATGCGCTGCCCCAAGTTCCCAAACTGCGATGAATCAGCCCTGGTGTTGGATCTTGGCTGACAGCGAAATCCCACAGATCGACAACCCCGCCGAAATTTAGCAATTCGTTCGTGGGGCCGGGCTTGATCTTGAGAGACGAAGAGATGGCCGAGAAAAAAACAAAATCTTGGACAGGATTTACAGGGTCCAAAAAACAATCGCTTCTTAGGGGCGCTGGCCAGTCCAGGTTAGCGGAGAATTTTCGCAGCGGCTGTCTGACGGATCTTATCTTTTCGCGTCTTAATCCTGTTAATCCTGTCTACAGCTTATCTTTGCATACCCTGCGCTCTCTCAAAATCGACCGTGCGTCCTCACGCGTCCTCACAGAAGATCGGACGCCAAGCTTGAAGCGTTTAAACGCGTTCAACAATGGCTAACGCGAAGTCCGAACGAAATGAGGGCGCGTCCTAGCAAAAGATCGGACGCCGAACTATAAGCGTCTAACATTGGGCTCGAACGTTTAACGCGGACCCCTAACAGAGTGAGGGGGCGTCCTCGCAAAAGATCGGACGCCGAACCATGAAGCGTCTAACGTGGGATCGAACGTTTAACGCGGAACCCGAACAGAGTGAGGGTTCGTCCTCGCAAAAGATCGGACGCCGAACTATAAGCGTCTAACGTGGGATCGAACGTTTAACGCGGAACCCGAACAAAGTGAGAGGTTCGCCCCAGGGTTCGCGCCCCCGATCAAATCGTCGGATTGCGGCCGGGTTGTGTCAAGCGGTGAATCTTTTTGGTTTCCGGCTTGTCCCGATTAGGATTATAATGAAAAGTTGAGGCGCGTCCGTTCGTGCCTTTCCTTTTGATTACTTTTGCCTTTTTATTTTTTTCTTTTTACCTTTGCCGAAGGCAATGAGGGATTTTATGATAACCGGCTTTCTCAAGAAGATATTCGGAAGCCATAATGAGCGCATGCTGAAGTTGCTCGTGCCGATTGTGGATGAGATTAACGGCCTTGAGCCGAACATTAAGAAATTGAGCGATGACGAACTAAGGGGCAAGACCGCCGAATTCAAGCAGCGATTGGAAAGAGGGGAAGAACTCGATGATCTGCTCCCCGAAGCTTTTGCGGTGGCGCATGAGGGTTCCGTTCGTGCATCCTGGGAATGCGTCCCCTTCGACGTCCCAGTTGATAGGAGGCATTGTTCTTTCACCAGGGTAAAATCGCTGAAATGAAGACTGGTGAAGGCAAAACCCTGGTTGCCACCATGCCGGTCTACCTCAACGCGTTGAGCGGTAAAGGGGTGCACCTGGTCACGGTGAACGACTATCTCGCAAAGCGCGACAGCGAGTGGATGGGGAAGCTCTATAAATTCCTGGGACTAACGGTGGACTGTGTCGTCCACGGGCTTGACGACCGTGAAAGGCAGCTCGCCTATGGCGCAGACATTACCTACGGGACAAACAATGAGTTCGGGTTCGATTATCTGCGGGACAACATGAAGTTCCGCCTCGAAGAGCTTGTTCAGCGCGAGCTCAACTATGCCATCGTCGATGAGGTGGACAGCATCCTGATCGACGAAGCCAGGACCCCTCTTATCATATCGGGTCCGGCTGAAAAATCGACCGAGCTTTATTACCGCGTAAACCGCATTATTCCGCAGCTTAGCGAAGAAACGCACTTCACCAAGGAAGAAAAGTCACGCACCGTTTCCCTCAACGAGGACGGCGTGGCAAGGGTCGAGCGGCTGCTCGGGATCGAAAACCTTTACGATCCGCACAATATGACAATAAATCATCACGTGCAGCAGGCGCTTCGCGCTCATGTCCTTTTCAAGCGGGACGTGGATTATATCGTCAAGGACGGCCAGGTAATCATAGTTGACGAATTCACCGGCAGGCTCATGCCTGGCAGGCGCTACAGCGACGGGCTTCACCAGGCACTGGAAGCCAAGGAGGGCGTAAACGTCGAAAACGAAAACCAGACCCTGGCTTCAATTACTTTTCAGAACTATTTCCGCATGTACGAAAAGCTTGCAGGCATGACCGGCACCGCCGAAACCGAAGCGCCCGAATTTTCCAAGATATACAAACTCGATGTTATGGTCATCCCGACCAACCAGAACATGATCCGCATTGATAATGCCGACTGTATATACCGGACCGAAGCAGAGAAGTTCAGGGCGGTCGTTAAAGAGATAAAAGAGCTAAACAGCATAAACAGACCGGTGCTGGTTGGCACCATCAACATCACCAAATCGGAAAAGCTCAGTGAAATGCTCAAGCGCACCGGGGTCCCGCACCAGGTGTTAAATGCCAAGCACCATGAAAAGGAAGCCGAAATTGTTTCCCAGGCCGGGCAGCCCGGCGCCGTTACAATTTCTACGAACATGGCCGGCCGAGGCACCGATATTGTCCTTGGGCCGGGCGTGGTGGATGTGGGTGGGTTGCACATTATCGGGACCGAACGCCACGAGTCCCGGCGGATCGACAACCAGTTGCGGGGCCGTGCGGGGCGCCAGGGCGATCCCGGATCGTCCCGGTTTTACCTCTCGCTCGAAGACGACCTGATGCGGATTTTTGCCGCCGACAGGCTCTCCGGGCTTATGCAGCGGATCGGCATGGCTGAAGACGAGCCGATAGAGCACCGGCTTATCAGCAAGGCCATCGAAAATGCGCAAAGCCGCGTTGAGGGGCATAACTTCGATCTGCGTAAAAATATCATAGAATATGACGACGTGATGAACCAGCAGCGCGAGATCATATACCGGCAAAGGCGCGAAGCGCTCCAGGGCGGACAACTGAAGCCTGCTGTTTTCGATATGATTGAAGATATCCTTGATTCGATCGTAGAAGCCAATACGGCTGAAAAAACCTACGCCGAAGACTGGGACCTCGAAGCGATCAAAAATGAAATTGCGCGCATCTTCGGCGTCCAGCCCGATCTCACGGTGGAATCTCTTGAAGATATGGATCGAGACAACCTCCGGGAACATTTGCTCGAACTTGTGAAGGAACGATACGAAGCCAGGGAAAAATCGTTCGGCGAGCCGATCATGCGTGACCTGGAAAACTATCTGCTCTTGCAGACCGTGGACGCGCTCTGGAAAGATCACCTGTTGAACATGGATCATCTCAAGGAGGGCATCGGGCTTCGCAGCTATGGACAGAAGGACCCGCTGGTCGAGTACAAGCGCGAAGGCCACGAGATGTTCCAGGAGATGATTGACCGCGTAAAGGAAGAAACGCTTCAGAAACTCTACCATATCCAGATTCAGCGCGAAGAGCAGTTGGATGAGATGCGGGCTGAACAGGAAGATCAGCCCATGTTCTACGGGCCGGCTGAAGCGCCTCCCAAGCAGGCGGTAAGAAAGGATGCAAAGGTTGGCAGAAATGACCCCTGTCCCTGTGGAAGCGGCAGGAAATACAAAAAATGTCACGGTAAATAGAGGCCCCTTCGAGGTGCCGGGCTTTGTAGCAGGTGCGGTTGAATCCGGCATGCGCTACAAGGGCAGGCTGGACCTGGCGTTGATCTGCGCTCAAAACCTCGCTGGCTGCGCCGCCTCCGGTGTTTTCACCAAAAATATTTTTTGCGCGGCCCCGGTCGAAATCTGCCGCAAACGCCTCGAAAAGCGCAGGGCAAAAGCAATCCTGGCCAACGCGGGAATCGCCAACGCATGCACCGGCGAAGAGGGAAAAGCACAAGCTCTCGATATGGCCCGGATTGCCTCGGAACTGCTTGGCTGCCCGGCCGATTCGGTGCTCCCCGCCTCGACCGGCGTTATTGGAATGCAACTCGACACCGCTCCGGTCCTCCGCTCCATGCCCAAACTCGTCCAGGCGCTCAGACCCGATGGGTGGCAAGACACAGCCAAAGCGATTATGACAACCGATACGGCGCCCAAAATGGCGAACGCCCGGGTAGAGCTGGGCTCAAACTCCGTCACCATCGGCGGCATAGCCAAAGGCTCCGGGATGATTGCTCCGAATATGGCGACCCTGCTTGTCTTTGCGTGCACCGATGCCGCCGTGAGCCCTGAAGTACTGGACCATTGGACCCGGGCCGGAGCGGATAGTTCCTTTAACTGCATAACCGTAGACGGCGATACCAGCACCAATGACTCGCTCATCGTGCTTGCCGGCGGAGCCGCCGGAAATCCTCTCATTACGGATATCGGCTCCGCTGAGAGCCTGGCTTTTGGTCGAGCGCTCGCCTCGGTTCTGCGCGATCTGGCGATACAGGTGGTGATGGACGCCGAGGGCGCAACCAAGCTGATCGAAATCGAGGTCAACGGCGCTGCAAGCTTTGATGCCGCAAAACAACTGGCCTTTACCGTAGCCAATTCGCCGCTGGTCAAAACCGCTTTTTTCGGCCAGGACGCGAACTGGGGAAGAATAATCGCCGCCGCCGGAAGATCCGGCGTCCCCCTGGATGCCCAACGAGTAAGCCTTTTTTTCGAAGATCTCTGCGTATTTGAAAACGGCGCCCCGGTCCAGGGAGAGCAGATCGAACAGGAAGCCTCCCGGATCTTCAAGCAAAAAGCAATTCACGTCCGCCTCGAACTCGGACTGGGAGAAGCATCCTTTACCGCCTGGACCTGCGATTTATCCTTCGATTACATAAAGATAAACGCGTCCTATAGAAGCTGAGTCAAAACATTTATCCACAGATGTCGCTGATGTCGCAGATAAGAATGTAGGGTGGGCAGCTTTACCGTGCCCACCAGTTTCGCGGCCTGATAACTTTCTGTAACAGTTGCTCATATCCCCATGGGGCGCCCTGAAACATGAAAAGGTGAGGGGTGTGTCGATCACCCTTTTTTTACCTTTTGCCTTTTTACTTTTACCTTTTGCCTTGCGCTAGCGCACCCCCCTGTTCGTCATTCCGGCAGTGTTTTTGGACCGGAATCCAGTGACTTTTGCCGCTCCTCACTCCCTGCTCCCTGCTCCCTGCTCCTCACCCCTCACCTTTTTTATCAGTGATAATCCGTGCTATCCGTGGTTAAATGTTTTAAGTTTGAAGAGATCGCCAACAGCTACAGGAGACCCTGCAAATGCAAACAGAAGGCATCAAAGAGCAAGCCCGCCGGCTGCTGGACAATCTGCCGGACTCGGCGACCTGGGAAGACCTCATCTACCAGATCTATGTCCGGCAAGCCATTGAAGCGGGTATAAAAGACAGTAATGAAGGCCGAACGGTGGAGGTTAAAGAAGCTCGCAAAAGGTTTGGCTTGCCGCAATGATGGTGCACTGGACACAGAACGCCATTTTTCCTTGCGCTAGCGCGCCCCATACAGATCCGGGAAATACCACCCTGCTGCGTGCACCGGAAACCCGAGCCTGACGTTGCCTTTGGGTGTATCCGAAACGAGCAGCTCTTCCTGAAGGAGTTGTCCCAGGAGGTCGCGGCCGGTCCTTTCTTTTAAGCCCGATGCGGCAATAACTTCCCCGCGCGGGGCTTCTCCACGGATTACTACCTC
The DNA here is from genome assembly GCA_963725365.1 of uncultured delta proteobacterium. GTDB lineage: Bacteria > Desulfobacterota > Syntrophobacteria > Syntrophobacterales > Syntrophobacteraceae > SbD1. The sequence goes on along the minus strand of CAVRZU010000229.1, from coordinate 10,037 downwards.
CTTAAGCATTCCGGCTGCTTCGCTTCGCAGCTTCTTTCCCATTTCCGGTTCGGCAATCATACCGGAACTGCGCATGTCGATATATTGTCTGATCCGCTTGAGAAGCTCTTCCAGCCGCAGCAACCCTCCCATGTATTCCACCTGATCAAGGCAAATATTCAGGAAAAATCGGCAGAACCTCACCAGTGCCTCACTTGAGAGATTGCCCCTGCCGTCGATATCATTTCGCATGAGATTATCCGCTTCTGCCAGGGCGGCTTTATAATCGGCGTTCCCGCGGGCAAGCCCTCGGCTGACCGACCACAACCCGAAACCGTGAACGGGTATCCTGATAATATATGCCTCGGTAAAAAGGCGTGCAACGCGTCCGTTGCCGTCAAGGAAGGGGTGAACCCACATGAGCCGTTGATGGGCTGAAGCCGCAGCGACAAGCCTTATCGCTCAATGGTGTTTTCGAGGATCATAAAATTCCGCAAATCTTTTCAAAAAGGCCGGCAGAGTCTGGTAATCAGGCGGAACATGATTGTTTCGTGAATCGTGAATGGTTTAAAGGCCGTGAATCGTGACAAGCTCTTATCTCAGCCTTCCCATGTCCCCTCGGCTCTTCACGATTCACGATTCACGATTCACGGCTTTTATCGGCTTTTCGGCTCTTCACGATCAAGATTCACTTACGGACATGTGTGTTTTTTCAAACAAGGTGATTAACTTGCGCCGGAGAGATATCTCTTTGTTCACCTGGTTTTGGTGACATGTGACATGGATTGAGGGATTGACTGAACGTCGTGAGTTTGAATCGTTCTACCATAAGGAGGATGCCATGAAGGTGAAAATCGACTACGATCTGTGCATGGGTGACAGAAATTGCCACAAGGTTTGTCCTGAAGTTTTTGATTTTGACGAGGACCAACTGCGGTCGATCGTTCGTGTGGATAGCGTGCCTGCTCATCTGGAGAATAAAGTTAGAAAGGCAGCCGAAGAATGTGCGCCGGGAGCCATCCTGATCGAGGAGTGATACGTCGAATAGAAATTCTTTCTTCTAATGGCGATGAGAGGGGACGCCCGTATGGATCCAAAGGATGCGCTCAGAGAAGAGCATGGCGCGACCATGAAGATGCTCGCAGTTCTCCGGAGGTTGATGGCGAAAGCTGTGGATTTAAAGGAGGGCGAGACAAAAGACCTCGAAGCGCTCATCGAATTTTTCGATGTTTATGTGGACAGGTATCACCACGGCAAAGAAGAGCAAGTTCTGTTCCCGGCGCTGTCCCTTACTCTGGCCGTCCGAATTGATTCTATTATCGACTCGCTCATCAAAGACCACCGCGAGGCCCGCACTATAATGGAACAGATAAGATCCAAGGTGGTGACTCTTCACTCCTGCTCGGAGGCTGAGCGCTATGAATTGAAGGAAAGAGCCGATCTGTACGTGGATCTCGTTAGAAAGCACATCCGCAAAGAAAACTCGGAACTGCTTCCATTGATTGAAGAAAGGCTTTCAGAACCTGAAAGGCTGCAGATGGCCGCACAGTTCCAAAATGTGGAGAAGGCGACGCTGGGTTCGAGCGGAGTCGAAATATTTCTGTTTAGCGTCCGAAGACTTTCGAAGAAGTATACCCCACAGTAGATCTCGCAACTATCCACATCCATCGCATGATTCACCTTCTACTCCGGGGGACTCTACATGGGGCCGGGTCATTGGGAAGCCTTAAAAGTGCCTCTTCAAAAAATGCCCACCTAAGCACATTGAAAACAGTCTTCAGTGGCCATAAAGAGCTTTTCTCTGACGACTGACGACCGGCGACCGGCAACTGAAGTATATGCTTCCCGGCATATGCACGCCGCCGGCCTTTGCTCATATCGGATTGCGGGTATCAGATAGTGGAAGGGAGAAACCTCTCGAACGAAGCGAGGCATGCATTCGTAATTCATAATTCTTAATTGCCATTTTTGGCCCTCAGTCCTCAGTCCTGAACCCACGCCTGCCCCTTGCAGTTTTATGGAAAATGAGTTCATAATAGTGCTGTTGCCGGGCGTGGTCTCTCCCATTTGTTGGACGATGAGGCTGCAAGGTTCGAATACTATTTGCCAACAAATGCGCGATGTAGCGCACCGGTTTTATAAGGCGGGAACATATTTTGCGATCTAAACGAAATACGGCGGGAGGAGTGTCAGTAACTCAATGAATGAAAAGAGCGATAATATAGCAGGTATGCTCGGGCCGGAGGCGGCCCTTCCGGTAGAAAAAACCGATCCCGGTGCGGGCAGTTTCGCGGTGTCTGGTGCGAAAGGCGCCGTTTTTAAGATACTGGGTGCGCTCAGCTTTTCTCATTTTTTGAATGACATGCTCCAGTCGCTGATCATGGCGATTTATCCCTTGCTCAAGAGCACCTTTTCGCTCAGCTTCGCTGAGGTCGGGCTTATCACCTTAACATATCAAATAACCGCATCGATGCTGCAACCACTGGTAGGATTTTATACGGATCGCCACCCAAAGCCTTATTCGTTGGCTATCGGAATGAGTTCGACCCTGATGGGTCTATTGGTTCTCGCTATTGCGCCGAGCTACGGCATTCTGCTCATTGGCGCAGCCCTGGTAGGCAGCGGTTCTTCGATTTTCCATCCGGAATCTTCGAGAGTGGCGCGAATGGCTTCCGGAGGGCGCTTCGGACTGGCGCAGTCCATTTTTCAGGTCGGCGGAAATACCGGTACCGCAATTGGGCCGCTGCTGGCTGCATGGTTTATCCTTCCGAGGGGAAAACAAAGCCTTGCATGGTTCTCCCTGGCAGCATTATTTGCCATTGCCGTATTGTGGCAGGTAGGTGGTTGGTACAAGGCCCAGCAAGCGCAAAGGACCAAGGCGGCCAGGTCTCATGCGGTTGTGGCGGAAGCGCTCCCCACCCCGATCATCATTAAAACGATGCTGGTCTTGTTGATCCTGATTTTCTCCAAATTTTTCTACCTGTCGAGCATAAATAGTTATTTTACATTTTACCTGATCAGCAAATTTCATTTACCTGTTCAATCGGCCCAAATTCACCTGTTTGTTTTTTTGTTCGCGGTGGCTCTGGGGACTATTCTCGGTGGCCCTATCGGTGATCGGATCGGCCGTAAGGGTGTTATCTGGGTATCTATACTGGGCGTAGCGCCTTTCACTTTGATGTTGCCCTATGCAAATCTTGCCTGGACAGGCGTTTTGACCTTCATAATCGGGGTTATACTAGCCTCGGCTTTCCCTGCAATTCTTGTGTTTGCGCAGGAACTCGTGCCGGGCAAAGTGGGGATGATAGCCGGATTGTTCTTTGGGCTTGCTTTCGGCATTGCCGGCATCGGCGCCGCGGTGCTCGGAAAATTAGCAGATGTGTACAGCATTGAATACGTTTATCACATTTGTTCATTCTTGCCGTTGCTCGGAATGTTCACGGCTTTCCTGCCAAATATCCGGACCAGAAGATGACGGGCCGGGGCCGGACACGTGAACCGGGTAAAAATGCACGGCAATGATGAACCCATCATGGTTGGAACACCACTTTTCAACCACGGATTACACGGATGGACGCGGATCATAAAGAGTTTTGGTAGCGCCGCCTTCCGCGGCGGCGTTCCTCGTATCACGCAAAATGGTCAGTTTGCGATACATCCGGGCATTTATCCTGGTAATCCACCGCGCTGCGCTCCCCCTCCGTGGTTAGTGCTTCACGCTCCCTGCTCCCCGCTTCCTGCCCCTCAGTCCTCAGTCCTGTTCTATTTGTCTCCCCGTAAAACTCTCTTTAAAATCTTGCCCGTAGCGCTTTTGGGCAATAGGTCTGTAAAGACTACCTTTCTGGGGACCTTGTAGACGGCCATATTTGACCTGCAAAACTCGATTATCTCTTTTCGCTGGCCGCTTGCCTTCCTTTAAGACGATGCTGGCATGGACCGTTTCACCTCTTACCGGATCGGCGACCCCATAGACCGCCGCCTCTTGAACCGAGGGATTCTGATAGATGACCTGCTCGACCTCGTTTGGATAAACATTGAATCCCGCCGCGTTGATCATGTCCTTTACCCGGTCCGTGATGAAGAAATATCCCTCGTCATCCATTACCCCGACATCGCCCGAGCGGAGCCATCCGTTGCGGACCGCCTTTTCCGTGGCCTCGGGTTTTCCCCAGTAGCCCTTCATCACGTTCGGTCCCCTGATGACAATTTCTCCCTGGTCTCCATAGGGCAATGCATTGCCTCATCATCGGCAATCATCACATCCACATTTTCGATAGGTCTTCCTATGCTGCCGTGTTTATGCCGATAGTTGTGATTATAAGTGGCGCAAGGGGAAGCCTCGGTCAGTCCGTACCCTTCATAGGTCAGCATCCCGAATTTTTCTTGCCACTGAAGGGCTGTTTCCCTCGGCATCGTCGCGGCCGCCGTAAAGCAGTAGCGAAGGCTTGAACATATCATACCGGGAGGTGTCCATATTGATAAAGTGGATATAAATGGTAGGCACGGCAAAGACATCGTTACGCGGTGACGAACCATTGCATCGAGCACCGGTTCGGGTTCGAAACGCCGGTGCAGGACGATGGTGGCGCACTTGTTATATGCCCCGTTCATGATGTAATTCTGGCCAAAACAGTGAAAAAGAGGCAGAAACAGCTGTAAGCGATCCTGGGGCATTACTCCGGAACAATTGCCCGCTGTGGTCGAATTCGAAACGACGTTCATATGACTCAGCACGGCGCCTTTGGGATAACCGGTGGTGCCCGAAGTGTAAAGAATAGCCGCCCCGTCGCCCGGGTCCATGTCACGACAGCGGAAATCGGCTACTCCCTTTGCCATCAGGCTGTTGATATCAAGATCGTTTCCAGCTTCGCCTTCGGCGATTATTATATTCTTCAGCTCGGGCAACTCGCCGGTGGGGACCTCTTCACGCAGTTCGCGAGTCGTAAAGAGTATCTTGCACCCTGAATCGCTGACTATATATTGTACTTCCCTTTTCTTTGACATGGAGTTGATCGAAACGACGATAGCCCCCAGCTTCTGGGCTGCATAATAGCCGATCACAAAACCAGGAATGTTGGGCAAAAACAGGCCTACCCGGTCGCCTTTTTCCAACCCAAGGGCCGCAAGGGCGTTGGCAAGCCGGTTCACCTGTTGATTCAGCTCCTTGTACGTGTAAGTTTTACCTTCGAATATCAATGCAGGTTTGTCCGGAAAATAAAGACTCGCCACTTCCACACTTCTGGCAATGTTCATATTAAGCTCCATCTTCAAAAGGTTTTTTCGACCGATCTGCAACCCGGCCGGAGTACCACGATTCACGACTCACATCCTTAGTACTCGTTTTACAGCTATGTCAAATCATCGATTTAAAGTCAAGAACCGTGGCGCGCCGGGGTTGGCTCACACTTTATAAATGGGCGTTTGGAACGGTCAGGAAATCTCGCCGGGGTAACGAAGAGCACGAAGGAAACAAGAAGGGTCCACAATGGAAACCAATCCGGATAGGCATCTTAGCGGTCTTTCGAACCTAAAAGGATTGGTCGGACACGAAGAAAAAAGCACACGAAAACACTCCTTTAACAAGATCACTGGCAGTGATTTTCGCACTGCTGCCAGACATTTTCTTGTTTTTTCTGCAAGATTTTCGATTGAAAAGAGCCTGTCCGTATCCAATTTGGGCAGGTTCGGACCCTAATCCAGAAAAGTTCAGCCATGATTTTTTTCATCCGTGCCCATCCGTGTTCATCCGTGCGTCCTCACGCGTCCTCACAAAAGATCGAACGCCGAACTATAAGCGTCTGACGTGGGGGCGAAGGTTTAACGCGGAACCCGAACATGGTGAGGGTTAAATATCGGACGCCGAACTATAAGCGTATAACATGGGCTCGAACGTTTAACGCGGAACCCGAACAGAGTGAGGGGTGCGTCCTCGCAAAAGATCGGACGCCGAACTATAAGCGTCTAACGTGGGATCCAACGTTTAACGCGGAACCCGAACAGAGTGAGGGTTCGCCCCTCGAACTGGTCGGAGGAATGCGGCCGGGTTGTCGATCGTCTGAAGTCTTTGGTTTCCTAGTCGTGCCATAATTTGTGGGCGATCAACAGAGTCACAAGCTGCATGCACACGATAGTTGCGACGCACCCGGGCCATCCGGCCTGTTTCCAGAGAAGACCGGGTATAATCGAACCCATGGAGCCTCCGAGATAGTAGAGTGCCACATAAATACCTGCGGCGCTGGACCGGCCCTCGATTGCCGCCTTACCCACGTGGCTCGATGAAGCTGACTGGGAGGCGAATACTCCGGTGGCCTCCAGCGTCAGTCCTGCGATCACGGCCGGCACATAATGGATCGTCGTAAGAAGCATACCGGCCGCAGATATTCCAACAGCCCCGACCAGCGCCCGGCGGTGGCCGACACGGTCCAGGATGCGTCCTGCCACCGGCGTAATCACGGCGCCAATGAGGTAGACGCCAAAGATCGCTCCCAGAGCGGCGGAACCAAGATAAAAGGGTTTATCCGCAAGGTAGAAGTTAACGTAGGTAAACGCCGCCACCATGCAAAACAGCACGTTGAACCCAACCGCGCAAGTCGCCAAAAGCTGAGAGTTGCGCAAATGAGCTCGCATGGATTCAAATGCAGCGGCAACATTTCGTTTTCGTACGAATTTTGTTGAACGCGGCAGCAGGCGCCACGTGATCAGGGCTGCGGCAAGCGTGATGGCGGCGAGGACAAAAAAAGCCGTTCGCCATCCCCAGTGCGTCTCGATCAAGCCGACGATAAAGCGCCCCGAAAAACCACCGGCAACAGTGCCGGTCACATAGATCGCCATCGTGGAACCGGCCAACCGGCGTGGTGATTCCTCACTTATGTAGGCCATGGCAACGGCGATAATGCCCGGAACAAAAAGCCCCTGCATAAAACGCCAGACGATAATCTGCGTAAGGCCGGCCGCTGTGCCGGCCAACGCCGTCGGGATAGTCAGGCCGAACATGGCGGCGACGATAACCCGCTTGCGACCCACGGCGTCGGCCAGCAACCCGACCAGTGGGGCCAATAGCGCCACCGCCAGTATCGGCGCGCTAACGGTAAGGCTCACCATTACTTCCGAAGCCCGGAAAACATGGCGAAACTCCGGAAGCAGCGGCTGAGTGGCATAGAGACCCAGAAAAGTGCCAAAGCCGGTGATGAACAAAGCCGTAAGCACTCCCGCCCGGCTTTGGGCAGCGAGCGGCACGGCAACTGCCTGCCCGGCCGTGGCGCATGAGATCTCCTGAATAGCCAATCCTGGTCCTCCTTTTAAGACTTCCCGTTAATATTAGTGTTGCGGGATTAGATTTCAAATATATTAAAATTAGCTTTATGATACTTAAAACATATTAAACGGGATCATCACGATGGAATTTAGACACCTGAGATATTTCGTAGCAGTTGCCAAAGAGCTGCACTTCGGGCGCGCCGCAGAGCGCTTAGGCATGGCCCAACCGCCTCTTAGCCAGCAAATCAAGGCGCTGGAACAGCAATTGGGCGTCCAGTTGCTGTTGCGGACAAAGCGGCGTGTGGAACTGACTGCTGCAGGAAAAGTTTTTTTGCAGGAAGCAATCAAAATACTCGCCTTGGCCGATCGGGCCGTACATGTTGCGCAGCGCGCCGCGCGCGGCGAAATCGGGCAACTGGAAGTAGGCTTTGTCAGCGGCGCGGTTTATGGCAAAGTCCCTGCGATTTTTCGCCTCATGAGGGCCCGATATCCGGAAATGTCGTTGATTCTGAGAGAACTCACCACCGAAGAGCAGATGGAGGCAGTACGGGCGCAGCGGCTTGATGTGGGCCTGATACGCCCGCCTGTGATTTTCGAAAAATCTTTGGCCATCCGGGTAATCGCGCAAGAACCCCTGGTAGCCGTTTTGCCGAGGGCGCACCCGCTGGCCGCGCGCAGAAAGATCGCGCTCAAGGCGCTTGCCGGGGAGCCTTTCCTTCAGGTCCCTCGCCATGACGCACCGGGATTCTACGATCAGTTCGTGAGCATTTGCGCCCAGGCCGGATTTTTCCCACGGATCGTTCAGGAGGCCCGCACCACACAAACCATCGTTAGCCTTGTCGCGGTGGGCATGGGCGTTTCCATCGTCCCTTCATCATTGCGGAGCCTTCAGCGATCGGGCGTAGTCTACAGGCCTTTGGAGGGTCCTGCGCCCACAACCGAACTAGCCGTTATCTGGCGCCCCGATGACGATAATCCTGCCCTTCACCGTTTCCTGGAAACAATCGGCGAAGTGGTGGAAATGAAGGGCCGGGCAAACCACGCGGGAATCATTCCCATGTCAGATGGCCCGGTGAAGGCTATGCGAGGTGTGCTCAAGTCGGATGCGTCGCTCGCCGAGGACTTGCTTATAGAAAGAAGGAAGGATATCGAGATCGATGGGAGCTTGACCTGAATGGGCACGGAAATATCCCCGACCTCATCCAGGAAGATCGAGCCGTAAGGGGTACACCTGGTGAATACGCCATCGTGATGTTCGACTGCTCCTGTAAAGGCGCCCTTCTTGTGGCCGAAAAGCTCCGATTCGATAAGGGATTCCGCAAATTGGGAAAGATTTATCGCAATAAAATTGCGTGTAAAACTCTCGGTAAAGCACCCTTTTTTCTCATCATAAGGGATAAAGCCCGAGCGCCCTATTGCGGCGGCTGCCGTACCCTTGCCCGTCCCGGTTTCACCGAGCAGAAGAGTAGAAAAATCCTCCATCCGGTTCCAAAGGTACTGTTCGTACCAGCGGATATCATGAGTAAAAACATTGTTCCATAAATGAAGCCGCAGGTTGCGCATGGAAGGGCTGGACCGATAAGGCTCCGGTTGATGAAGTAGAAGGCACCCGTATCTGATAGAGCATCGCGAAAAATCGAATGGATTCCGGGAAGCTGAACCCCCGTTCGGAAAACATTACGCAAGGGTTTCGCGAGCAAACGGCACGAGAAAGGAACTTGCCCGAGTTGTATCTGATCTTGTATCAGGGCATCAAAGCGGTGGGCAACACGGTTGAAAATGTCGAACATAAAGGCTGCCTGAAGGTTCTGGCGATCTTGTGCCGAGTAGAGGCGAAGATCAGCCTCTCCTTTGCCGGCCAGCCGCAGCACCCTTTCCTGCACTCTGCGGATAGTCCAGTCAATACACTCATCATGGGGTGTATCAGCCGGACATCCTGCGATCTTTTGGTCCAACTCCGCCCGTTCTTCGCCGAACGGGTTGCAGAATGCCGCCCGCGAGACCAAATCGAAAAAGTCGCGATCCTCATCTGAGAGTTTTGCTCTTTTTACATGCAGAAAATGTATGGCATGTGCTCATGATATGTCAATCCACAACTTCAGCAGCATGCAAATAGGGGAAGGCCTGGACCTATCCCATTGTAATATCGCAAGTAATTGACTTGGTGCCGAGTGGCATATATTATGCCTGTCAGATTCATGGCAAGCCTCTTATCTTACAGGAGAAATGAAGGAGAACAGTAATGGCCGTACTATTCGGTCTCATAATTCTAGGTTTAGTTTTGGCTTGCCTGATACTGCCCTGGATCAACCTCAGCAAAATTGGGAAGCTGCGCCGGGAGATGGCGCAGTTGCGGCGGGATATGGCAGAACTTCGAATGAGTTTGAGAAGACCGGCCGACGAAGGTGCGGCGCAGTCTAGAAAATCCGAAGTCAGGACGGACTTGGCGGAGGACCTGGACCATGCGGAACCTGCCTCCGCGCCCGACCGATCTGCCGGCTACTCCTCCGGCCGCGTCTTTGGCATCGGAGGGTGATACTATCGAATTAGATCAGGACCGGAAAGAGTCGTTGAGTTTGCACACCGGGATGCCGGCCGCAAACCATGCGGGAACGCTAGAAGGCTTTGAACGCCAATTCGGCGCCACGGCCTTCGTCTGGCTGCCGGGGCTGTGGCCCTCGCGCTTGCAGGCTTTTTCCTGGTCGAGTATTTGATCGAAACCGGTCTACTCAGCCCAACCGTGCGCGTTACGCTGGGGATCATCTTCGGCATTGGACTACTCTATGCCGGAAACCGGGTAA
>CAVRZU010000228.1:0-13455 GCA_963725365.1 uncultured delta proteobacterium | reverse complement strand
GGCAAATCGCCATCTCCGGGGGGATTTCCGGCAACTCATTGAAAAATGGCGTGAAACACTCATCCAGGCCCAAACGCGTATTGAAGCTTATATCGATTTTTCCGACGATCTCGAAGGGGAAAAGGAACAAGAGGGACCCGAGTATGAATCGCTTCGGGAGCAACTGCTTGCCGATGTCACGATACCTCTTGGGACCACCTTGAGCAAGTACGAGCAGGGGCGAGTGCTTCGCGAGGGACTCACACTGGTGCTCGTGGGAAAACCAAACGTCGGGAAATCCTCGATGCTCAACGCTCTTGTCGGCAGGGACAGGGCCATCGTCACAGCCGCCCCGGGCACAACCAGGGACGTCATAGAAGACACATTCGTTCTAAAAGGCGTACAGGTTAGGGTCCTGGATACGGCCGGAATTCGAAACGAGCCCGATGAAATAGAATCGTTCGGCATCGAAAGAACCATTCGTTCGGTGTCCGAAGCGGACGTGGTGCTGTGGCTTATCGACCACAGCAGGTCTCTAACCGATGAGGACCGCAAGGTCTACGAGGCGATTGGCGAATCGCATTTCATTGTGCTGCTCAACAAGAGCGACCTTGCTCCTGCCTTCCCCATCGAAACGGTGGAGCAACACTTTCCAGGCCATCGCCCCGTTTTCAGCTTATCGGCAAAAAATCCCCCGGACGTCGAGCGGCTAAAGGCTTTCATGGCCGAGACATTCATAATGCGGCCGCTGCAGAATTGCAAATCACAGATCGTTCCGAACCTGAGGCACAAAGAATGCCTCGAACAGGCGTTAAAGGCACTTCTCAGGGCGGGAGAACTCCTTGGCTCCTACGCCTGGGACGAACTGGTGAGCCTTGAGCTGCAAGCAGCCAGAAGGCAGCTTGAAGCCGTTCTGGGCTGGGGAAATGACGGCGAGTTGCTCGACAGGATATTCAATCAATTTTGCATAGGTAAATAGCTTTAATGGATCAGCTCTCCGATCCTCGACCACCTGACCTTGTCCGGCAGGTTTTTAGCTTCACCATTCCATGAAAAGTAAATAACGAAAGCCTTTCCCAATACGTTATCGAAGGGCAGGAACCCCCAAAAGCGGCTGTCCTCACTGTTGTTGCGGTTGTCGCCCATTACGAAAAAAGAGTGTTCGGGAACAACTACAGGACCGAAGTTCTCCACAGCCTCTATGAAACCCGCCGGCTCTTTGTTGTCGAAGTAACCCCACGGATCAGGGATCGGCGTATTATCGATATATATTTTGCCCCCAATGACTTGAACGGTTTGTCCCGGCATTCCGATAACCCTTTTAATGAAGTCCTTCGATGGGTCTTTCGGGTAAATAAATACGATGACATCACCAAGTTTAGGTTCTTTAAACGAAAGCATCCTGATGTTCGTGTAAGGTATTCGTATTCCATAAATGAATTTGTTCACCAAAATGTAATCTCCGGGAAGCAATGTTGGCTCCATTGATCCGGATGGAATATCGAATGCCTGCACAATAAAAGCCCGTACAAAGAGGGCAATCAGGATCGCAATGACGATACTCTCAATATCCTTTTTTACAGCCTTAACACGCATTATTGACCACCTCCGGCCAAACTGAATAGGAGCACTGCCAGGACGATAAGGGTCACCGTTACATAAACCAGGTCTCTCTGGATAATGAATGAGACAACGGTGAACGCAACCCTAATGACCGGGAGTTGCGATGAGTAGAAGCAGGCCGAATTGGATTATTCCCCGGCCTGAATATGAGAATGCAGTCTTGATGATTCCAAAAACATTGCGCAGTTCCGAGGGTTCGCCATAGAAAATATGGTAGTTCGGCAATTCATTTCCATGTCTTCTCAGATACAGGCCACCGCCAATCAGGACAATCAGGGATGAAACTACAACTCCAATCCTGAGCAGGTTGCCGATGATTTGATCGATGTCGGCATCTGAAAGCATGAGCTTTTTATCGTTCATGGCTAAAGCCTTCCCGCAATGCCGTTGTAGATCATCTCCAAACCCAGGATCAAAATGATCCCTGCAAAAATAATTCGGAGCGGCCGTGTCTTCGAAATAATGAGGATCTTCGAGCCTAGAATGGACCCCAAAACAACCCCTAGCATGACAGGCATGGCCAATCCGGGATCTATATAGCCTCGATTGAGATAAACACTGGCGCTTGCAGCGGCAGTGACGCCGATCATGAAGTTGCTGGTGGTTGTGGAAACTTTGAAGGGAACGCTCATGGCCTGGTCCATGGCTAATACCTTTACGGCGCCGGAGCCGATCCCGAGCAGTCCTGAAAGCGTGCCGGCCAAAAACATCAGGCTGAAACCGGTCGGGATGTGATTCACGTGATACGAAACGGGACCGGTCGAAGCCGGGATAAGCGGCGTCCAGGTGAAGCGAACTGGGAAGAAAGTGGCGGGTATCCTCGGTGACCGCAGTGCCGGGGGTGTGGCCCTGGACTGAAACAAAAGCTGAATACAGCAGAACGATCCCGAATATCACTGCTATTGCCTGGGTGGATATCCTGGCGGCAATCGCAGCGCCGAAGAGCGCTCCGAAAGTGGTGGCCATCTCGAGAAACATTCCAAGGCGGATATTGGAGAAACCCTTCTTGACATAGGCCGCCGCCGCACCAGATGATGTTGCTATGACCGAAACAAGCGAAGCTCCTATTGCATAGCGGATATCCACGCCAAAAACCAAAGTGAGCAGCGGGATTATAACGACCCCGCCCCCAAGTCCGGTCAGCGCCCCCAGAAAACCGGCGGTCAGGGAACCAAGGAATGTCAGAACAGAAAATTCAACGATATTCATAGTCATCTTTTCTTTGATAGCCAAATTGTACCGCTGGTGGCCGCTCAAGGCCGTCAAGGTTGCTTTGCCGGGCAAACGCTCAGCCTCATTTAATGTCAAATACCCAAAAGTAAAGATCATTCCTCCGGATATGGGAATAGGCCGTGGGTTCTGAGATAAAACTCACAATTATGCGCAAAGGCGCCAAGCAGGAAATTACGGTAAAGGTCGGCAACATCGAAGATCAGGAAAAGGCAGTATCGGCTTCTTTAAAAAAAGAGTTCGGGATTGCCGTCAGTCAGATGACTACTAAAGAGGCAAATGCGTATGGACAGGGTACCCAGTCGGGCGTGGTAGTTACGCAAGTCGATGCCAACGGTGTTTTTGGGAAGGCAGGTTTCGAAAAGGGCGACCTGATACTGGAAGTCGAAAACCAACCGGTTAACGATGCTGCCAGCCTGTTTGCCATACTGAACTCTCTGAAGCCAAAGCAATCAGAATTAATCACCGTTGCGAGGCTCCTCATCTACAGCCCGTGCCGGCTCGGGCATAAAAGACAGAATTGCGGTCAGGATCATCAGGGCGGCCGCAAGAACACAGATACTCCCTTCCCATGCTACAAAACCCAGGCTGAAAATACCCATGTTGTTCGATATCATCAATGTCCCAAAGCCGATTGTGGTGGTCAACGCGGCGAGGATGACGCCCTTGCCGGTACTGAAAGGAAGGCGCCCTTTTCCTGCACGTCCCTCTCGCCATCTCTGGACGATGATCACCCCGTATTCCACTCCCGCCCCGACCACGAGCGGCATGAAGATGCTGTTTGCGAGGTTGAAATCAATGCCCGCGGGTTGCATTATACCAACCGTCCAGATCGTTCCGGCCACAAGCGGGGTAAGTGATATCAGCATAAGAGGCCAACTTCTGAATATAAATGCGAGAAGAAGCGAGACAGCAATGAGAGCGAAAACGGAAGCCTGGATCGAGGCTCTCTTGTAAGCGGAGGCGAACACATAGAGGGAAACCGGGTCGCCTACCACATCGGGGTTTACAGATTGGATCGCTTTTACGAAACGGTTCAGCGCTCCTTCATTCCATATGGGCTCTTTTGGATAAATCCTTATGAGATATCGGCCTCCATGGAGGAACTGGTCTCTCAGTTGAGTGGGAATATCCTGAACGCTCATCGGGGGAGCCGAGGAACTCTCCCTGATCAGTGTCCACAAGTCCTTGAGGTCCTTGTTAAAACGGTTGCGGTATTCTGAAAGCCTCTCGAAGGCCGAAGGCGAATTCTTAAGCGGTTGCAAGATCCTGTCTATAAATTCTCTGACTTTTACCATTTGCTCGACCTGAGGCCTCGAAGCCCCCCATTTAGAAGCCTGCTCCGGCTGCATTTTAAAATTGATTCTCTCAAGAACGTCGATTAGTGCCGCGTTGCAGGGCGGGTCCTCGCCACCTTGGCCGCCCCCCGGGGCCGCGCCCGCAACCGATGATTTCAGTTCGGGAATCATCCGGGCTATGTTCCTCAAAACAGGCGCCTTCTCTTCCTGGTCTCCAGGCAGAAGCGTAAAGACGGTATCCACATCCGAAACGGTAGGAAGCGTTTTGAATTTTGCCGACTCCTTCATGACTTTTTCAGGGGAGAGCGTGATTAAGGCCGCAGAAATAATCGATTTGGTGGAATTTTCTACCAGGACTTTTTCCCAGTAGACCGATTCCGAATTCCTGGCCTGGAGGCGCAGAGGATTCAAGTCGAACTGCACATGGGAAGCCATGATCGAACCCACAGCACTCAACACCAGGGCCGCGGCTAGAACAGCCCGAACGCCAGTGGGGCTCAGAAAAATAAGGTATCTGTTTCTCACCCGCTTTGCCGATTTCGAGAAAGAACCCTTTTCTGCCGCCAGATAGTAACTCAATGCGGGGAGCACTGTGAAGTCGGCCAATATGATAAACAAGATCCCCATTCCGGTTATCATGCCAAGTTCCATCAGCCCGCGAAAGCCTGTTAGAATAAAGGAAAAGAAAGAAACCGCCGTGGCCAGGCCCGCAAGCACAATTCCCGTACCCGATTTGTCCACGACTCTTTTGATAATTTCGGAGCGACTGCCCCCTGAAAGATCCCTTTCTTCTTCATACCGGGCGAACCAGTGGATCGCATAATCAGACCCCAGGCCACAGAGCATCGGCGCAAAGACAATCGACAGAACGTTCAAATGACCGATGAAAATCGTCGTCCAGCCGAATGTCCAACACAAAGCCACGGCAAGTGATACCGCTATTATCAGGGGATGGCGAAAGCCCCGCAGAAACACAACCATTATTAGTATGACGCCCAATAGCGACACCCAGGCCGCCTTGGTCATGTCGGCCATCGAGGTGCTGATTTCATCATCGTTTAGCGCTTGCTGCCCGGTGACCCCGGCTTGGACGTCATTGAAACCTGCGGCTCTGACTCTCTCTATATCCGCACGCAGTTTGGCAAGCGAACTTTGAGTTGTGCTAACCTGACCGGAAACTTTGGCGGGCACGACAACAGCAATGAGAAACATCTTTTTGTCTTCCCAGAGGTAACCTTCTTTTTCGAGATCCCACACCCCGCTCTTGAAAAACGAGGACCAGGGGGAAACATATTTCGGCGTTCCGGAAAGATATCGATCAAGCCCGCTCAGGACCTTTATCAGAAATTCCAGGTCCATCGGCTCCTTTTTCTTACCCTGCCCTTCCCGGGTTTGTCCATCATCGAGAAAGCCGGTAAAGAGCTCGCCGACCATCCTGGATGACATATCCCTGTTCACCAGTCTGAAAAAATTAAACAGGTCGGGGTCTTCGGCCAAATTGCTGACCAATTGGGAGTTTTGCTCCATCGTGTCCCGAACGCGCGCGAGTTCATCTTTATCGAGGTAATATAGAAGCCATTTCTTGTACTCGTCCGGATCGATCCTGTAGAATACACCTTTAAAATGTTGCGGGTCCGCTTGAATTTTAGCCACGATGCCTTTTATGAACTCGATGGCGCGGTCCTGCGTGGGAGCTCTGACCACGAGGGTAAATGTGCTCTTGCCCTGGTATTCGAATTTGTCCAGCATATCTGTCTTGGCTATAAGCGGAAGTCTTCTGGAGACAAGCTCGAGCTGGGCGGTCCGCACTTCGAGCCGGACGGCCGAAATCCATATCGAGGCGATCACGGTCAGGAGTGCGGCCATCAGAATAAAACGTGGCCTGGGAATGACCCAGGCCACAAGGTCTTTAGAAAGTCTCGTAAGAAAATTCATCCTTGTGCAGACCCCTTTACAACGGCTCTTTTCATTTTAGGATCTGCAAGTTGCTTATTCAAGGCTACGGACCTTCCCCCGGGTTTCAGAGGCGGGAAGCGGGAGCGCGAAAAATATGACGGCACTCACTAAAGAATTCGCCGATCTCATCCTGGAATTCACCGGCAAAGCTGGGATCTCTATCACTGAAAAGCAGGCCCTTTTGTTGAGCCGGCACATACAAATAATGCTTGAGTGGAACCCCCGGCTAAACCTCACCCGGATTACCGGGCAGGAAGAAATAATCGTAAAACATCTTCTTGATTCCATTTTGCCGGCGAAGTTTCTTCCCAAATCAGGCCATGCGCTCGATATTGGCACAGGGGCGGGTTTTCCCGGAGTTCCATTAAAGATTGTAAATTCCGATCTTGAAATGGTTCTGCTCGACTCGAGCAGAAAGAAGGTTAGTTTTTTGGCTGCAATGACTGCCGCGCTGGGATTGAAAGGCATACGGCCTTTGCACGGCAGGTGGCAGGACTTCTCGAAAGCCCGGGATCAAGCAAATAAATTCGACCTTATTACAATGCGGGCAGTGAAGCTGGAAGCAGAACACATAACCGGCCTCGCTCCAGCGCTCCTTGCGCCGGCCGGAGTTTTAGCGTGGTGGGGGGCCGGAGAAGAGCGCACGGCCGGCCAGGCAGAGTTCGAAGGTCCTAATATGGAATTTCAAGGCGATTTTGAATATTTGCTCCCCGGCATGAAACAGCGCAGAGCAGTCTGGATATGGAAGAAAATGTGATAACCGCTGAGACGCAGAGAAGCACAGAAAAAAAGAAGATTCATCCTCAGATAACGCAGATTTTCACAGATTATTTTATAAGAAGTTATACGAAAACCAGCGGCCCCGCATGGAATGAGCCCTATCTTTTCCTTCAGCCTATCTTTTTCCCACCTCACCCTCTTCGAGTCTTTTCAGCCTGGCGGTCTTGCTGTCAAGCTCCCTGAGCGATTGAGAGAATTCAACACGATATGGCTCGGCAGCGTGAATCGACCGGAGTTTTTCAGGAAGCTTCCGCCGCTCACCCGAGAAGCGAGTCCGGATTTCCGATAAAGACTCAGGGGCATTGACCCTTTGTCCTTCCTTCATAACCAACTCCATCAGTGATTCCCCTTCCTGTATTCCAGCTTCGAGCAGGAACAGACGGTCAAAGTCCATTTTTCCATCGGGGCTGTAGAACCGGTAGCCCTGTTTTCTGCCCGGCCAGGTTTTTTTACCGGTGGAGAGCTTGAGCACGGGCCTGTTATCATATTCAACCAGCTTATATACTATATCGAGATAAGGAGCGTCAGCGGAAACACTCATTCTGGTTCCCACGGCATAGACATCGATGCAGGCCCCGGATTTTATAAGTGTTTCGATCCGATATTCATCCAGGTTTCCACTGGCCATGATTTTTACATCGGGGAAACCTGCCTGGTCCAAAACAGCCCGAACCTTAATGCTCAAATCGGCCAGATCGCCGCTGTCCAGCCAAACCCCTGACAGCTCCTTGCCCCTTTTTCGCAATTCCTTCGCCACTTCGACCGCCTTGAGAGCGCCGGCGATGCAGTCGTAGGTATCGATCAAGAGGACGGAATTTTCAGGAAACGCACGCGCAAAGGCGTAGAAGGCGTCAAGTTCGCTGTGAAAACTGGTGATATAGGAATGTGCCATGGTGCCGAATACCGGGATGCCGTATATTTTGCCTGCGAGCAGATTGCTCGTGCCCATAAAACCGGCCAGATAGGTCGCTCGCGCAGCTTTTAACGATGCGTCCACACCGTGTGTGCGCCTCATCCCAAACTCAACTAGTCCCTTGCCTGAAGCAACAGAGGCAATCCGTGCCGCTTTGCTCGCCAGCATCGTTTCAAGCTGGATCACGTTCAAAACCAGGGTCTCGATGATCTGGGCTTCTATGATCGGAGCGGTTACCTCCACGATTGGCTCCTGGGCGAAAAAGATACGTCCCTCCGCAATAGCGCGTATATTTCCGGAAAAGCGAAAATCTCGAAGGTAGTCCAGAAACCTGCTGGAAAATTTCCCCAGGGATGCAAGGTATCGCAAAGATTCATTGCTGAAGCGAAATTCGAGCAGAATCTCCAGAAGACTCTCGATCCCGGCTGAAATGAAGAAGGAGCGGCCTTCCGGATAGTCTCTTATGAAAAGACTGAAGGTCGCCTCTGCGTTCATCCCTTCCCGGAGGTAACTCTCAGCCATTGTAAGTTCATAGAGATCGGTGATCAACTCCGGAGCGTACAGCTCCCATGGATTCATCTTCCCTCCTTTTACGCACACATTCACCGCAGCAACTCATGTACCGCTGGGACACCCTGAAACTATGAAAAGGGATGCTGTTTTTAACTTTTGCCTTTTGCCTTGCGCCAGCCTGTCCCGATAGTGCTTCCGGGCGGAGGGAATGGTTGTCCTTTACGCCGCCGCAGTTTGAATTTCCTGTTCATCGGCGCCGGTTTTTGTCAGCCGGGCGCCATAAATCTTTTTCATACGCTCCAACGCGAACTCATGCCAGACCGGATCAATATCGGCAACCGCGTCCACCGGGATTACCGCCGCATAATCCCTGTTTCGCAGATCTCCTGTCGTGTCCATTACGCACATGGAGGTCAAAACCCCGGTAACCCATACCTCATCCGGTTTGAATTCCGCAAGCATATCCGCAAGCCTGTTTCCAAATAGCCCGGAAAACCTGGTCTTGTCCACAATATAACTCCCCGTACCCGGCGCAAGCTCGGGAATAACCTCAGAGCCCCAGCTCCCCTTTATCGCATGCGGCGCAAAAAGCTCGAACTCTTTATCTTTGTGAGCGTGCGCGTCTCTCAAAAAAATGACC
The DNA here is from genome assembly GCA_963725365.1 of uncultured delta proteobacterium. Taxonomy (GTDB): domain Bacteria; phylum Desulfobacterota; class Syntrophobacteria; order Syntrophobacterales; family Syntrophobacteraceae; genus SbD1. The sequence continues at coordinate 4,523 of CAVRZU010000228.1, read as the reverse complement.
GGTTCTCTCCCTGCACTGAATTCGTCAATGAGTGAGCGGATTACCGGAATTATCTTCCTGGCCCCATCACCGCAATAAAGGGCCCCGGCCGGGTTGAGGAAATCATTGAGCAAGTCGATAACCAAAAGGACTCTTCGCTTCATTTTAAGTTCCTCCAATCCAATTGCTGGCAGTAGATGACAATTTAATTATACCTTTCCCCGTTTCCAGGCACTTTTGGAGTTTAGCAGGAAGAATTGAAGGAAAGCAGACTTCATTGCAAACAGTGAGCGGTGATCAGATTAGGCAACCACAAGCGGCAAAAGAGCAAACGCTCGGTGAATTAGGTGAATGCCGGAATTGATGATGTTACCACTGTTGTGACATCCGTTCTCGCAACCAGGGGCAATGCATGTAGCTCTCAATATCCATTCTACTGAAGCGGTAGAGGAATTTGGCTGGAGGTAATCAGGGACACATCACCTCTCATTCCGGTTCATTTGTTTTTCCGCCATACGCCATGTAGTACACCAATGGCACAACGATCAGCGTGAAGAAGGTCGAAACCGCTATGCCGAAGATCAACGCCCAGGCCAGGCCGGAAAAGATGGGATCCAGGGTGATGGGCCAGGCGGCGAGCATGGCGGCAAGCGACGTGAGGAAGATAGGCCGGGTTCTCAGTGCACCGGCCTCTATGAGAGAGCGAACGAGAGGTTTTCCCTCCTTTCTTCGTTCCTCTACGAATTCGATGAGCAGGATCGAATTGCGGGTGGCGATCCCTGAGAGGGCGATCATGCCTATCATGGCCGTAGCCGTAAAGTAGACCGGATTTCCCCAGCCGCCCACTGGATGGCTCGTTAGCAGGTTCAAGAGCCAAAAACCCGGAAGAATGCCGATGACCGAAAGGGGAAGTGCAATGAGTTGGATCGCCGGAAGAAGATAGCTCCCGGTTTGGTAGAGAAGCAGCAGGTAAATCCCAAGCACCGCAACCCCAAAGGCAATACCCAGGTCCCGAAAGACGCTCAGCGTGATATCCCATTCCCCTTCACCGGACCAGATGATGTCGAATCTTTTGAGCTGCTCATCCTTTGCAACTTTGTCTTCGAGGGCGAGCACCGCATTGGGAGGCGGCAGTCCGGCTGTTTCTCCAAAAACGTAGACCACCGGGTGCAGGTTCTTGTGATAAACGGGCTGGTCGATGGTTTCATCTTCGAAGGCTCCAAGCTCTGAGAGAAACACTCTCTCTCCGGTCATGCCCTGGATCATGAGTTGATTGAGGCTCGCATCGAGCGCCCGGTCCCGTTTCTCGAACTGCAATTTGATGAGGGTAGGATTGACCTCATTCCCGCGTCGAAGTGAGCTGGGAGCCGTTCCCATCACTGCCCCCTGAAGAGCCTCGGCGATCTGCTGGTCGCTTATCCCGTGAAGCGAAGCCTTGGTCCGGTCCACCCGAAAAACGGCCTTTCGCTCGGGAGCCGCCAGAATATCGTCCACATCCACCACGCCTTGAGTGGACCCCATGATACGCCTGACCCCTTTGGCTGCTAAGCAAAGATCTTCGTAAGGCTGACCGATCCGGCCATACACTTCGGCAACCAAAGTTGAGATGACCGGAGGACCCGGCGGGCTTTCAACGATCTTGATATTGGCGCCGAAATGGTCTGCAATCCGTTTGAGATCGTTCCTCAGTCTCAGGCCAAGAGCGTGGCTTTGTTCGGTCCTCCGTTTCTTTGCGATAAAATTGATGCGCAGATCCCCCACATTGGCTCCTTGTCTCAGGTAGTAGTGGCGTACCAACCCGTTGAAGTCGATGGGGCTCGATGTTCCTGCATAAAGGCCTACATCGGTAACCTCTGGAACGCGCACCAGATAGTCGGAAAGGGCATGCGCAGCAGCCTGAGTGGTTTCCAGAGTCGTACCTTTGGGCATATCGACAACCACCTGGAGCTCGTTTTTATTGTCAAACGGAAGCATCTTGAGTGGTACACGCTGGGATAGCACCAGCCAGACGGACAAACCCAGCAAAACGGCAACAGTCCCGAGAATTCCCAGCCGAAGGCTCCTGTGGCGTATGATGGATTCCATCACGCGGTCGTAGATCTTAAAAAGAGCGGTATCTTCAAGTGAAAAGGGTTTTTCATGTGGTCTACTGTAGACTCCGCTCAGCATGTGGAGCGATAGCCATGGGGTGATGGTGAAGGCAACGAGAAGACTCATGAGCATGGCGACAGGCACATTGAGCGCCATGGGAGCCATATATGGTCCCATCATACCCGTAATGAAAAACATGGGAATGAAAGAAATGATTACAGCCAGAGTGGCCAGGATAATGGGAGGGCGCACTTCGTTTACGGCGCTCACGACTGCTTGAAACGGCGGCTCCTTTCGCATGGAAAAATGGCGATGAATGTTTTCCACATCCACGATGGGATCGTCCACTACCAGACCGAGGGACAAAATGAGGGCAAAGAGGGTCACACGGTTGATGGTGAAGCCGAGCAAATAGTTGATGAGCAGGGTGAAACTGAAAGTGACCGGCACCGCAAGAGCGATGATAATTCCCTCTCGCCACCCCAGACTGTAGGCCAAAAGCAGGACAACGATGGCGATAGCCATCAAGAGCGCTTCCACCAGATCATTTACCTTCTCATCGGCGGTTTTTCCGTAATCCCTCGTGACTCGAAGATGAACTCCCTGGGGCAGCACCTCGCGGGAGAAGCGTTCGGCTTCCTTTCCAACCTCTTCCGAGACCCAGACCGCATTGGTGCCCTTCCGCTTGGCCACTGCCACAGTCACCGAAGGGTAGTCCTTGAATGGCTCGATCCCGGAAGGCAGAATCGAATGTCGCGCCTTCTTCGGGCCGGATCGATGGCGGAGTTGGCTTTTTTGCCAAAAGCAATGTTGGTAGTAGCTCTTACCGGTTCTGCTGGACCTTCCCGGACCATGGCTACCTCACTTAGATAAAAGGGCCGCATCTCCCGCACCCCTACGATCAGGCTTTCAACCTCACGGACCGAAGCCAGAAAACGCCCTGAATCCAGTCGCACTTCCTTGTTATTGGAGACCATATTCCCCGAGGGGAGCGCCACGTTAGCTCCCCGTATGGCCTGCTCAATATTGGGGAGCGTAATTCCGTGACCAGCCATGCGCTGGGGTGAGCTCACTGTGATCTGCCGGGGGCGACCTCCAACAATAAAAGTGCGCCCAGTGTTTTTCACCGCCTGGAGCTGGATTTGAGCTCTTCAGCCATACGACGCAAATTGTAGTCGTTCCACGAAGCTGTCGACCCAATGGCGAGGCGAGGGGCTGCTCCACCGTGGCCCGGTACATCGTGCCGCGTTCCGTGCGATAGGCTTCGTTCGGCGGTGTACCCGTGGCATCTGGGTGCGCCTGCGGTCGGGTCGCAGGCATCCCCAGTTGGAGGGCTGGCCCCTCATCGACACCCGTCCGGCGTGAGGCAGTCGGGTTTGGAACGGATGTTCGGCCCACGTCAGGGCGGAGTTTAGCACAGGTTAGTTGGCCCCGTCCGACGCTGCCGGAGCCGAGTGGCGGTTGCCGCAGTAGGGACGCGTCGGCCCAAACTTGCGGCGGTCAGGTGTGACCGTCGCTCTGCTGCCTTCTAACGCCGGAGGGGGAGCTGCTCCCGACGGTGACGGCGTAGCCAGGCGATGTCGACCTCCTCAGCTAGGTGGTCGAGGAAGGCACGTAGCTCGCCGATCTTGAAGGATGCTGCCCACCGGGCGATGGTGGCTGGCTTCTTCGTCCTCATAGGTCTGGAAGTGGAGACCGATGAATCTCCCCAGCCTCGGTGGTAAAGCTCAGTGAGAAGTGGGCTACGGCGTTGCGCAAGCCCTTGATGAGGGCGCGGAGATCGCCGGGGAGCGGGTCGCCGTCGATGACAAACGCCACGCCCCAACTGGGGATGCCAGTTCGCGTTACGGGAAGCGTGTGCAACTCGTCTAGGAGCGTCTGCCGCGGCACCACGATCAACCCTAGAAGGGAGTTGACCAGGAAGGTCACCTCCCAGAACTCGGGAAGACGGTCCTGGATCGCCTCAGCGAGGTCGAGGTTGTCCTTGGTCCGTCGCACGAAGGTGCGCTCGCCGTCCTGGGGCTCGGTCACCCCCAGATTCTTCCACCGGAGGCGTCCGAAGCGCGGGCTGGAACTTGGTAACGCCCATATACGTTGACGCGGGCATCGTCCCGGGGCAGGATCGCGACGTCTGGCGTGCGCTGGGCGGAGGAGTGAGCCGTTCGAGGTGGGCCTCTACCAGTCCCGATGGGCGTCACCGAGCTGCAGGTACCACTTCTGACCGCTATCAGTCAGCCGAGCCTTGCCGGCGCCGGAGTCCGCCCATTCAAACTGGCCGTCTTGCTTCGGCTTCTTGAAGGGACCGCTCAGTGCGCGCATGTCCAAGCCGGCACGCTCGGCCGCAGCCTTGCGCTGGGCATAGGTGAGATCTCTCCACACCCCGTTATCACCCGCGAATGCTCTGAGCACCTCGTACCACTGCCGCTCCCACTCCAACCCGATAGCAATGAGTG
>CAVRZU010000227.1:0-10610 GCA_963725365.1 uncultured delta proteobacterium | reverse complement strand
TAACAATTTTGGGATTCGCGGAAATCAGTTTCGGAAGCCATATGGTTTCGAAGGGGACTCCACAGGCGAAATAAATCCTGGCCCGGCTGAGGGCAGACATTTGGCCTGGCTTGGGTTCGTATGTTTCAGGTGTTGCTCCGGGGGGGACCATCACCTCGACCTGGACAAATCGCCCACCGATTTTTTCCACAAAATAACGCTGAGGAAGAATACTGACTGCGACGGTCATGGGCTCCGGCCCCTGGGCCTGAGCCATACAGGGCTGAATAAATATCAGCGCACATACCAGGCCTGCCCTTAGAAAGGCATTTAACATGCAACACCCCTTACGGATTGTGGCAAAACAAAAATGAGCGTGTACAATAGGGACTTTTGCTCCCGAGCGCCACAGACAAATTCCAATTTACTCATCTCACAACTACGACTGTGCAGTGCGCATGGTTTTGAACCCGCCTGGCTACAGACCCCAGCCGCCAGAGTTGCAGGAAGCTTCCTCCTCCCCGGTGTCCCATAACGATCATTTGGACGGCTTCCTGATTTGCCATAAACACAATCTGCTCGGCGGGATGTCCCACCCTGATTTCGAAGCGCGGTTCGATTCCGGCCTCCCTGGCTTTGTCCTGAAGATCTTTGAATTTTTCCCGGTAGTATTCGGTAACCGAGTCCAGCACCGCTTGCGTTTCGACGGCGGTAGGCGGCTCCGGAGGACGCACAACCGACAAAACGATCAATCCGGCGGAATATTTGAGGCAAAGATCGATCCCCATGTCAAAAGCCTTCTCTGACACATCCGAACCATCATATGCCACCAGCACTTTATCAATTTTCATGAGAAGAATCCTGAAACTGTGAAGTATCAAAGATAGTCCGCAAAAGCGAATCTCTGCTGATCATGCCTTTGAATTTGCCGTCGGAATCGATAACGGGCAATCTTTTGATCGTCTTTTCGAGCATCAAACGAATGGCTTGCTCTATCGAGGTATCTTCCCGAACCGTAACTATGCCCGTATTCATTACCTCTGCGGCGGTCTTGGCGCGCAAATGATCGCTGATCTCCCTGTGCCTGCCGGCGCGCTCGGAGAAGGAAATCCTGCTTGCGAAAAAATCCCAGATCCCGGGATGGCGGCCGGAGAAGGCGGCAAGCAGGTCTTTATCCGAAATCAATCCCTTGAGATAGCCTTCCCCATCCACCACGCAGACTCGCTGGATATCGTTACAGTCAATGATGCGCATAACCTCCTCGACGGGAGTATCCGGAAGGACTGTCAAGATGTCCCTGCGCATGATGTCCGAAACGTGGCGAAGGCCTTCAACAGAAATACTTTTTTCTCGAAATGCCGTCCAGTCGGGGCATACCTTCATAATGGTCCCGAAAATGTCCACACGCGAGAGGATTCCAACGAGCTTTCCCGACCTGTCCACAACCGGCAGGCGCTTTATTTTTTTCTTCAGCATGAGATCGACTGCCTCGGTTACCGGTTTTTCCTGCCCGATGGTTACTGCCGGCTGTGACATTACTTCCTTCGCCTGTTTTGGCTCCAGGGCCTTGAGGATTTCACCGGCCTTCTCACGGTCCGCCTTGGCCAGCAGCCCGAATCGCATCGGCAATTGCGCCTTGTAGATCAAATCTCCCTGGGCGATAACCCCGACAGGGCGATCCTGTTCATCCACCACAGGCAGCCCCGTAAAGCCTGAACTGAGCAGCAGCCGGGCCACCTCGCTGACCGGCGTAGCCGTTGCGACCCGCTTCGGGTTTGGGGTCATAATTTCGAGGACCCTGGTGTACCTGGGCAGGAGAAGCCCGCGAGTCTTATGTAATACGACCTCTACATCCCGGGACGCTATAATCCCATCTGCAACCATCTCCTCCACTGCGGAGAGCACTGCATCGAATTCAGCAGCGGGGACAATAATCGTGATGCGAATGGGCATGTTGTAAGAAAGCACTTCCAGCCTGCCGGTGGCAATCTCCCCGTTTTCGTAAGAGCCTTCTATTCCCCTGGTAACTATGCATCTTGCGGCTATTTTCAGATCGTTCACACGCCCGACTATGGCGCTATGGAGCTGTTTGCCCTGCCACCGGGCTTCTTCGCCTGTAAATATCTCGATCACCTTGTAGTGCAGCATCGCCTCTCCTATCGCAGTCCGCCTGCCCGCATGCCGAGAAAAACGAGGGCCGCCCCCAGGACATTGTTGGCAAAAAAGTTCGCCGCCGTAATCATGTGAGTCTCCGCTCTCAGTGCGTTAACTGTCTCCAGGGCGAATGTTGAAAATGTTGTCAATCCTCCAAGGTAGCCGGTTACAAAGAACAGGCGGGCCGATGGATTCATGATGTTCATGCCCCTGTCGGCCAGGGCGAAACAAAGACCTATGAGAAAGCAGCCGGAAAGGTTCACGATAAGCGTTCCCCAAGGGAACCTGGCCCCGAAAAACTGTGCTGCGAGAATAGAAATTCCGTAGCGTGAAAGAGCGCCCAGACCTCCACCAACCAGAACAAGAACTATCTTAGTCATTCACTGGAAACTCCGGATGGAAACTATCTAACCACGACAACGGTACAATGCGCGTAGCTCAATACACGTTTGGCCACCGACCCCAAGAGCCATCTCTGGATGAAACTTTCGCCGCGATTTCCCATAACGATTGCATCTACTTTTTCTTCTTGCTTCGACCCATCGTAGGCAACGAGTAGTTTATTCATAATAAACCCCCTTTAGCTTTGCAATCGGTTTTATTGCGATGCCGGCTCGATTTTTCCGTTTAGTGACGACAACTTTGCCTCTTTCACAGACATTGCGCCGGATTCCCGGGCCTCTTCTTTCGGTTCTTCCAGAAGATGACGGGGTAGATAGAAGGCATTGGCAATCAAAGTGGGGACGACCGCGCTGCCCACGACGGTTGCAATCAGGTAGGAATACTGAGAGGTGCAGGACGGAATGGAGAAGGTTGACATCAATCTTTGTTTTTCTTATATAAAATGAAAAGGTGATGAAGTTCACCATAACTGCCCTTTCCAAGGGATGATGACTTCTGCTTTCTAATTTTTGGAGGCGGGAGTTTTTTTTGCTTTCGAACGTATTGGCGTGGATGATTACTTAATCCTGTATTTCGGGAGGCCTTTTCATGTTCGATTATGCGCAGCTCAGAGAATGCCTGTTCGGTATCGTCACGCAACTGGAAGGCGCCGTGCGCGACGTGACGTCGAAGTCCCTTGGTGAAACCAGGACCAAATTGGAAGAGGAAGCCTTTAATCTTGTCGTTCTCGGGGAGTTCAAACGGGGTAAGTTGACTTTCATCAACGCTCTTTTGGGTGAAAGTATTCTGCCCACCGCCATCATACCGCTTACCTCGGTTGTTACAATCCTGCGATATGGCGCGGAGCTAAGCGTCCAGGTGGAGTACCTCAACGCACGATTGGAGCAAATCGATCTCGCCGCTCTTCCGGCCTTTATTACCGAACGTGGAAATCCCCGAAACAAGAAGGCGGTGAAAGAAGTCACGGTCTTTTATCCCTCACAATATCTTAAAGGCGGCGTGCGCATCATCGACACCCCCGGCGCGGGCTCCGTTTATAGTCACAATACGGAAGCCGCCTATGCCTATCTTCCATACGTCGATGCGGGAATCTTCGTCGTCTCCGTTGACCCGCCGCTTTCCAAAAGCGAGCACCAGTTTTTAAAGGACGTTCGAGAGTTTGCGGATAAGGTTTTCTTCGTTCTCAACAAAGTCGATCAGGTGAGCGGCAGCGATCAAAAAGAATCACTGGAATTCACTGCCCGTGTCATCGAAGAAGACGTTGGACTCGGGAAAGTAAGGATTTACCCGTTGTCGGCTCGATGGGCGCTTGAAGGAAAAATAGGCCGGAGACGATTCTTTTTTTGGGGCGCAGCCTCCTTCCTGAATTCGAAAAACAACTTCTGGATTTTCTGGCCCGCGAAAAGGGCAGGGTCTTTCTACAATCGATCGTCAACAATTTGTTGAAACTGATCTCGGATGAGACCATCTCCTTCCAGCTTGAACAGGAAGCGATAAAGCTCCCGCTCCAGGAGCTGACGACAAAGATCGGGCGGTTCGAACAGGAGATGAAGGACATCGAGAAGGACCGGGAAAATACTCAGTTCCTGCTCAAAGGCCATTTGGGAAAGATAGTTTCCGGGTTGGATGAGGAGATGTCCGGATTTAAGAGAGAAAAATTGCCTGCGCTCCAAAAAGAGCTGGAAGCAAAGTACCAGGAACTGGTAAACCGCGGGGCCGGAGGCCTGCGGGAGCAGCTCGAAAAATTTGTTTTCGAAAGGATCCGGGAAACGTTCAATCCCTGGCGGCAGCAGCTGGCAGAAAAGATCTCATCCAGGCTTGAAGGCGCTCATGGGGAATTCGCTCGCAAAATCAATGAAATCATTGAACGAATTCTGACTCTAACCAGTGACATTTTTGAACTGAAATTGAAGCCTTTTACTTCTGTGGAGAGCCTGAGCAAGAAGAGCGATTTTTATTTCATGCTCAAAGACGATCCGGTGGGGCTGGAACTGATTCAGCTCGCCGCCACCTCCGCTCTACCGCAGTTCCTCGCGAAAAAAATGATTCTAAAGAGCATGAAGGAGTCGGTTGCAGAACTCGTGGACCGGCACTGCGGAAGGGTGCGCTACGATATTGCCAACCGGGTGACCAGAACGATGAAGGATTTTCAGAACTTGTTGAACGAGAAGATAGATCTTACTCTCGCGGGTATCCGCATCTCGTTTCAAAAGGCGCTGGCCCTGCACCAGGCAGGCACAAACAACGTCGAAAAAAGCCTGGGCGAGCTGAGCGAGAAACTTGGTTCCATCGCCGGTATTCATTCGGAACTTTTGAGCTGTGCAGCTCGATTGAACCAGGAAATTGAAAGGGATGAGCCGGGAAAGACATTGCCTTCCGCCCGTTCCTCCTGAGAAGAACATTACGATGCTTGGTAAGGGTTTTCTTATTTTTGATCCTGTAATCCTGTCTTATTTAGTCTTTTGGTTGCGGTCCCACCGCCCCGCCGCCGGAGGCGGCCGCTAACCCGGCTGGCGGTCCCACCGCCCCACCGCCTCAAAATTGTTTTTGATATTGTTTTCGATATTCGCGGTCTATTTTGAGTCCATCTATGTCCGTTGTCTTTTCGCCCCTGGCTGATTTGACTTTGTCAATGCTCCTCATTACAAGAGCGCGCTTTGCTTGCGTAAGCCAGGGCGGTATGTTCGGTGATCTGCCCCTGTTCATAGAGCCGTGAGATGCTGGCGTCGAAAGTGGTCCATCCAAAAGGTTCGGCCTGTTCCATCATCTCGTAGAAGGTCTTCCCTTCGGCCTCGCCGTGGACGATGGCCTCCTGGACCCTGAGGCTGTTGCCCATGATTTCGAAGGCGGCGACGCGGCCGCCGCCGACTTTGGGCAGGAGTCTGCGAAACTATCCATTTCATCGTATCGGCCAAACGAATCCGTACGAGCCGTTCCTCTTCGAGGTCGAACATACCGATGATCCGGTTTATGCTCTGGCCCGCATCGATCGTGTGCAAAGTGCTTAAAACGAGGTGGCCGGTCTCGGCGGCGCTCAGTCCGATCTCCACAGTCTCGCGGTCCCGCATTTCACCGACCAGTATTACTTTTGGCGCCTGGCGCAGTGCGGCCCGAAGCCCGTTTGGAAACGAATCGAAATCCAGGCCCAGTTCGCGCTGGTTGAAAGTTGCCTTTTGCTGCGGATGGACGAATTCAACCGGGTCTTCCAAGAGTTACCACATGATAAGGGTGGCGGGCGTTGATCTGGTTCAAGACGCTTGCAAGGGTCGTTGATTTGCCGCTGCCGGTCGCCCCGGTTACGAAGGCCATTCCAAACTTTTCGTCGGCTATCTGCTTCAGGACTGGAGGCAGTCCCAGATCTTCCATGGTAGGGATCCTGGTCGGAAGCTGCCTCATGGCGATTGAGTATGTGCCGCGCTGAGAAAAAATATTTACGCGGAACCGCGCCCGGCCCGGGAGGTGATAGGAAATGTCGCACGATCCCATATTGAGGAGATGATGGACAGCCCGGCGGTCACTGCCGATAAGGTTCAGGGCTATGGTTTCCGTATGAAAGGGCGCCAGCTTCGGGATGCCAAAGTCTGTGCATGCGGGCTTGAGCAGGCCGTCAACCTCGGCCTGGGGGGGCTTTCCCACTGTAAAATTGATATCGGAGGCTGTGGGGTTTTCATCCAGAATATCGCAAAAGAAATGAATCCAGCTCAGCCCGTCTCATAATAGTCCTTTCAGTTCCAGTTTTCAGTAAACTTACCAGAGAAAAATCAAAATCCTGTCTAAGTCTGCGGTTAGTCTTTTGGTTGCCCCTCACCCCTCACGCCTCACCCCTAGACTTCGGTGAAATCCGGGGGAGATTCGGTCAAGTAGCCGCGGAATTTCTCTTTGTCCACGCACTTCATGTAGGCCTCAGTCGGGCTGATTCTGACCTGCTTTGAGATGAGCGGATATCGCGTCGTCGAGGGTCTGCATTCCGTATTTCTTTCCGGTCTGAAGCACCGATGCGATCTGATGGGTTTTTGATTCTCGGATCATCGCCCGCACCGCCTGGGTCGCTATAAGTATCTCCAATACCGCAATGCGCCCCTTTAGGTCGATGCGTTTGAAAAGGGCCTGGGAAATTACTGCCCGGATGCCGTCCGCCAGTGTCGAGCGGATCTGCGCCTGTTCGCCCACCGGGAACACTTCGATTATGCGGTCGATAGTCTTTGCCGCGCTTTGCGTGTGGAGTGTGGAGAAAACAAGGTGGCCGGTCGCGGCCGCCTCGATGGCAAGGCGCATTGTTTCCAGATCACGCATTTCGCCCACCAGGATTATGTCGGGGTCCTCACGCAAAGAGGCCCTCAGCGCGGCTGAAAAAGTTCGCGTATGAGTGCCGACCTCCCGGTGATTTATCAGGCAATTCTTGCTCGTATGGACAAACTCTATGGGGTCCTCGACGGTGATTATATGGTCTCGCCGCTTGCGGTTCGCCTCGTCGATTATCGCCGCCAGGGTCGTGGACTTGCCGCTTCCGGTCGGGCCCGTCACGATAACGATCCCTCGAGGCAGAAGGGCCAGCCGGCTTACGACCGGAGGCAGGCCAAGCTGTTCCACGGATAGAATTTCGCTAGGAATCTCGCGAAACACCGCGCCGATCCCGTTTTTTTGAATGAAATAATTTGCCCTGTATCGGGCAAGTCCCGCGATTTCGTATGAAAAATCCAGGTCCCCGGTTTCTTCGAACACCTTGATCTTATCTTCCGGGGTGATCTCATAGAGCATCGAACGCAGTTCGTTATCGTCGAGGACCTTGTACTTTACACGCTCCAGGTCGCCTCGAATCCTCAAAACCGGCTGCTGGCACGAAACAAGATGGAGGTCGGAGGCCTTTTGTTCGTTCATCAGCTTGAAAAAAGCATCTATCTTCGCCATGGGGCCTCGCTTCGTTCAGGGCTCGCGGGTCTTGGGTCACGGGTGTCAGGTCAAAAACCTGACTCATGCCGGCCAGGCCGCCGCCGCAATTATGGGGAAAACATTAAGCAATAATTGTGCCCGGAAATTCTATAATAATAGTCTGGTCTTTTCTCGGCGTATTCTCCGCACTCTCAAAATCGACCTTGCGTCCTCACGCGTCCTCACGCGTCCTCACAAAAGATCGAACGCCGAACTATAAGCGTCTGACGTGGGCTCGAACGTTTAACGCGGAACCCGAGCATAGTGAGGGTTCGCCCCCGATCAAATCGACGGATTGCGGCCGGGTTGTCAATCGGTGAATCTTTTTAGTTCCGGCATATAAATATCGACGATTCCGTCCAAAAGCTTTAATGCGAAAACCCGCTCATATCCTCTTGAGGCCGGCACGTTCCGGCACGTTTCAATGCACGTTGCTATAACGTGGCGATATTAAAAGATATCTTGACTTATATGTTCTTGTTTCTTACCGTATTTAACGGAAGTCCGAATTGCAAGTGTGCCGGACTTCCCGAAGATCAGCAGAGGGTATAGTCTCCTTGCGATCGTATAGAAGATGCGAGGCAAAGACGCTGGAACAGCGAATATCGGCTTGCAGTAAAGGATTCTGCTCTTTCAGCCCCGGCAGGGGATATGCTGAAACAGAGAGTCCCGAGGGTGTAGCGGCGATTTTCGGCTCTTTCTGCTCAATTGGTTGCCGCGCGGCCCGAAAGCCGGTCTTCAAAATCTGATAAATGGTTCATGACGGATTGCGGGGGTCATAAAGGCCCCCGTTTTTCTTACGGAGAACGGAGAACAATTATCCACAGATGGCACAGATAGGCGCAGATAAAAGCTGAAAAGATTTTTTATGCCGGAAGGCGTTTAGCCCAAATCTGCGGCATCTGCGACATCTGTGGATAAAATTGACTTACCTAATCCCGTGGACACCCGTGAACCACGGAGAACGGAGAACGGAGAACAATTATCCACAGATGGCACAGATAGGCGCAGATAAAAGCTGAAAAGATTTTTTATGCCGGAAGGCGTTTAGCCCAAATCTGCGACATCTGCGACATCTGTGGATAAAATTGACTTACCTAATGTCCCGTGGACACCCGTGAACCACGGAGAACGGGAGAACAATTATCCACAGATGGCACAGATAGGCGCAGATAAAAGCTGAAAAGATTTTTTATGCCGGAAAGCGTTTAGCCCAAATCTGCGGCATCTGCGACATCTGTGACATCTGTGGATAAAATTGACTTACCTAATGTCCCGTGGACACCCCGTGAACCACGGAGAACGGAGAACGGAGAACAATTATCCACAGATGGCACAGATAGGCGCAGATAAAAGCTGAAAAGATTTTTTATGCCGGAAGGCGTTTAGCCCAAATCTGCGACATCTGCGACATCTGTGGATAAAATTGACTTTTCGTGTCATCTGTGGATGAAATTAACTTGTTCGGGACGATTACGGTTTTGAAATTAAAGTGCCAAAACCGGTGCTCTCCGCTTTAATTGGACTTATTGGCCTTGCCTTCTCGGTCTTCCGTTTGTAAATATCCCCGGTTGTGTTATATTGCCCTCCCATTGTACAGCAGAAGCCAAAGACGTGAATAATCAAGCATCATCCCAGGCGTTCCCGGACGAGTGGACCGAAACGCCTTGGTCAGAGGAGTTTCCATGAGATTGCGAAAAATACTCCTGTTGCCCGCCGTTGTCTCAATTTCGGCCATTTTTGCATTTGGCTGCTTCGCCCAGCAGGACGACAGCCAGACAAACGATAAAGTGCGAGAGCTCCAGGACCAATACCGTCGCCTGTTGAAAGACGAATATAATCCTTCCACCATTGTGCCCAAGACGAACGGCGAGCCGTCGTTTGGTGCGGGGACAGGGTTGAAGAGTTCAAAAGAGGCTGGGAAAAAGTCCCGGTCGCATGCCTCTTCAAAGAAGACGCGTCATGGCAAAAAGCTCGCCGGGCGCAAATCGGGCCATACCCGCAAAAGTGCTTCCAAAAAGGCTTCCGGCAAAAAGACGTCCTTAGCTAAGGCGCCGGCCCACTCAAAAGCGGGAAAATCGTCGAAGCTGACCTCGAGCAAGGCCGGCAAGTCAGCCGCAAGGGCAAAATCCGGTAAGTCCGGTAAAATCGCTGCCAAGAAAAAAAATCATACGAATACAAAGAGTGCTGCAAAGAAGGGGACTTCTCAAAAATCCAGTAAAATCCACAGTAAGAAGAAAACCGGCAATGTAAAGAAAAATGCGGTAAAGAAGGGGTAGCCAAAAAACCTAATAAAATCGAAGGCAAGAAAAAAATTAATAAAAAATGATTTTTAGCATATTCTTGGTTTGTATATTTTGAAGTTTGTACTTAAAATGTGCCGCATGATTGACTCTTCTCTCAAAGAGGCAATATTTTTCGTAGGAGGAAAGGAGTGTCACAATATGAAGGGTAAGGTTCTCTCGATCATCACCGCTGTTCTGTTTGGGGCGACAATGGTGGCAGCTCCCGTGATTATGGCTGCCGGAATGGATTCCTCGGCCGGCATGGAAGAGCAACAGGCGCCAGCCAAGAAGTCAACCGCAAAGAAAACAACAAAGAAAAAGTCCAAGAAATCAACTGCAAAGAAAACAACAAAGAAAAAGCACGCCAAGAAGAAGAAAGAAGCAGCACCCGCCATGGAAGAAAAATAGTTTTGGAAAGCAGCATGCCGCCTCTTTGAGAGATTGCGTAAAATCAGGGCTATGCAAAACCTGCCATTCGATTGTGAAATCGAAGGCAGGTTTTGTTTTTTTAGGCGGTGGGACCGCCGGCCAGGAATAGCGTCCGCGTGCGGTCGCAGCGATCCGATCCCTCAAACCCCTACCGCCTCACTCTTCATGTTGGGAACGTAAGCGCTTGGCGAAGTGCATCTTCTCAAAACATATTCTTAATGGCAAAACCTGTTGATGGCGGCCACGGGACATGAAATGGGTGATTGAGCCTATTGGTCGGCCATGAATCGGGAGAGTGTCTCGGGAGTGAGGCTCTGAGGTAAAAGCGCCCTGTAATCTTCCTCGGTTCGGGCGCAGGGGATCTTTGAAAAAAGAAAACGCAGGTACTGGTAAGGATCAAGCCCGCAGGCCTTTGACGTTTCAATCAGGCTG
>CAVRZU010000226.1:0-4178 GCA_963725365.1 uncultured delta proteobacterium | reverse complement strand
CACCAAAGCTTTGTAGTCTATCCTGAGTAGCCTTGTAGGCGTCGGAGAATTGATGCCGAAAATTTCGCCGGGTAGTGTCGAAAACCACGCAAATGTAATCCGGTTTGCGCTCTCGAATCACTTTGAGGAGCATCGTAATAAATCCGTATACCGCCTGGGTCGCCATTCCCTTTGAGTTTGTCAGCCGCCGGATCGCGTAGAAAGCCCTGTAGATATAAGAGCTCCCGTTGATTATGAAAAATGTTTTACCCTCGCTTCTTGTCTGCTGATTCATTTTGAGTTTTCTTCTTTTTTTGTCTTGTCGTCTTCGCGTGCGCGACCCCGTGCCTTGGCCGGGCCTCGCTCGCCCCTGGCGGGAAGTTTTTTTGGCAGGTACTCCAAGTTGATGTTGCTCATTGCGTGGTAGATATTTCCCCGGACCTTGGAATTCTTTCTGAACAGGACATCGAGCATGTTGCGGATTTCCATCCTTTGATTTACGTCCGCCGAAGGGCACTTTGCCTGCAGCATGGGCAGCCCCAGATTGTTGCACATCCTGAGTATGTGTTGAGCAGGGACGAGCGCAAGAGGGCGTATCACGGTTATTTCGCCCCCAAAAAACTCCTGTTTGGGCACCATGCCGGCAACCTGCGCTCCGTAGCAGATATTTAAAAAGAACGTTTCTATCATATCATCCTGGTTGTGGCCCAGCGCTATCTTCGGGCAGCCAAGCTCACGCGCCTTTGTGAAGAGTACCGAACGCCTCA
Source organism: uncultured delta proteobacterium (assembly GCA_963725365.1). Classification (GTDB taxonomy): domain Bacteria; phylum Desulfobacterota; class Syntrophobacteria; order Syntrophobacterales; family Syntrophobacteraceae; genus SbD1. The sequence goes on along the minus strand of CAVRZU010000226.1, from coordinate 3,432 downwards.
GCCGGGAGCAAAGGAAACAGGGGTTTTCACGATTTTCTGGTCCGTGGGCCCTTGGACCGTGATCTGTTCGGATGATTTCGTACCGAAACCCCTCTTGCCTTAAATATTCTTCCAGACGGTCTGCCGATTCCGTATCGAACCCGGGGTCAACGTGGACGGCGACAAGTTCATAGCTGATCGGAACGCGTCGCAGCCTCTCGCGAAGCAGCCACAGAAGGAGCATGCTGTCCTTGCCCCCTGAGACCCCGACCGCGATTCTGTCCCTGTTTTCTATCAACTCGTAATGATGTATCCCCTTTTCCGAGCAGCCTCCGGACTTCCTGATCCACAAACGTCATAATTGAAACCTCTTCCCCCTTTCCAATTTTTAATATATTTTATTCTAGCCGATTCCGCCGCTGATTTCAGCGCATTCGGAGCATATAGTATCCAACATATGAGTGGAGTCAATGCAGTATAAACTTGCCGAACTGATGGATGTCGAAAAAACTGAGGTGATCTTGGGACGGATCATCGATGCATTTGGTGCTTCCGCCGGCATCATTGACCTGGAAGGCAATGTGATAGTTGCTGTGAGATGGCGGAAAATCTGCACCGATTTCCACAGAAAGAACCCGGTTTCGCTCGAAAGATGCATCGTGAGCACTACGCAGCTTGCCAATGAAGTGGCTCCGGAGGGGAGCTTTTCAGTATTCAAATGCCTTAACGGTCTCACAGGCGCATCTTCCCCGGATCATGATTGAAGGAGAGCACCTGGGCAACGCTTTTATATGTCAGTTCCTGACCGAAAAACCCGAGACCGATTTTTTCACTGGGCAGGCAAATGAGCACGAATTCGATAAATCGTCCTATTTGAGCGCGCTCTCGGAGTTGCCCATCATAGAGCGGGGCGCGCTGCCTTCGCTTCTGCCATTGCTCACCTCGATTGCCGAGGCTATAGCCAGCGTGGGATTGAGACAGTTAAGGCAGATGGAGGTAGAAAAAGAACTTCACAGGGTACGGGATAAACTGCAACTCCAAAACGCAGAACTTAAAGCATCCGAAGAGGAATTGCGGGCACAAAACGAGAAACTGTATTTATCCAGGAACGAATTGCTGCGGGCCAAACAGGAGTGGGAGCGGACATTCGACGCAGTACCCGACCTGATCGCCATTTTAGACCCACAGCACCGAATTGTCCGCGCCAACTGTGAGATGGCTCGGCGGATCGGATTGGAGACCGAACAATGCGCCGGCCTGCTATGTCATGAATGCGTACATGGCTCGTCATCGGCCCCGGAGATTTGCCCGCATCAGCTTACATTGCTCGATGGGTGCGAGCACATCGCCGAGGTCCATGAGCCACATCTTGGCGGCCATTTTCTGGTCAGCACGACCCCGTTGCGCGACGAACGAGGCGACATAGTGGGCACAGTTCACGTAGCCCGCGACATCACAGGGCGAAAACGGATGGAAGAAGAGCTTCGCAAGTCGCGTGATGAACTGGAGGCCCGCGTCGAGGAGCGCACCGCCGAACTGGGCAAGGCGGTAGCCAGACTCGAACTGAGCAACCAGGAGCTCCAGGAGTTTGCATTTGTAGCCTCCCACGATCTTCAGGAACCGCTAAGAAAAATCCATAGCTTTTGTGACCTCGTAATGCGGTCCAACCTGGATAGAGTTGACGAAAAGGGTGTAGATTACCTGACAAGAATGCAGCAGGCCGCCAAGCGTATGCAGCGGTTCCTTAAAGACCTTCTGAACTATTCGCGGGTTTCTACCCAGCCGGAGCCTTTTCAGCCGGTAGACATGAAAGAGGCCGCCACGGAGGCCGCAGAGCTGTTCGAACATAAGCTCAGCAAAATAGGCGGTAAAATCGAAATGGCCGATATGCCGGTCATCCAGGCGGACCCCGGTCAAATGATCCGTCTTTTTCAAAATCTGATAGGAAACGCAGTCAAATATGCAAGTACCGAAAAGCTTTATATCAGGATCTACAGCGAGCAGCAAAAATCGTTGTGCCGCGTTTTCGTCGAGGATAACGGAATAGGGTTCGATGAGAGATACCTTGACCGTATCTTTTCACCATTTCAGAGGCTGCATGGCCGCTCCGAGTACTCCGGAACGGGTATGGGACTCGCCATCTGCCGCAAAATAGCCGAGCGTCACCTGGGCAGCATTACCGCCAAAAGCGCGCCCGGTAAGGGATCGACTTTTATAGTCACTTTGCCGGTAAAGCAGTGAGGGGCGGTGAGCAGTGAGGGGTGAGAGGCCAGGGCGGTAGTTATTCTCCGGTCAAGCGCAATCCGAAGCTTCTTGCATCTCCACATAGCCCCTTTTTGCGCCGCCGTGGAAGGCGGCGCTACCGAAAGGACAGATTCACCGGGTCGGGTGTCGTTTCCAGATTGACTGAGGACGGCTGCTTTGGTATGATGCCGATTCTTTGGTTGCGCCCGTAGCTCAGATGGATAGAGCGTCGGACTTCGAATCCCCTCAGAACAACCTCCCTAAAGCCAATCCAGAAGCCAATCTAAAAAATAAGGTAGCAAGGTTCTGCTACCCTATTGCTACCCTGAAAGCCCAATTATCGCATTTCCAAAACGTAACGACGTAGGTCACCAAGGCGATATCTGATCCTTCTTCCTATGCGAAGGAAGGGAGGCTTTTTTGTGCCCCCCAATGCCGCGCACGGTTCGCCACGTGCGAAGTGTGTCCTCTGGTATCTGGAGCATAACCGCTGCTTGCTCACAGGTTAGTAGCTGGTCATTTCCGGCAAAACTGGTGCTTGTATCCATAACTCTCCAAAATAGGAAAAGGGCATCCCCCATGTGAGGGACACCCTTTGTTTGATTGTAGGTAGGCCGATGGTTTCACCAGCCAAACTTTCATTTCACTTTGTGGTTCTACCAGAGCCCTTTTGGTGCGCCTGTGAGGCTTCCAGGAGCTTGGCCTTGTGTTCAGGTGACAGGGTCCTTTTCTTTGGGGCTGTCCTGGTGAGGTAATCGAGGCTGAGGGGTTGCTCCAAGAGGGAAGCTGGCTTAGTCCTCTGGAGCTTCAACTGTCTCTGTATCCAGGGTTCAGCCTTGTGGGCCTTGCAAATGTCCTCTCCCATTATCCAGGTTCGCTTGTGAATGTCAGGGTCCAGGGGACAGAGGGGAGCCGCACAGGTCGAGTAGTTGTTACAGTCTTTCATTTCGTCACGGTCTTTCTTTTGGGGGTGGGTTGGTGTTACGGGGGATAGGTGCGGGGTTAAAGCTCAGTGCGTGGCTTGTAATGCAAGCTCAGTACCCCTGGCGTTTGCCTCTTGGATGAACCTCCATTCAACTTTGGCCTTCAGCCTGTAGAGCTTTTGCCAGAGGTCCAGGTTTATGGGCTTTCTTTTACTGGGGGTAAGCCATTGGGCCTTCTTCCAAAGGGGTAACCATTTGATAAGCCCAAGTCTGACGTACTAGTAAT
>CAVRZU010000225.1:0-4760 GCA_963725365.1 uncultured delta proteobacterium | reverse complement strand
CTTGGTTTTGATGAGATGGTCTTGGCAATAAAGCCTGCGAAGGGGGTAAGAAATGTTTTGGTTTTATAATAAATGGATGAAATTTGTTGTCGAAGCTACCAAACCGATAACCGAGCCTGCCTTTGTGACGGAAAATAAGAATTCCTACTGGAGACAAAGGCTTATCAGATTAAGGCAATTTTCAGAAGGCGACGATAAGAACCCGGTCCTTATCCTGCCTCCCCAGGCAGGTCATCACAAGCCAGCATTTGTGATTTTTCGCCCGGCAATTCACTGGTCGGGACTTACTAAATCATGGCGTGACCAGCGTATATGCAATCGATTGGAAAAGCGCTACTTACGATCGAGCCAATGAAACTCTCGAAGACCTGATGATGTATACCGATCGTGCGTCTCGTATATCGGCCGAAAGGCCAACCTGGTGGGTCTGTGCCAGGGTGGCTGGCAGGCGGCGATGTATACTGCTCTGTTTAAGCAGAAAGTAAATTCGCTGGTGCTCGCTGGCTCGCCCATAGATGAATGCCGATGACGGAAAATAAAAGATGCTTGTGAGGTATTGCCATATAATTTCTTTAAAGGCGTGGTAATTATGGGAGGCGGGATCTACCGAGGGGAGTTTCAGTTACTTGCATTTAAGCTGATGAATCCGTATGAGAGGTTTTTCCTGGACTATTACAATCTTTATTGCAATGTCGAAGATGCCGACTTCCTCGAAAGACATCATCGATTCAGGAATTGGTATGAGTGTGTAAGGGTTTTGCCGGAAAAATGGTATTTGAGGGTAGTTGACCAGTTGTTCGTGAAAAACAACCTGGTAAAAGGAAAAATGAAGCTCTTCAATAAAAAGGTCGATTTGAAAAACATCGATTGTCCCGTACTGATGATCGCCGGATCGAAGGATGATATTACCACTTCCGGCAGGTGTTCAACACCGAAAAATACGTTTCCACACCGCCCGATCGAATGGGCCGGATCTGGTCGATTCCGGTCATATCGGACTTTTCATGGGAAGCAACTCCCTGAAGACGGTCTGGCCCAAAGTAATAGAAAGAATGAGAACTTATCTTTGCGAAGAGGAGGAAACCTGCTCGAGGCGATTTGATTTTATACCAAGTTGCGTTCAAGACGGGTGCTTGGAGTCAAGGTTGGTTGGGTTATCGGGTAGCCAGGGGCTGTTGCCAGCCCCAAGCCCCCTTGGAACCGTGCATGCGACTTTCGCCGCACACGGCCGAGCATCCAAAGGCAGCCCCTGTGGGGCGGCCCGGTTGTGTTACTTCCTGGTTGCATTGATTGGCTCCGGCGCTTTCCACGGACGCCGTCACCCGGGGTATTCTTCCCCTTGTTGGAAGTCACCGTTTCACAGCCAGTAGCTTGGCGTAGAACAAATTCTCTCGCAATGAGACACCAGTTGGACGTAGCACGCTCGTTCACCGGGCTGAAGCTTGCCGGTTTTGGCGTAGAGCCATGTTGCATGCGCTATCCTTCGGCTTTCCCGAAGGCATTTGCTTCTTCCAACCTCTCCCACCCGTCGCTCCATCAGCATGCCTTGCGGTTTGCCTGCCTGGAATTGCCCCTGGCGGAGGACGGGGTTATCACGTTCCGCATAGTTGATCCAGCGGATGACTTAGGTGTGACCTATACGCCGGAGGTGCAACAGTTCCGTGGGGCACGGAAAGATCCGCATCCTGACCTCTTGCTGCTACTGGGAAGCAGCCTTCGACCTGAAGGTTAATCCTCGTAGGCCGGCCGACGTTTGACGGCGCTTACGGTCATTCATTTAATTTCACACTATCATCCGTCTCTAGCCCTTAACGGGGTAGGATTCCCCGAGGGGATCTCCTGTCACCATTCAAACCCAAATCGGGTACATCGTCGCCGGGCTTCGCACCAACCACACAGCGCGTGGCAAGCACGCCCGCGTAGAGACCGGCAGGAACATGCCGGGTACTCCAGGCAATTGCCTGAGCACATTCAACGATGCGACATCGTGTCGCACTCCCATCACGTCATAGGCATAGCCGATAGCAAAGCCGTTGGGATCGGTAAAGCTCGTGAGCCTGCTCGCAGCATCGTAAGAATACGAACTGGACCCGAGGGGGTCGGCACGCTCGTGATCCTGCCGAATCCGTCATAGGTATTTTGCACCTGCGCACCGCCCGGATAAGAGATGCTCGCAAGCTTTCCAATAGGGGTATAAGTATAGGTCAGGGTGGCCCCGTTTCGGTCCGTTTTGCTCGTCATCCTTGCGTCCGCGTCGTAGACAAAGCTTGTATTGTGTTGGAGCGGATCGGTCTTGAGGGTTACGAGCCCTCTCGGGTCACGTGTGTAGCTCGTGACGGACCCCGCCGGATCGGTAACTGAAGACACACGGTTCATGGAGTCAGGCATAGGATGTGATTTTTCCTGCGGCATCGGTTGTCGATGTGCGGTTTCCGTTCGCATCGTAGGAAAAACTGGTCGGATTGCCGGTCGGGTCGGTTTGCCGGATCCGGCGGTTTAGCGTATCGTAGCTAAGTAAGCGCTCGGGGAACGCCATCTTTTTCCAGTTCTTGACATGTGCCATGATCTCTTCAAAAACACAAGAGGAGGTCATTGATGGAATCCAAAAGAGCTGTAGAATATGCCGAGAAACACAGGCTATGGCAAAAGCGCCTTGCCGAGTGGAAGCGCGGAGGGCTCCCCCAGGCGGAATTTTGCCGCAGAAACAATCTTGACCCTAGAAATTTCCTTTATTGGAAAAAGAAAATCCTGCCAAGCCTCTGCACTGCCTCCCTGGTGGAGTTGCCAGCCAAACTCGTGACACAATCATCGCTGCCTGCGAGCCTGCCGCTTTGCCTGGTTATCGATGGCCGCTTTCGTATAGAGATCGCGCCGGGTTTTGATGCCGACACTCTCTACCGCTTGATTGGTGTGTTGGGCACAAGATGATCCATCTACCCTCACATTGTCGTGTTTTTCTGGCCCTTGGCAGCACCGATATGCGTAAATCCATTAACGCTCTTTCCATACTGGTGGAGGCTGTATTGGAACTCGATCCCTTTTCCGGCCATTTGTTTGTATTCTCCAACCGGCGCCATACGATGCTAAAGGTCCTTTACTGGGACCGCAATGGCTTTTGCCTTTTCCTAAAAAGGCTGGAAAAGCATCACTTCAAATGGCCGCATAGTAAAGGGTCGGCGCCAGGGAACTGGGCTTTCTACTTCAAGGATTGGACATCAGCTCCGTACACCCCCATGGGTCATTGAAGTATTCTACCTTGATTTAGGAATATATCCATAGATATTGAAAGAAAATAGATGTAAATATGGTAATAATGTGCTAGTGTCCACTCTCATGAATGCTATACACGATAATTTACCCGATAATCCTGAAGACCTTAAGGCTCTCCTACTTAATAAGGACGAGATTATCCATAGCAAGGATGAGCATATAACAATTCTTGAAGAGCAGATCCGTGTCCTCAAGAAGGCAGTCTTTGGCAAAAAGAGTGAAAAGCGTCCGGTAGAAGACCAGGGACCTCAGCAACTTCACTTGTTTAATGAAGCCGAAGCGCTCGTGGAACAGGAAGCTAAAAAGACGCTTGTCGTCCCCGAGCACACCCGCCAAAAACCGAAGCGAAAACCCCTTCCCAAAGACCTTCCGCGTATAGAAGTCATAGAAGACATAGATGAATCCGAAAAAGTTTGCGCATGCGGCGCCACGCTTTCCAGAATCGGCGAAGAGACTTGCGAAAAGCTCGACATCATCCCGGCCAAGATACGGGTAATCAGGATCATTCGTCCCAAGTACGCCTGCAAGAGCTGCGAAGGGGTGGAGTCAGACGGCCCGACAGTAAAGATTGCCCTGCCGCCTCCACAGATCATCCCTAAGGGAATTGCAACCGCTGGCCTTGTTGCCCACATCGCCGTTTCGAAGTATGCAGACGCCCTGCCTCTGTATCGGCAGGAAAAGATCTTCGCACGCTACGGGATCGAGCTTACCCGCTCCACCATGGCCGGCTGGATGGTAAAGGCGGCCGAACCCTGCAATCCGCCGATGGGCCTTCTCTATAGAGAACTTCATTGCGGCCCTCTTGTAAATGTCGATGAAACTCCGCTTCAGGTTTTAAACGAACCGGGGAGGGAAAACACCACCAAATCATATATGTGGGTGTTCAGGGGCGGCCCACCCGCTAAGCCGGTTATTTTGTTCCGGTATTCACAAACACGCTCAGGCGAAGTCCCGCGCGAAGTCCTGGCGGGTACTCCGGCTATTGTCAGACCGATGCTTTCTCAGGCTATGATGCCCTCGAGGTTTCAAACCCCGGCATCATTCTTGTCGGCTGCTTTGCCCACGTACGCCGAAACTTTGTGAAAATTATCGACGCCCGCGGGAAGGGCGCAAAGAATAAGCACGGCAGCCCCGAGGTTGCCCTGGACTATATAGGCCGTCTCTACAGGATTGAAAAAATTGCGCGGGAAAGGCAACTTACCCCTGACGAGATCGTATCGCTTCGCAGGGAACAGGCTGCACCGGTGCTTATCGAGTTTAAAGCCTGGATGGATAAGCGCATAGCCCAGACCCCGCCAAAGGGGCTGCTCGGCCAGGCATTGAGCTATGCCTTGGCGCAATGGCCAAGGCTTATCCGCTATCTTGAAAATGGCCATATCACACCCGATAACAATGCCGCTGAAAACGCCATCAGGCCATTTGTTGTCGGGCGAAAAAACTGGCTGTTCAGTGGGCATCCCAATGGCGCCCATGCAGCCGCCACTCACTAC
>CAVRZU010000224.1:0-8798 GCA_963725365.1 uncultured delta proteobacterium | reverse complement strand
GTGAGATATTTGTCACTCCCCTGGCAATCGGGTCGCCGATAAAAACCCTTGGCACGTAACTGCCAGTTACGTGTTTTGAGGAACAGGGTCAGCCGCCCATTGCAGGTTCCAGTTGCATTTCGATTGTTATGCAACCGGAGCGCCTGGAAATGTAATCTATCGCTTTGCAACAGAGTTTAAACATGCCGCCCTCAGGTCGATATTTACCTGCGATCTAACGGCCTTTAGCCAATTAGTCCATTCTTTTTAAAACCCAGCTTGTATTTGCGAAGCTTTCTCAACAGGGTGGTCCGATGGATTCCCAGCGCAGCAGAAGCTAGATAAAGATCTCCCGTTGTACTGTTCCATCACCTGGGAAAGAATCTTTTTTTCATAAGCAATCCACAGCGCACCTATAGTCGCCCTCCAAAACAAAGGGAACTTTCTCGGCGGACAGGCAATACCATCCCCAGTTCATCAAAAACATGTTCTTTGGTAATCCTGATATCGTCGCCTAACATGACCAGCCGTTCCATCACATTGTGCAGTTCGCGCACGTTTCCCGGCCAGTGGTAATCTGTCAGCGCCTGCACTGCGGACGGTGTCAGGATTTTGTGCACATTGTACCGGATTGACAAATTCTTCATGGAGTGGCTCGCCAGTGCGTAAATATCTTCCGGACGCTCCCTCAGGGGTGGGATGTGAATCGGGACCACATTCAGCCGATAAAAAAGGTCTTCACGGAATCTGCCCTCTGAAACCAGGTCCTTCAAGCTGCGATTCGATGCGGCGACAAACCTCACATCCACTTGCTCGGGAATGGTGCTCCCAACGCGGTAGATTTCTTTTTCCTCGATAACTTTGAGTAGCTTGGCCTGGCCCCTCGGTGAAACCTCGCTGATCTCATCGAGGAAAAGAGTCCCTCCGGCGGCTGCCTGCAAGAAACCAGGTTTGCCGGTCTTGAGCGCCCCGGTAAATGAGCCTCCCCGGTATCCGAACAATTCTGATTCAAACAGATCCTCGGGGATGGCCGTCATGTTGACTTTAATAAAGGGCTTGCTTCTTCTGGGACTGAACTGGTGAATTACTGTGGCGAGGACTCCTTTACCCACCCCGGTCTCGCCCAAAATCAGATACCGTCGCATCCATGGCCGCTACTTGCACAGCACGCAGAAAGACCTTCTGCATGACCTTGCTCACCGCCACCATGTTGTCCATGGCGGTGAAAGGTCGTGACGGATGCTCCCCGTGCTGAGGCGGTTCATTGCAAAATTCCTCGGGGTAGACCGAGGTTACGACATAGATAACATCCCCGGCCTGATTGAATATCGGATTTCCGGTCACAACCACCTTTTTTGATGTGCGAAGGACTCTTTGCGGTATGGTCATGGGGGCTTTATTCTTGAGGACGAGCAAAGTAACGGACTGGTCGAAAAAACGGTCCTCTTCGAGAGTCTGCATATGCCGGCCAATGACTTCCCGCTCCCGAATTTCGGTCAGTTTCTCGTAAGCCTGATTCACACCCAGGGTCAAAGCTGAGCCATCCGTAAGATAAATGGCCGCCCCACCGGAGCTTACGACTTCTTTTCCTTCTTCGTTAAGGAGGTCTTTGAGCCTGATCATCGCCGAACCTTGCAGGGTAAAAGAGAACCGGGAAGGGCAGACCAAATGATAATACTGGAAGGCAATACCCCTCTTGGCACCTTTATAGCAAATATGCCGAAAAAAACAATATCCATTGCTTTGTGCAAGCCTGCACTTCAAGTGGATGTGCAAAGCTGCACAGTCCACCGATTTTTCATCTCCGGGGAATGCCTGAAAGAGCTTTTTGAACCAGTGAATCAGCCTTCATCACTTTAAATACAGCCGTTATTACAATAGCTTGTCAAGGAAGCGTACCAAACTGATTCTCTTTCAATTATCCATTTCCTCCATTGGCACTATTATTGCTCCCTAGAGATGTAGACAGGAAATCAAAGAAGCATTTCATCAATAAAACATCAATCGGGAAGGAGAGTTAGATGAGCTTGTTAGGCCCTGTTTTCAAGCGCGAGCCGGGCGGAAGGCAGCCTTATATACCTCTGGGACCTTTTCATCTGAGACTGCCGTTCATCCATTATCGTTTTGAAACGGCGGATTATATTCAGGGTTTGATCATGTGCGCTGTGTGCCTCGGGATCATACCCGTCCTGACCGAATATCTTGGAATGCCGTTCGATATTGCCTATAACGGTCGTTATTTTGAACGGCTTTCTCTACCTGTGGCATTCTCACTTGGGAGACCCGGTCGTACCGGGATGGATCACCCCTGCGATCCCTTTGCTGCTTGCATGGCTGAAAGTATACCCTGAAGGTGTGCCCCGAATGCATGCGCTCATAGCCTTCGAGTTCGAGTTGGGAATGCTTTCACTCCTTCTGGGGGCCACCGGATTGGCCAAAAAGTTCGTCAACCTTGTCCCGGACGCCTTGAAGGCGGGCATCCTGCTCGGCGCCGGAGTCGCGGCCGTAAAGCTTGTGTTCGAGAAGGGCGGGCGCTTCGATGCCTATCCGTTTACGATCACCATCGCAATCGGTTTTGCATTCTTCATTCTTTTTTCAAATCTTTTCAAATCGTGGCGCAACAAGAATAAAGTATTGACCTACATATCGGACCTTGGGCTTCTACCTGCATTGGTTCTTGCCATATTCATCGGGCCGATTTTCCACGAGATCCCATGGCCCGACATTGCATGGGGATTTACAGTTCCGCATTTTGTTACCCTTTTTAATGAATGGACCCCTTTTTCATCCAAAATAGGGTTTCCGCCATTTAGTCTCTACTTGGCAGCCGCTCCTCTGGTCTTTGCAACTTACATCGTTCTTTTCGGTGAATTTATTCAGGCAGAGGCCCTCGTCGACGATGCGCGGGAAATTCGCCACGGAGACGAGGACGTCCATTTCGACGCAAACCGCAACAACATGATCGTCGGCCTTAGAAACATAACCATGTCAATGATAGGGCCGGATGCGTCCATGTGCGGTCCTATGTGGGCGGCCATGCAGGTTGTGGAGTGCGAACGCTACAAGCACGGCAGGAAGGCAATGGACAGTCTTTTCGGCGGCGTGGCTTCCTTTCGCCTCGGTACCTTTACAGGCTACTTTCTCGCTCCCATAGTCACCCTGGTAAAGCCGATCCTGCCTGTAGCACTCTCCCTGACCATGCTGATCCAGGGCTTCGTGGCTGTGAGAGTTGGGATTCTAAAGGCCAGGACGTTCAATGATCTGGGAGTGGCCGGAGTAGTTGGCGCAGTGCTGGTCTCCCGCGGGGCGGCTTATGCGTTTGGAGTGGGAATCGTCCTGTGCGCCCTGATCTACGGCAGGGATTTCTTCCGCAGATGGCACACATACGACAAGGTCAAAGATCCCGTTTTCAATGCGAAAATATCGGCTGAGTAAATATGCGTTCCAATCAGTATCGAGTTACAGCTCAATTGTTCAACCCACATGCTCGTTTGGTTGAATAGTAAGGAGAAGAAATGCCTCTCATGACAGGTGAACAGTACGAAGAGAGTTTACGCAAATTGAATATGAAGGTCTACCTGATGGGTGAACTGGTGAAGAGCCCGGTTGATCATCCGGTCATCCGGCCCTCCATGAATTCTGTAAAACTTACGTATGCTCTTGCCCAGGACCCTCTGCATGAGGACCTCATGACCGCAACTTCCCATCTTAGCGGCAGCAAGATCAATCGGTTCTGCCATCTGCACAGGAGTACTGACGATCTTATAAGGAAGGTGAAAATGCAGCGCCTTCTGGGGCAAAAATCCGGGGCATGCTTCCAGAGGTGTGTCGGAATGGACGCGATCAACGCCGTGGACAGCGTAACCTTCGAGATGGATCAGAAGCTGGGAACGAAATACCATGAGCGCTTCAATAAGTTCCTTCTCATGATGCAGGAAAAAGACCTGACGGTAGACGGCGCTATGACCGACCCTAAAGGCGACCGCGGACTGCCTCCCCACAAACAGTCAGATCCCGATCTCTACGTGCGCATTGTGGAGAGGAATGCCGACGGCATTGTTGTCCGCGGCGCAAAAGCGCACCAGACCGGGGCGGTCAACTCACACTGGATTCTGGTCATGCCGACCATGACCATGACCAAGGAGGATGCCGATTACGCTGTCTCCTTCGTCGCTCCGGCCGATGCCGAGGGCATCTTCTACATTTACGGCCGCCAGTCCTGTGATACCCGCAAATTGGAGGGTGGCGATATAGATGTTGGCAACAGCCAGTACGGGGGACATGAGGCCCTGATGGTCTTCGACGATGTCTTCATTCCGTGGGAAGATGTTTTTATGGCCGGAGAGTATGAGTTCAGCGGCGCCCTTGTCGAGCGTTTCGCCGGATACCATCGCCAGAGCTATGGCGGCTGCAAGGTCGGCGTGGGTGACGTGCTGATCGGCGCAGCGGCGCTGGCTGCAGACTATAACGGTGCAATGAAGGCCTCCCATATCAAAGACAAGCTCATCGAAATGATGCACCTAAATGAGACTCTTTATGCCTGCGGCATAGCCTGTTCAGCGGAAGGCAACAAGACGGCTTCAGGCAATTACCAGATAAACATGTTGCTGGCAAACGTCTGCAAGCAGAACGTTACCCGTTTTCCATATGAAATTGCGCGCCTGGCCGAAGATATCGCAGGCGGGCTCATGGTGACCATGGCCTCCGAGAAAGACTTGAATCATCCGGAAATCGGCAAGGTGGTCGAGAAGTATTTCCGTGGCGTAGCTTCGGTTCCGACCGAACACAGGATGCGAGTCCTGAGGCTCATCGAGAACATCACGCTGGGAACAGCGGCTGTTGGCTACCGAACGGAATCGATGCACGGAGCCGGTTCACCTCAGGCTCAGAGGATAATGATCTCCCGTCAGGGCAATCTCGAGCACAAAAAGAGTCTCGCAAAGGAACTGGCCGGGATTAAAACATAATTGACTTGTGGTTGATGAAAAGGATAGGCGTCAAGTACTGCGGCGGATGCAATCCTCAGATAGAGCGCTCCAGGTTCGCTGATGAACTGGGGAAAAAGCTTTCAGGGGATTTGTCCTTAGCCATCGACGTCAGCATGGGAAAGTGGGAATTGGGCATTCTGGTTTGCGGGTGTCCGGTGGCCTGTGCCGACCGGCCGGAAGCACGAAGTCCGGCGTTTGAATGGATTGTCGTGAGCGGGCCGATCGTCGAATCGGAATCGATTTCAGAAAGTGAGTTGGCAACAGTTGTTGCCCTAAAGATTAGAGAATTCTTTGAGGGGAGGGATCCTCATGAAGTGGCATGAACACTACGATCAGCATTTGACAACGGCTTCGGAAGCCGTAAAGGCAATCAAATCCGGTGACCGGGTGGTGCACGCCCACGCCTGCGGCGAGCCGAAGTCTCTGGTTGAGGCAATGGTTGACCGGGCGGGTGAACTCGAGCGAGTCGAAATTGTCCATATGGTAGCCATGGGTAGCGCGCGCTACTGCCTTCCGGAATATGCCGGTGCTTTCCGGCACAACTCTTTGTTTGTAGGGGCATCGAGCAGGAAAGCAGTCAATGAAGGGCGCGGCGACTACACCCCCTGCTTTTTCAGCGAGATTCCCAGACTGTTCAGGGATGGAATTCTGCCGGTGGATGTGGCGCTCATAACTGTTTCACCCCCTGACAAACTTGGTTTCTTTTGCCTGGGCATTTCGGTGGATTACACCAAGCAGGCGGCTTTAAGCGCCAAAACGGTGATAGCTGCCGTCAACCCCAAAATGCCGAGGGTCGGTGGGGATTCCTGCCTGCATGCGACAGACATCGATTACTTTGTCCCCACAGGGGAGCCTCTAATCGAACTTACTCCTCCTAAGCTGGGGGAGACTGAGAATGCCATCGGCGGCCATGTGGCAAGTCTGATAAGAGACGGAGATTGTCTGCAGCTTGGCATAGGCGCCCTTCCGGATGCGGTCTTGAGCTACCTCGGCGATAAAAATGATCTTGGCATCCACTCCGAGATGATCTCCGATGGCGCTATGCGCCTTGTAAACTCGGGGGTCATCACCTGCCGCAAGAAGACTTTTCTGCCCGGCAAGATTGTAATTACCTTTGCCATGGGGACTTCTGCTTTTTACGAGTGGCTCAACGACAACACCATGATCGAAGCCTACCCGGTAGATTTTGTGAACGATCCATTCAGAATTGCCCAAAATGACAACATGGTTTCTATCAATTCGGCACTGGCCGTGGATTCAATGGGGCAGATAGCCGCTACTGCCCTGGGTACGATCCAGTATAGTGGAGTCGGCGGCCAGGTGGACTTCGTCCGAGGAGCGTCCCGCTCAAAGGGAGGCAGAAGTGTCATCGCTCTTCCGTCCACGGCGGCCAGAGGGACTCAATCGCGGATAGTCGCCTGCTTCCAGCCCGGCCAGCCGGTAACTACCTCACGTTACGATGTGGACTATGTGGCCACCGAATTCGGAATCGCCGCGCTTCGAGGCAAGACACTCAGGCAGAGGTGCCAAGCCCTGATCGAGATCGCGCATCCGGACTTCAGGGACCAACTGCGCTATGACTGCGGGAAGCTAAATGGCGGTGGACATTGACGTTTGACTGAACCTTGAGGAGGTTGACCGGTACCGAGGTTGTTCCTTCACATTGACCCGGAGTTCCGGAAGGCCAAAAAGCTGGCCCCGGATAGCGATAAACCTCGCGCAGGGTGGGTAAAACCACCCTGCGCGAGCGGTAGCCCTGCGACATTCATGGAATCATGCCGCATTCGAACATTTTGTTGGCGATGGGAGCCGCAACTTTGTCGATGAACGCAACGCGCATTTGTGGGTCGCTCTTTAGAAATCGGACGACTTTCTGCTCCATCTCCGACTTTGGCTTGCCCTTTTTCTGCCACAACTGCTGGCAGGACGAATTCTGATACTTTTGGATGACTTTGTCGGCAACCCGGTCCATGATCGGGTAGTCTTGAGCCCCGGCAAGAGCCGGCAAAAGCAGCACCGATACAAACGACAACAGTGCAAATAGATAAAAATATCTTAATACTACATTGGGTCCTTTCATGATTTTCTCCTTCAAGGCCTATGCTTGCCGTATTTTCTATTGTCTTGAGATTTTGAAACGGGTCCGAGCAATGCCTTGATTCGCAATTATTAACTAATATCAGTAAGCTAAGGCGGTATCGAAATGTCGTCAATCAGGACTCTTCACCGCCTTTGATTTCCATAACTTTTAGCAAATTCGTCGTTCCCGACACCCCCACCGGAACGCCCGCTGTTATAATAATGCAGTCTCCCGGCTTAACGACCCCTTTTTCCATCGACCAGGAGCGTGCGGACGAAAACATCTGGTCCGTGTCGACAAATGCGCTCCCCAGGTGAGGGATTACGCCCCAGGAAAGAGATAACTGGCGCTGTGTAGCAATGAGATCGGTCAGGGCCATTACGGGCGCAGAGGGGCGGAAGCGCGCCACAAGCCGGGCCGTGCTGCCCGATGATGAACTGGCGACGATAGCCGCGGCTTCCAGGTCGAGCGCAAGCCGGCAGGCGGCGCGGCTGATTCCGGCCGGGACCGTGTGCAGCATTGCGGACACTTCCTCTTCCAGAAAGACCTTCTCGTCCACGTAAGGCTCGGTGGCCCTGGCTATCCGATCCAGGGTCGAAACGGCTTCCACCGGATAAGCGCCCATCGCGGTCTCATCGGAGAGCATCAGGGCGTCAGTCCCATCCAGGATGGCGTTCGCGACGTCTGTCGCCTCGGCCCGCGTGGGCCTGGGACTTTCGAGCATTGAAATCAGCATCTGTGTGGCCGTGATGACCGGCTTTCCCGCCTGCCTGGTTATCCTGATTATCTTCTTCTGGATCATAGGCGCCTCTTCGAGCGGCATCTCGACCCCGAGATCTCCCCTGGCGACCATTACGGCGTCAACGGCGGAGAGGATCTCTTCAAAATTGTCCACTGCCTGCCGTTTTTCGATTTTGGCGATGAGCATGGGATGATGGGACGACCCGGCTATAATCGAGCGCACCTCTTGAATGTCTTCCAGGCTGCGAATGAAAGACAGAGCTACAAAATCGACCTGTTCGTCCAAACCCACCTTCAGGTCCTCACGGTCTTTCTCCGTAAAGGCGGACACACTCAGCCGGCACAAAGGCAAATTCACTCCCTTGCGCGAATAGATCACCCCTCCGACCACGACTTCGCAGACGGCGGATTTGTCCTTTTTTTCCACTACAACCAACTGGACCGTGCCGTCGGCCAGAAGGATCGGATTGCCTTGCTCGATATCACCGATCAAATCGGGATAATTAACCGGAATAGCATCCCCTTCGGCGTATTCTCCCGGCACCAGCGTGATGCGGTCTCCGTGCTTGAGGGTCCTTTTCTCGTCATTGAGTATTCCGAGCCTGATTTTTGGTCCGCCGAGGTCCTGCAGAATGCCTATTTCCTTGCCCGTCTCCCTGGAAAGCGAGCGAATGATGTGAATGGTCTGCCTGTGCTGCTCGCGGGTTCCGTGGGAAAAGTTGAGGCGGGCAACGTCCATGCCCGCGTCCATGAGCTTTGCGATCATCTCCGGAGAACCGGCGGCAGGTCCCAGGGTGCAGACAATTTTGGTCTTTCTGAATTTTGCCTTTGCCATCATCGAGATGCTTCCTTTTCTGCCTCGGCTACGAGTTGTTCTATGATTTTCACGCCACGGTCCCAAAATCGGGGATCGGCCAAATCGACGCCAAACGGCCGAAGCAACACCCCGGGCTCCGCC
This sequence comes from uncultured delta proteobacterium, assembly GCA_963725365.1. Taxonomy (GTDB): domain Bacteria; phylum Desulfobacterota; class Syntrophobacteria; order Syntrophobacterales; family Syntrophobacteraceae; genus SbD1. The sequence goes on along the minus strand of CAVRZU010000224.1, from coordinate 52 downwards.
TTGGCGCCTGATCCCAGGAATTCCAGGTATTTGGGGACAAAATCCGGCCCCT
>CAVRZU010000223.1:0-5164 GCA_963725365.1 uncultured delta proteobacterium | reverse complement strand
ATGTATTGCTCTGTCTATCAGTTACGGTGGGCTACTGCGAGTCGCCTGTATTTGACATTTTGGCGAAGTTGGTCCATTTTGACGGGGTTATAATAACAATAATACGCTCAGTGTATCAAATGGAGGAATGAATGAAGATAGAGCAGATTCCGGTCGGTTCCATGCAAGTCTTCTGCTACCTTGTCTACGATGAGGATACTAAAGAAGGCATCATGATCGATCCTGCCGGAAATGAAGATGATCTGATAAAGCATCTCGGGGCCAACGGCATAACACTCCGATATATCGTGAACACTCACGGCCATGCCGACCATACGTGCGGGAATGAACGGATGCGCAAAGCGACCGGGGCAAGCGTGGTCATGCATGAAAGCGACGATATTTTTTCCCAAAGGCCGGAGAACACGATGTTTGCCCGCTCCTTTGGTTTCCAGCCTTCCGGACCGGCCGATGTGCGCGTGCATGACGGTGATGAGCTTTCGTTCGGCAGCCTGAAGATGAAATTCTTTCACACTCCGGGGCACACCCCCGGGGCCTGCTGCATATTAATAGAAGGAAACCTGTTCACAGGAGACACTCTTTTTGTTGGAGCGGTCGGGCGCACCGACTTCCCGGGAGGTTCCTTCAAGCAGCTTATTGAATCGATTCAAGGTCTTGTGAAAAAGCTCCCGCCGGATACCGTGGTATGGCCCGGACACGACTACGGAGACCTGCCCAGATCGACCTTGAAGCGTGAAGCTGAGACAAATCCGTATATCGTGGAGTACATGAATCAATGAGAAATTTAAAAAAGGGCCGTGATATCCCGCCCCCGAAAGGTAAGCTGGGAATTCTCATACCTGGTATTGGAGGCGCGGTCAGCACTACATTTATCGCGGGGGTCGAACTCGTAAGACGGGGTCTTGCCGAGCCGGTCGGTTCTCTCACCCAACTCGGAACCATCAGACTGGGGAAGCGCTTCGAGCACAGAAGTCCCAAGATAAAGGATTTTGTTCCCCTGGCGGATTTGAATGACCTGGTCTTCGGAGGTTGGGACGTATACGAAGCCAACTGCTTTGAGGCTGCTCTTTATGCGCGCGTGCTAAATCGTGAACACCTCGACCCTGTCCGGGATTTCCTGAGCGAAATCCGCCCGATGAAAGCGGTTTTCGACCGCCGGTTTGTAAAAAACCTGGATGGAACTTACATAAAAAGCGGCTCCGGGTTGCGCGGCAAAATCAATGAACTCAAGGCAGATATCGCGGAATTCAAGGCGCGAAACAACCTCGACAGATGCGTCATGATCTGGTGTGGCAGCACTGAGGTGCATCTTAAGCCTCAGGAAATCCACCGCTCTGTGGAGTCCCTCCAGAAGGCAATCGACGAGAACGACCCAGTATTCCCCGAGCATGCTTTATGCCCTGGCGGCCCTGGAAAGCGGAGTGCCCTTCGTCAACGGCGCACCCAACCTCACGTTGGATGTTCCTGCTATGGTGGATCTGGCCGATTCCATGGGAGTGCCTGTAACGGGGAAGGATTTCAAGACAGGCCAGACGCTGATGAAAACGATCCTGGCGCCAGGCCTTAAATCCCGCATGCTGGGTCTGGAGGGTTGGTATTCGACAAATATCCTGGGAAACCGCGACGGCCTGGTCCTCGACGACCCCGAATCGTTCAAAACAAAAGAGGAGAGCAAGCTCTCCGTTCTCGAGTACTTATTGCAGCCGCACCTCTATCCGGTTTTGTACAAGAACTATTACCACAAGGTGACGATCAACTATTATCCGCCAAGGGGAGACAATAAGGAAGGCTGGACGCCATCGACATCTTCGGATGGCTCGGATATCCGATGCAGATAAAGGTTGACTTCCTTTGCCGGGACAGCATACTGGCGGCGCCTCTGATTCTTGACCTCGTGCTCTTCATGGACCTGGCGCAAAGGGTGGGCATGAGCGGCATCCAGGAATGGCTCTCATTCTATTTCAAAAGCCCGATGGTAAAGGAAAATCTCTACCCTGAACACGACCTTTCCATCCAGTCGATGAAGCTTAAAAACACCCTCCGTTATCTCATGGGCGAGGAGCAAATAACCCATTTCGGCCTGGACTACTATATGGAAGAATCCGGGGATTGAGGAATTGGACACCATAGGGTGATTTCAGAACAAGCAGGTCATAAGGCGGGAATGCTTGCGGCGCTGATAGCGGTGTTCGCTTTGTGGGCCAATGTTGCTGGCGCCGGCGTGAATGTGGAGATGAATGAGGATTTCATCAAAGCGGCAACGCGCGGTGATCTGCATGCCGTTAAACGCTTCATCGCCGGTGGGGCCGACGTCAAAGCCAGGAATAACTCAGGCGGAACCGCGTTGATGTTTGCCTCATACAATGGCCACAAGGACGTCGTAAAGTTGCTGCTTGCCAGGGGGGCGGATGTCAATGCCAAGGGTATCGAGGGCGTAACCGCGTTACTGGCTGCCTCACAAAATGGCCATGTCGAGATCGTGCAGGCGCTCCTGGCCAAAGGGGCGGATGTCAATGCCAGGGCGAATCACGACATAACCGCGTTGATTTTGGCCTCTCAGGATGCTCACCCAGAGATCGTGCAGGCGCTGCTTGCCATGGGGGCTGACGTCAATGCCAAAGACGAGCGCGGTGGGACCGCTTTGATTCATGCCTCCAAGAATGGCCACGAGGACGTCGTGGAGTTGCTGCTGGCAAGCGGCGCCGACGTCTATGTCAAGGATAATACCGGCAAAACCGCGTTGACGGCCGCCTCACAAAATGGCCATCCTGAGATAGCGCAGGCGCTCCTCGCTATCCTCGCTAAAGGGCCGGATGCCTCACCGGAGGCAAATACCACCTCTACGCAGCCAGGTGCACGGCAAGAAACCAAAGCCGAGCCTCCCGCGCCGCCAAAAGCTGCGCCTCCTGCGCAACCAACAACCTTACCGCCACCGCCACCAACAGTCGTGCCTCCTCTACCACCAATCGAGCCTCCTGCGCCAACGGCAACCGGGCCGTTGCCTGTGCCTGCGATCCTCAAAGAAGGAGGAACCGCGTATGTGCGAGTCAAACAATATTCCACACTTTCCGGCGAACCAACGGTGAAGGATTCATCCGGAGGGGTTGGGCGTGCGCTGACCACATTTTCCTTTGGCGATAACGTAACACTGATTAAGAAAAAGGGCAGCCTTCCTACTTACTGGCTGGTGACTAAAGATCAGAGAAAAGTTTGGATGCCTGCTCACATTCTTACGCCTAAAAAAGTTGAAATCGATTTTCTGAGGGATAATAACAAGATTCCGGAAACAATGAGTTTTGTTTACTTCGACGGTATTTTGAAAGTGTGGGGAGTAGTAAAGACAACCTTATTCAATATCGACTCCCACGACGTGCCGATGTCAGATTACCCTGAAGGAACGAGTCCTTTCGCTCTCAAGGGGAATGCCGTGCTGTTCGACGAGTCCGCTGCGAAGTTGACCTTGCTGACATTAGTTAAGCCGCCGGTATTTAACGGTGCGAAAAAAGCATTCCAACTTTCTCCAACCTGCCTTTATTATTGCGTTTTCGATGGCGACAATCCGGCTTTTGAGTCCATTGATTTAGACACGCTCACAATCCGGCAATAGGGGTTGAAGCAATCTCGTTTAACCTGCCGAATCCTTAAGCCTGTCGTTGCCGCGCATCGTTACGGCGCGTGATTGTAGACTCATGTCACATACTGCCGGTTGTGATCCCCGTCAATGAGTTTCCCGCACGGTGGCTGTGTCATGAATCAAGATTTTTGACACAAAAATCCGAGCTGTGATATCAACGGCTTGGCGGTGCCATAAATCAAGGACAAAAAACAAGATGAAAATAGGCTATGCGAGGGTCTCCACAGAAGACCAAAACCCAGACCTGCAATTGACGGCTTTGAAGCGGGCAGGGTGCGGTAAGATATTTACCGACAAGGCCACGGGTACGAATACCAAGCGGCCAGCACTGGAAAAGTGCCTTAAGGCTCTCAAGGCTGGTGACGTGCTGACGGTCTGGAAACTCGACCGGCTGGGCCGGTCACTGCGTGACCTTATCGCCCTGCTGGATGATCTGAAAGCGCGGGGCGTGGCCTTCCAGTCGTTAACGGAAGCAATCGACACGGAAACACCCACGGGCCGCGCCCTGTGGCAAATGGTGGGGATACTGGCAGAGCTTGAACGGTCGTTAATTCAGGAGCGGACAAAGGCGGGCCGCGCGGCGGCTATGGCTCGCGGGGTGCGGATGGGCCGCAAGCGGTTGCTCTCCGTCCAACAGGTCGCCCACGCCCGCAAGTTGATAGAGCAGGGGGAAGGCCCCGACAATGTGGCCCAATCGCTCAACGTCTCGCGGCGAACGCTTTACAGGGCTTTAGCGGCTCAGAGCCTTTGAACAAAAAAGGCCAGTAAAAACAGCGGGCAAAACTTCCCAGTTTGTAAAGTGTCTAGTGTTTCGAGGCCTTTAAAAAAGGCAGAGCCGTTGCCGCCCATGCCGTCAATCACAATCTGTGAAGCTCGAAGCTAAGCCGTTTTGAATCTCTTTCTGTACGCAGCAAGCCCCACAATACCGGATGCTAGCAACAGCGCTGACGGCGGGATGGGCGTTGTTGTGGCGGGGTCAAGCGAACCCCCTGTTCCCGATTCGTAATTTGTAACCTGAACATTTGGTGTATCCAGGTTGATCTGTTGAATGAACATTACTGGCGCTGCTGGATTCGGTTCATAAATCTGGGTGGTCGGTATGAGCTGTGTTGGTTCTGATTGTGGAGTATACATCAGACTTTGTGCTGAGCTTGGCACTCCAAGAAACAACTGGGATTGATCGTAACTCAATGTCCCCGTAGGGACGGCATCAGAGAAATTAATCCATTGAGGGGAGGCCTGCACATAGGCTTGTTGCCCAGCTCCCTGGGCTTGTTGCCCAGTCCCGCTGCTTGTGAAGACCACTGAAGGGGACGATGGGCTGGACACGGTGACATTCCAGGCCGTGACAGTTGCTGGTAACTGAAGTCCGGGTGAAGAGTAGTCTAGCGTTACGAAGCCGGTTGCTGTCCCTCCATCCGTAAAGGAAACATTGTCGAGTGTGTACGTCTCGGCGAAATCAGCATACGCCACCCCATAATTTGCCATAAACAGAACAGCCAAAAACACAAACATCCATTTAACCTTCAT
>CAVRZU010000222.1:0-7485 GCA_963725365.1 uncultured delta proteobacterium | reverse complement strand
TCTCGTTTATCTCCTTGAATTCGTCGTATGCCGACATGGAATTCTCCTGATTGTTCATCATTGGGTTGTTTTTGAGCCCTTCGGCGATTCTCTTCTCGCTTTTAGAGTTTCCTTCAGTCTGTAGCTCTCCCAAGTGCAATTGATGATATGGGCCTTGTGGGTGAGTCGATCCAAGAGCGTAGCCGTCAGGGTGGCGTCGCCGAACACTTGTGTCCAATCTGCGAATCCAAGATTGGTAGTGATGATGACCGAACCTCGTTCGTGACGCTCGGCCAAGACCTGAAACAACAACTCGGCGGATTCCTTGGAAAAGGGGACATATCCCAGTTCATCGACCGCCACTAACCCGTAGCGAGCGTATTTCTGTATCACTCGGCTCAGTCTGCGTTCCGATTGCGCCTCGATGAGTTCCATACTCAACCCGCAGCCATTTACGAACCGTGTGCTTATCCCTTGTCGGCAGGCGGCAACGGCCAATCCAGTCGCAAGGTGCGTCTTTCCAGTGCCGCTTTTACCCGTGAAGATGATATTTCTATGACTCAGCAAGTACTCTCCCGATTCCAGTTCGCGCATTAATCGTTTGTCCAGGACCTCCGCGCTGCTGTAATCGAATTGCTCCAAGGTTTTTAGCAATGGGAACTTCGCCTCTCGCAGCTTTCGTTTGAGGCGGCTTTCAGCCCGGATCTGCAGTTCCACTTCGGTTAGGGCGAGGAGAAACTCTTCGTGGCTGGTCCCATTTTCCCGCGCCTGACGCACCAGGGACCCGAGACTGGTAAACATATGCGATAGGTTGAGCGCCTTCAGATTATCTTTGAGCAGCATCTCCGTAGAGGCTTTCATGACAGGCCTCCCAGTTGCGCATACACCGAAACGTCAGGTGCTGGGGTGGCTGGCCAGCCACTCACACGCTCACAGGTATCGCCATCATTTGCCGGCAGCAGCAGGTGTTTTACTCCGGCGCTGGAGCTCACGCCACTTTGTACCGCCCGTTCCACCGCCGCCTCCACATCTTCGGCCCGGTGCTCCCGGTAGAGCATCAGCACCATGATAAAATCCCTGGTCCCATCCGTTTCGCCCTGACTGGCTACAAGCTTATCTCGGAACCGCTCCAGGGACTGCGGCCATTTTTTGCGCCACTCCTTGATGGGCCTGGCCGAATCGAATGCCCCCGGCCTCTGATGAAGCAGATCCAGGTAGTGGTCCGGGTTGAGTTGCCATTTGTTGTTGGCAAACAGCCGCCTATGTGTCGCTATCTTCTTGCCCCGCTCAAAAACTTCCACATGGTCCACCCCGAGGATCGCCTTTACCGGAAACCCCACGTAGGATGTTGGAACCGAATAGCGGTTTTTGTCCAAGATAACGGTTGCATAAGGATTAACCTTGCTATCCACCGTCTCTATGTTGCTGAAGGGATGCGAGGGAAGCGTCAACAGATGAGCTTTCTCTTCCTCAAACAGCTCATCGACGGTCTTTTCCCTGCCATCGATCCGATGACTTCCGTATTCAAGGCAACTGCGCATTATCTTTTCATTGAGATCTTCAAGGCTCTCGGCTCTTGGGATGGGCACCATGTAGTTGCGACGGGCAAAACCCACCAGTCCTTCTACGCCACCCTTTTCGTGACCGCTGTCTACGTTACAGAATCGGGCCGTGAAATTGTAGTAGCTGTGAAACTTCCTGAATGACTCCTGTTCCCTGCGATCCTTGCCCTTGAGCACCTTTTCAACGGCGGTGGTCAAATTGTCGTAGATAACGGTCTTGAAAACACCGGCGAAGAACGAAAACGCCTGCATATGCGCATCAAAAAAAGCTGCTTGCCTTTCACAGGGGTAAAACCGCACATAGTGTTTCCCCGAGTACTTTGAGCGCATGCAAAAAAACTTGAGCCACGCTTCCTCTCCCCCAATGATGGCCACAGCCCCGCCCCAGTCTGCCTCCGTTTCCTTACCACAATCCGGCTCCAGGGGAATAAAAGCCTTACAGGCGCCTACTCCCAGACGTATCTTGGCTTTGCGTACATACTGGCGGACCGTTGTCTCACCACCTTTGAAACCCTCTTCGCTGACCAGCCTGTGATAAATCCTCGTCGCAGTGTGGCGCTGCTTTCTTGGGGCATCCTTGTCCGATTCCAACCAAGAATCGATTAGCTTCAAATAGGCGCACAGCACTGGATAGGGTTGACACTGCCTCTGACCGTATCCACTATGCTCCCCATTCAAAACCTTCCGGATCGTCTTGCGATCATGTCCCGTTTCCCGCGCAATCTCTCGTACGCTCTTGCCGTAAACCCGATGTGCTGTCCGAATGTACTCATACTGATCCATAATGATCATCCCTCCCGTCCCTTCCGGTAACCATGGTTGAGTTCTTCACCAGGTTCTTGCTACCAGATGAGACTGTTGAGGGCGGGGGAATTTTGGACCATCATTTGCCCATTTGGTGGGGGAATTTTAGGCTATCAAAATCAATTATTCCTCCCGTTTGACTTTGAATTTTCTTGCTAGCCTATAATGGTCTTCATGCAACTCGGCTATCTCAAGAGTGAGATCCGTGGCTTTCCGTCCCGTGCCTCGCGGCAGGTTTGGCTTTGGCTGGTTCGGATGAAAAATTTAAATGAGAAGCAATTTTGGCAGATAATCTTTCGCCCGTGGTTACGGCACTGTGAAAAGTCCGTGTTTTTTTTGCGACAAGTTAGAGGCAGCGGCAACAGAAACACTGGACAAATTGAGCGTGCGCCGCAGGCGCACGGAAGAGGGGTTCAGTATGAACTGACCGCCCATGAAGAATGCGGACAACATCTATAGCGCCGCCGCTCAAGCGGAAGAAAAGGACGTGAGAACCGGAGCGAAATTTGCAGTAACCGGCCGTTACTTCGGGGCAAGCCCTTCCGATAGCGGGATTTGCCGCTATGGCTTCGATGTCGTGCCAAAGTTGGCGAATATAAGTTTCTGCTTGGTCAATGCCCCAATGACGCATCGTGTAATCCCAGATTTCGTCAAGGCCGGACTGCGCACGCGGAGAAAGAGTGTAGCGCTGCGTCATATTGTTGGCGACTGCAATCCACGCTTCCGCGCAATGAACGCCTCGAAATCAAACGGAGTCGATGGCCCGCTCTGCTCGCCTTCATCGAGCGCCGCCCGCAACGCGGCGAGCTTCGCTTCATGTTCTTCAAGCAGCCGCAAGGCAGCGCGTACAACATCGCTTGCGCTGCTGTAGCGGCCTTGGTTCACTTGGGTTGCAATGAACGCGTTAAAATGTTCGCCAATACTGAATGAAGTGTTTTTGTTCATCTTCATCCTCCTTGTATTTCCACTATACCAAAGATTGGTACTGGCGTCAACTTTGTCTTCCGCCGCCCTGAGCGGGTGCGTGGTGGAGAGACCCCTTTTAAGCCGTGTCACATGCAACACGCGGCTTTCGATGTCCACTTGCGAAAGCGTTAGGCCGCTAGCCTCGGAGACTCGCAACCCGTGGCGAAACATCAGCAAGAGCAAACGGCGGTCGCGCGCGGCATTTCGCTTGCACTTGGTAGCGGCTAACAGCCTGTCTACCTCATGGACCGTAAGGTGTTTCCGTTCGTTCATAAATAGCCGCCGTCTATAAGTGGGGCTGATCGTGTGGCCGTTGCACACGCTTAACCTGTATGCCCCCTCGTTGTCTCGCTTGGGCAAGATCATAATCGAGCTGCATCTTGAGCCAGGTTTCCGGACTGCTGCCGAAGGCTTTAGAAAGCCGGATCGCCATTTCCGGCGAAATCCCGCTTTTGCCGTTTACGAGATTATTAAGCGCCTGCCGCGTTACACCAAGCGCCTTAGCTCCTTCGGTTACGGTCAGCCCTAAAGGTTCAAGGCAATCATAGCGAACAGTCTCGCCCGGGTGCGGGGGGGTTTTCATCGTCATCATGTCTTTGTACTCCTCTAGTGGTAGTCGATTAAGTCAACATCGGTCGCGTCGCCGTCCTCGAACCTGAAGATAATCCGCCAATTCGCCCTTACTGTGACGCTCCAAAATCCGGTCAAATCCCACTTAAGCGAGTGAAGCTTAAAGCCTGGGATGTCCATATCCTCCGGTCGTGAGGCGCTTTTCAATTGCGCCAGGATACGACGCACCTTTTCGGCATGCTCGTCGTTGATCCCCCTCCGGTCATCATCTTCGTAGAGTCGCTCAAGGCCGCGATGTCTAAACCGTTTTATCATGTGTTGATCGTAAAGCGACAATTGTCGCTTGTCAAGCCGGTTTTCGTGCCGTCACCGTTTTGTCTAATGTTTAGTGCCTGGCGAGACCCGCGAAGCCTTGCCCCGCCTTGGGGGCGGTTTTGGACATTAGAAAAAATGCTTTAAGAATTAGTGTGGCGCGGCTTAATCTCAGAGGACTCGCACAGCGCGATGGGCCGAGCCGCCAAGCTGCTGGCGGCTGATACCAAGCCCCTTAGCGGCTTCGGCAACACTTAAGCCGAGGTCGTCAAGGCACTCATTGACGAGAAGGCCGGGATGCACAGGGTTTTCATCTCCATGGTTCGCCTCCTTCAGTGATAATCCATAAAATCCACGTCGAAAGCGTCTCCATCTTCAAATCGGAAAATGATCCGCCAATTCGCGCGGACAGTAACAGCATAAGTGCCGTTCAACTCCCCTTTTAGGGGGGGAGTGAAAGGTCGGCACGTTCATTTTCTCGCCCATGTTGTCATCTCCCGGGCGTACCGGCAAGCCCTCGCGTTCAGGGATGTAATTCATCTTGCAAAGGGGCGCGCGTCCGGAAGGTAACATTAACTTCAACATCCGCATCAAGTTTTCCGAGTATCGTAATCATGCGATCAAGAGTAAAGCGTCCAAGCTTCGCGTTGCGGATGCGCGAAAACTCCGAGTGCGCTACGCCTGTTACTCTTTCAGCCTCGCGTGTTGATAGACCGCGCTCGTCAAGCGTGCGTATGATCTTTGCGGCAACAATGGCGCGAGCCTGTTCAACACCGGCATTAACGCGGCCAAAGTCACGAAACGTATTGCCGCTGCCGCGAATAAGTTCAAAGTCGTCGTTCATTGTAAAGCCTCCTTCAATCGTTTCAGGCGGTCGCGTATAAGATCAACCTCCATCTTGGGCGTTTTAATTCCGGCCTTGGATTTCTTCTGGAAGGCGTGAATTACCCAAATATCAGCACCGATTTTAATAGCATAGATAACGCGGAAAGCATCGCCTCGATGCCGGAGTGCGATTTCGAAAACGCCGCCGTCAACATCCTTGAACGGCTTGGCCTTGTCCGATTTGCTGCCCGCGGCAGCTATCGTGAGCGCACTTAGCATATCGCCTTGCACGTCTTCGGGGAATTCCTCGAAATCCCTCTTTGCTGCTTTGATCCATGAAATGGGCCTCGTATTTCTCATACGCTTAATGTTGGCATATTTGTCACCGATTTGCAAGCCCTTTTTCTCTCGATTTCACGGCCTCTTATCTTTTTGTTTGGTTCTCGTTCTTGGGAACGCCCCCAGAAACCACCGCCCCGCCTTGAAGACGGTTTCAGAAACCAGATAACAAACTGTGATTTTTCTTCGTACTACTATCAGACATTTTCTTGTTATTTGTGCAAGATTTACGGCTGTCCCTATTGCGCGGGATGCGAGGAGCGTAACAGACTATCCGTGTCCATCCGTGTCTAGAAGTCTTTGGTTGCGCCGCGCCCTTTCTCACTCAATTCCGCCAATGTAGACGCGCGGCACGCGCCTGGAAACGGCGCAGGTCAGTTCATAGGGGATCGTTCCTATTCGCTCGGCCACTTCAAGTGTTTCAATGACCCCGAACGGCGATTCTCCCCACAGCAGGACTTCATCGCCTACTGAAACCGGGCCGGTTCCCACGTTTATCATAATGTGGTCCATTGTGACCGTGCCGACAATCGGATATCGCCTGTCCCGGATCAAAACTTCTCCGTTGTTGGTGAGCCTTCGGCTCACGCCGTCGGCATAGCCAATGGGCAGGACCGCAATCCTGGTCGGCCCCGGCGCAGTCCACCGCCTGCCGTAGCTGACGGGATGACCCCCGGGCAATTCCCGAAGGTGAGCGACATGCGTCTTTAAAGACATCACCTGCCTGGGCAGGATGCAACAGGAAGTCTCCTTCGAGGGGTAATGGCCATACAGCAGGATTCCGGGCCGGACGGCATCGAAATAGCTCTTCGGGAGGTCGAGAATCGCGCCGCTTGCAGCCATGTGAACGATCCGGGGTCTTTTTGGCAAGCGCGAAAGCATGGAAAGGACTTCGCTGAACCTTGAGAGCTGAAGGTTCGCGTAGGTTTTGTCCCTTTCGTCCGAAGTGGAAAAGTGAGAGTAGAGTCCCTCCCAGATGCAGGCCCCAGATTTCGCCATCAGGTCGAACATATCTGCGGCTTTGCTGATAAAAAAACCTGCTCTGCCCATTCCTGAATCGAGCTTTAGATGCACCGAAACAGGCACCCCCCCGGAGCGGCCACTGGCTTGCTCAATCCATTCCAGGTCTTCCTCCCCGAAGATGCTCATGGTTAATCCGGCTTTTGCGGCCTGCGGAATTTCATCGGGAAAGAGCCGGCCCAGGATGAGGATACGCTGCGAGATGCCGCTTTCTCTGAGTTCCATCGCCTCCTCGAACCGGGCCACGGCAAACATGGCGCACCCTTCCCCGGCAAGCCGTTTGGCAACCGGCACCGCGCCGTGCCCGTAAGCATCGGCCTTGATTACCGGAATCACCGCTGAGGATGCAACCCTTTCGCGAATGCATCTCAGATTGAGGACAAGGTTATCCAGGTTTATTTCCGCATAGGTCCCTAATCTCATATAACCCCCAAGAACTTCACTAATTTAAGATTTATGATTTTAGATTTATGATTGTAAATTCAAGATCGCGGGATTTCAGGTTGGGACCTTGATAATCCAATCTAAAATCTAAAATTTAAAATCTGCAATTGTAACCTTTTCTATCTCGTTCAGGTACTCTTCGCAATTGTCCAGATAAAAGGAAAGGGCTTTTGAGAACTTTTTGCCCACGATGCCGTCGAGAAGCAACCGGCTGACTTCCGGCCTTCGTCTGAGGACATATATTACAATGAGACGCCGGATACCCTTGATCCATGCATCCATTATAAGATGGGACGGCGATTTGCGCCCCTTGGTGTTCGAATCGTGAACGTGATCGTCGAAAGAGACCTGATTCCATTCTTCGGGCATCTCGAGAAGATGATACCGGCGAAGAAGAGAGCGAATAACCTTGGCCGGCCCATTGATTTTAGCATCAAATATCGCACACGTACAAAAAAAGTAATAACGCAACTCCAGGCTGGGCGCCGGGTGTTGAATGACGTTTTATCGCGAGGTTCCTTGACAAAAAACTCAATTACGAATTATGAATTGTAAATGAAATTGAGGGATTGAGGAATTGGGGGGATTGGAAAAACTGGTGAATTGGGAGTTTGCTCTTAATTCCTAAATTCCCAAAGTTGAGAAGGAGTTGACATGCGCAGGA
>CAVRZU010000221.1:0-12815 GCA_963725365.1 uncultured delta proteobacterium | reverse complement strand
CCCGGCGTTCAGATGGTAATGCAGCAGAAGCCTATCAGTCTGGCCGGCCCGGTCAAGGTGCTCAGTGAGGCCGAATATCCCACCGCATATCCGGGCGTTTACATGAGACCGGCTGAATCGAGAAAGATTTTTGCTGAAAGAGGCTGGAACGAAGTGGCCGCTCTTCAGCTTCGCAACCCCATGCACCGTTCCCACGAATATCTGTGCAAGATCGCTGTTGAAGTCTGCGACGGCGTTTTCATTCACTCCCTGGTAGGCAACCTGAAGCCGGGCGATATTCCGGCCGAAGTCCGCGTAAAATGTATTGACGCTTTGGTTAAGAATTACTTCGTGGAAGATAAGGTTCTTCAGGGCGGGTATCCGCTGGATATGCGCTATGCCGGTCCCCGCGAAGCCCTTCTTCATGCCACCTTCCGCCAGAACTATGGGTGCTCCCGCATGATCATCGGCCGCGACCATGCAGGCGTGGGCGATTTCTACGGCATGTTCGAAGCCCAAACCATTTTTGACAAGATCCCCAAACCGGCGGGTGGAAAAGCACTTCTGTGCACGCCGCTCAAAATCGACTGGACCTTCTACTGCCACAAATGCGACGGCATGGCATCCCTCAGGACCTGCCCCCACGGCAAGGCAGACCGCGTTCTTTTGAGCGGTACCGCACTGCGCAAAGGACTTTCGGAAGGAACTCTGATTCCGGATCATTTCGGCCGTGACGAAGTACTCGTCATTCTCAAAGAATACTACGCAGGCCTGGAAGAAAAAGTTGAAGTCAAGCTGCACGGCGCTGCAACGGGCGACAAAAAATAACCAAATCACTATCGCCTGATTCAAGAGAAGGAGATGCACCGAAAGGTGCGTCTCCTCTTTTTTATTGGTGAGCGTTGCGGTTTGAGGGTTGAGGAATGACTTTTCTGAGAGAATCCATGATTTTCACAGCAATCCTTGCCTATTTGCCTCGTACCATACAAAGGGAGAGCGCTTTTTGAAAAAGTCACCTGTGAATAGTTCTTCCCGGTATTCCTGATAGTGACGGGCACGCATTTCTCGGCATCCTGGAGCGTCCAGACCCAGACGCTTGATGGTATCGGCAACGCTCTTAAACTCTTCTGCTGAAAGTCCTGGATTAGGATAGATGCGGCCGCTCACGAGTTCGAGATGAAACATGTCCTCATGAATCTCGAACGGATCCAGCGCGTCGTCGAATTGTCCTTTTCTACTGTTCATGGTCGAACTGGCCAACCGATAGTTGTTCCACTCATAGGCCAGGTCGGCCCGTTTTGATTTTGCAATGAAGTGATCTACCGATCCGCCGCCGGTCACCTTTTCGAAAAAGACAGCAAGATAGGCGCACAAGCCATTGTATCTCGAATACAAATCCTCAAGACTTTCACGCCAGTAAGGGTAAAGCTTAGTCCCCGTAGGAAGAGGCCGGTCAAGCCGAATTCCCTTTTTCCGTATATACTCGAGACCTTTTTGGCGTACTTTCTTATCGAAAGTGTCAGGCTCTGGTTGTGGCGTCACCGGGATCATGAAAGCCATTCCCTCTTTTCTGCCACAAATCGCCACCGCAACCAAAATGGATCGGTGTCACCGAGAACTTTGCGCAGCTTAGCATTCAATTTTTTTGCGTCGTTGGCCCCGAATTTTTCGTCACTTAACGCCTTGGAAGCCTCAGCTAGTACACGTTCCCTCTCGAGAGCTCCTGCGCTTTCCATGTCGAAGGCCTCGCTCGTCAGCCAATTGCACGCATCCCCGCGTCGCACGAACTCTCGCTTGGTGAGTTCAACTCCGGGTTTATCCTTGTTGCTGCCTTCCGTAAGGTCCAAATCAAACCAAGCGTCTGTTTTTGGGTCGAAAAGAGGTTCAATCGACGCCATCACCAAGGGCGAATGGGTCGCGGCAATGAGTTGCGTGCTTGGCTTTTTGGTCAGCGTTTTCATGACGTTGAGCAAGGAATTGACAATCCGCCGTTGCCACCTCGGATGCAGATGAGATTCGATTTCATCAATGAGGAAGATGATTTGAGAAGTTGTCTCCTGGCCCAGCAGATCGCTCGCCTTTCGGTGTTCCTCCCAGCCCCAGACCAGCAGATAGGCTAATGAAATTATGCGGCGGATACCGGCGGATGCATGCAGCACCGGGACAGACTGGCCGTAGGGCATTTTGAGAGTTGGAATATCTCTGGGATCGTCCAGGCTTATTCTGGTCAATTCTCCAGGCTCGATTTTTTCGACATCCGAAGGCGACATCGCTGTCAACGCCGAACGAAGGCTCTTGAACGCTGTGCCCTTTTCTTTCTGCCAGCCAGCCCAGTCTGAAATCAGACCATTACAAAGCAGGCCGCGCTCCTCATCGCGCAGACCGTCCCAGACTTCCCGAGGACTGAATACATACGCCGGGGGGCGGTCTTGAACATCCTCATCTCCTACTGTACGCCAGTAATTGCGGGCCGGGTCCCATAACGCAAAACTGCCGTCAACCTGCGCGTACAAAACCAATCCTGGACTGGCCGGCCGGCCCCCTCTGGCGGTCCATGCCTGAGCCCCTCTGACGTAAGAGCTCATGTAGGACCGCTCTTCTTTGGATTCGCCCGCCAAGGCGAATCCAATAGCAGCATTTCCTGCTCCATATGGTTTAGCCATTAGCCCTATGGGGAGCGCACGATTGATCTCAGCGGGCCATCGTCCCGTCAATGCCCACCAAGCGATGTCAAGGAGAAAGCTCTTTCCCAACCCGTTGTCACCGGTTAGCAGGTTCAAGCGAGCGCCCAAATCCAAGCTCATTTGAGGAGCCGGTCCGACATTGATAAGGTGCAAGCGACGTAGCATAATTCTTATCCTGCCTTTCCTGCGCGGTCGTGCCAAGAACCAGTAAGAACGTTGTCATCATAGCAGAACTGGTCGAAAGATGTCAGGATCTTTCAATTTAACCGGGTGGCACGCAACGGAGCCTGATAATTCTCAGAGCCAGCCGATTGGAATGTTCCTCACAAAGCGGGAATCCCATGCCCTTTTTCATTGAAAAAACTTTATTTCGGGGTTAGTCTCCTGTGTTTTGCTCGAAAGAACAGCCGTCGAAGGTTTAAGTGCCGATTACGGCTGGCGGTCCCACCGCCCCGCTTCTTTTCGACTCACATTAATTTCAATAAACCGGCTTTTCGGCAGAATCAAACCGAAGAAATGGAGGAGTTCCTATGGCTGATGCTCAAAATGGCGCCCGAACGATTCTTGTCGCAGGCGGCGGAATTACCGGGCTAAGCGCTGCTGTGGAAGCAGCCGAAGCGGGTTTTCACGTTATTTTGGTAGAACGGGAACCCTCTCTTGGCGGTCGGGTTGCGCGAATGAACAAGTACTTCCCAAAACTTTGTCCACCCCAATGCGGCCTCGAAATTAACTTTCGCCGCATCCGCAGCAATCCATTGATTGATGTAATGACTATGTCGGAGGTGGAAAAAATAGACGGAGAGCCGGGCAACTTTAGCGTCGCTATACGTGTAGCCCCCCGCTATGTGAACGAAAAATGCACCGCCTGCGGAAAGTGTTCACTGGCGGCCCAAACGGAAATCCCAAACGCTTTCGACTACGGCTTGAGCACTATAAAGGCTGCTTATCTGCCGCATGAATTCGCATACCCGATGCGCTATGTGATAGCTCCGGGGATAATCGGCACGCCGGAGGCCAAGGCCGTGGAGGCTGCCTGCGAGTATGGGGCGGTGGAACTGGATATGACGCCCCGAACCGTAGAGGTCAAGGTTGGGGCCATTATCTGGGCCACGGGCTGGGCGCCTTTCGACACATCGGCTATTTCTTATTACGGCGCGGGAAAGCACCGCAATGTAGTCTCAAACGCCACAATGGAACGGCTTGCATCCGCAAATGGTCCTACCGGAGGCGTCATTTCGCGGCCATCGGATGGAAAAGCGGTCAAGAAGATTGCCTTCGTGCAATGTGCTGGATCACGAGACGAAAACTATCTTCCCTACTGTTCCGGGGTATGCTGCCTTGCATCTCTAAAGCAAGCCACATATCTGCTCGAACAGGACAAGGAGGCGAGTGTTTCGATTTTTTACATAGACATCAGGGCCTTCGGCCGAAACGAAGCCTTCTTCGACCAGGTTCGTCAGGATGAGCGGGTTACCCTGGTCAAGGGCAAGGCAGGGGAAATCGCTGAAAATCCGGAAACGGGAATGGTTTCGGTGCAGGTTGAAGACCAGGCGACAGGAAAGATTCTCAGGGACGATTTTGATCTAGTAGTCCTGGCCGCCGGGATGGTCCCCAGTACAGCCACAGAAAAGATCCCCGCTGAGGCGGTCTACGATCAGAGCGGCTTTATTCTGTCCGGAGGTGCGCCGGGCATTATCGGCGCAGGGTGCGTAAAAAGCCCCGCCGACGTGTCATCGTGCGTTCAGGACGCGACCGCAGCCGTTCTTAGGGCTATCCAGGCTTGCAGGAGGTAGAGGATGGAAAAGAAAATCGGTGTATATATCTGTTCGGGCTGTGGAATCGGCGAAAGCATGGACATGGAAGCTCTTTCCACGGTAGCCTCGGAATACAAGGCGGCAGTCTGCAGCCAGGACCCTTTTTTGTGCGGACATGAAGGCATCTCTCGAATCCGTGCCGATATGGATGGGGGAGCTGTAAACTGCGCGGTGATAGCCGCCTGCTCACAGCGGGTGATGACGGACGTGTTCGCTCTGCCCCCGGATAAGTTGGTCGAGAGGGTGAACCTGCGCGAACAGGTTGCCTGGACGCAGCCGGCAGGGGAAGAAGATACCCTCATGATGGCCCAGGACGCACTCAGAATGGGTATTGTCCGGCTTAGGGACTCTGAGCCTCCGGAGCCTTTCATTGCTGAAAACCTCAGCAGAAAAATTCTTGTGGTCGGCGGCGGATTGACCGGAATGACCGCCGCAATTGAAGCCGCGAAGGCGGGGTATGAAACTGTCCTGGTCGAAAAAGAAGACAAGCTGGGTGGTTATCTCAACTCCGTTTACAGGCTGCCTCCGTGTGAACCTCCCTATGAGGAACTCCAGGAATTCAACCTGGACGATTTTACGGCTGCAATCGCTGCCCAGCCCGGCCTAAAGGTATATACCGGTTCGAGGATAGCCTCGATCTCAGGTGGACCGTGCATGTTCGATGTCGAGATCGGGCAAAATGGATCGACCAGCTCCGAACGGGTCGGATCGATAATCCTGGCTACCGGTTCGGTACCCTACGATGCCTCCAGGCTAGGACACCTCTCCTACGGGGCATCTGCCGATGTGGTCACCGCCGGAGACCTGGAAGCCATGTTCAGGAAAGGGGAGGTAATAAAGCCCTCCAACGCGCAGCCGGTAAGCAGCGTGGCCTTTATTCTCTGTGCAGGCTCACGCGACCCGGATCACCTGCCCTATTGTTCCTCCGCATGCTGCGTTGAATCTTTGAAACAAGCCAAATACTTCAAGGAAGCCAATCCACAGACGCCGGTTTATATGTTTTATAAAGACATTCGCTCTGCTGGAAGCTATGAACTGCTCTACAAACAACTCCAGAAAGATGGCGTGATTTTCGTGAGGGGCACTGTCACTGGAGTAGATGACGATGGTTCAGGCGGCCTTGTGATAACTTCGGACGACGTCCTCACCGGCTCCCCCGTCATGTCGGAGAGCGTGGACCTGGTGGTGCTGGCGACCGGCATGGTCCCGACAAGCGCCCTGGGCGAGCCTTTCAAAGCGCAGGCGCCCAAAGATGAGGCGGACAATTCGCCAGCCGCTACCGACACTGTTCTTGTTTCCAATCTCCTCAACCTGCAATACAGGCAGGGGCCGGAGCTGCCCGCCCTCGAATACGGTTTTCCCGATTCGCACTTCATCTGCTTTCCTTACGAATCACGCCGCACCGGGATCTATCCCGCCGGCTCGGTTCGCGCCCCCATGGACTATGAGCGGGCGCGAAATGACGGGATGGGAGCGGCACTGAAGGCCATCCAGTGCGTCGAAATGGTTTCCGTGGGCAAGGCCGTTCACCCCAGGGCTGGTGACCAGAGCTACCCTGAATTCTTTATGCAACGCTGCACCCAGTGCAAGCGGTGCACCGAAGAATGCCCTTTTGGCGCCATAAATGAAGACGAAAAGGCCAATCCTTTGCCAAACCCGACCCGTTGCCGCAGGTGCGGCGTATGCATGGGCGCCTGTCCGGAAAGGATCATCTCCTTTAAGAATTATTCAGTGGGCATGATTGGAAACATGATCAAAAGCATCAACGTGCCCGATGAGTATGATGAGAAACCGAGAATCCTGGTGCTCGCGTGCGAAAACGACGCCTATCCCGCCATTGACATGGCCGGCATCGAACGGCTCTCTTATAATCCATGGGTCAGGTTTCTTCCCGTTCGCTGTCTTGGTTCCATGAACCTGGTCTGGATGGCCGACGCGCTTTCAAAGGGAATAGACGGCATTCTGCTTCTTGGATGCAGGCATGGAAAGGATTATCAGTGCCATTTCATCAAAGGTAGCGAACTGGCCGACATCCGAATGTCCAAAATTAAGGAAACGCTCGACAGGCTCGTCCTGGAATCAGATCGCGTCAGACTCGAACAGATAGCGATCACCGACTACAGCCGGATTCCAGAGATTCTGGACAGCTTTGCCGAAAAACTTAATAGTCTCGGACCTAATCCCTACAAGGGATATTGATCCGATTTCAATCCCTGTGGGCTTGTAATGACTTCAAGGAGCATTCGATAATGGAACCGAAAAATATCCTGCTTGAGATGAAGGATTATATAATAGAGATGGGGGCCGAGACGATCAATTGGTGCATGCAGTGCGGGTTGTGCACAAATTTGTGTCCCTGGAGGCTGGTGCCCGGACAAACCAGCGAGCAGTTTAATATACGGCACATGCAGCGGCTCGGGCAGATGGGAATCGAGGGTTTTGAGGATGAGAACATTCTTTTTGCCTGCTCGACCTGCGGAATGTGCCAGAATAACTGCCCGCGAGGCGTACAGATCATAGATAACGTCAGGGCAATGCGGGCAAGCATCGTGGGAGGCGGCATGGCGCCTGCCGGACTGCGTCCGATACTCGGAAGCTGCCATGCAAATGGAAATCCGTGGTCGGGGCCGCGTGAGAATAGGACCCAATGGCAGCAGGGCCTGGAGATTCCCCAGTTTGGACCGGAGACGGAATACTTCCTGTTCGTTTGCTGCCATTCGTGCTACGACCCCCGCAGCATGAAAATCGCTCGAAGCATAGCCCAGCTTTTGCTCCGGGGCGGCGTGAACTTTGGGGTAATCGGGGTGGAAGAAAACTGCTGCGGCGAGAGTATGCGCAAAGTTGGCGACGAGGAACTTTTCCAAAAGCTTGCCGGAGCAAACATGGAGCTTTTTGCCGCAAAAGGGGTCAAAAAGATTATTACCACGTCTCCTCATTGCCTATGGAGCTTTAAAAACGATTATTCCAAACTGGGGGCTGAATGGGAAGTCTTTCATTATACAGAGATACTCTCCCGGCTGTTTGCCGAAGGCAAGATCACCCCGAAAGTCAAATCTGACAGGAAGGTCTGTTTCCACGATCCCTGCTATCTCGGAAGGCACAGCGGTATATATGATGCGCCAAGGGAACTGTTGAGCTCAGTTCAGGGGATCGAAATCAGGGAACTCCAACGCTCGCGCGAGTCGAGCCTTTGCTGTGCAGGAGGCGGCGGTCGTATTTGGGCTGAGGCGCCTATGGGCGAACGCTTCGGTGAGCTTCGAGTGCTTGACGCCATCAGCGCAGGAGCGGAAGTGCTCGCCACCTCATGTCCATATTGCATCAACATGATGACTGACGCCTGTAACAGCCTGGACAAGCAGGACTCCCTGGAGATAAAGGAACTCTCGGAGCTGCTGCTGGAAAGTCTGTAGCATAAATGGGGTTCAGGGTAATGGGCAATAGGTAACGGGCAAAGTCCCATGGCCCATTACCTCCAACCTGTAACCCGGTTAAGGAGAATTCAATGCCAATCACCCTCGATGGTCTAAAATTACGCGCAGTCGATTATCTGCTTGCCTCCATGGAGGATGGGCAGCTCGTCTTAGAACCTTTCTGCTCCTGTGGGTCCGCTCTGGACCAGGATTATCACTGCGCACAGTGCGGAAAGGTTTGCGATTGTAAATTCGTGGCATGCTCAGGCGCGCAAACGCTTGGGATTGTCGAAAAATTGATTTCCGGAAATCCCGGCTTCCGGGGCTTCGAAGCATCACTGCTGGAGAAGTAGAGGAATTCCGTATGCAAGCAACCGGCACGGCGCAAGATTTAACCGAAAACAGTCCTTTTGATTTTGCCTGTAAAGACGATCTGCCATGTTTTACCCAGTGCTGCAAAGATGTAAACATCTACCTCACGCCATATGACGTGCTGCGGCTAAGGAAGACGCTTGGAATAAGCTCTTCGGGGTTCCTGGAAAAATATGCCCGGAGTTTTCTGTCCAAAGTCGGAAATATTCCCGTCGTGCAGCTCTTAATGGACCCGCAGACTCTATACTGCCCCTTTGTTTCCGAAGAGGGATGCCAGGTCTACGAAGACCGGCCATGGGCGTGCAGGATGTTTCCGCTCGACCTTGCCTCCACCACTGACGCAAAATTCAGGATTATCGCCGGCAAAGAGCGCTGCAAAGGTCTGTTCGAGCGGTCAAAGGGCACTGTCAAAGATTGGCTCCAGTCTCAGGGTGTCCTCGAATATTCACAAATGGACAGAGAATTTCAATCAGTGGTTCCCGGCTCCTTCAAACCTGGCGCCCCGATGAACGAAGGCCTCGGACGGGTGCTCTTTATGGCTTACGACTTGGACCGGTTTGCCGAACTCCTCGAAGATAGCCGCTTTTTGAATTTCCATGAGATAGACGATGAGACACTTTCCCTTGCCGGCAAGGATACGAAAGAGCTCTTAAGACTTGCCTTCCGATACATTCGCTCGCAACTGGAAGAGCTTTATCAGCTTGTTTGACCCAGCCCGCAAAAAAATCTGCTCTTCTAACCTCCATGCCTGAGCGGAATTCCTGAAGGGAAACCGGCAGCATGTAAAGATTGGTGAATGATGGAAATAAGAGAAACGGCGCCGGAATCAATTAAGGATAAAATCCAGCCCCTGGAGAATGGAGGGTTTCGCTTTGCCTGCCACCCCGGAGTGGATTGCTTTACCGAGTGCTGCCGTGATTTAAATTTGCTGCTGACCCCTTACGACATAGTGAGACTCAAAAACCGGCTTGGCCTAAGTTCCGATGATTTTCTGGACCGCTATGCCGACTTCCGCTTTGACGAGGGCCGGCCAATCCCCGTAGCCTATCTCCAGATGAGCCAAAACGAGCGAAAAACCTGCCCGTTCGTATCGCCAAAGGGCTGTGTCGTTTACGAGGACAGGCCTTCGGCCTGCCGAATTTATCCTGTTGCCAGGGCCTCACGGTTGCACAGGCTCCATGGCGTGGTGTTGGAGAACTATTTTATTCTCCATGAGGACCACTGCCGGGGCTTCACCGAAGAGCAGTTCTGGAAAACGGATGAATGGCTCAAAGATCAGGGACTGGAGGATTATCACGAACTTAATGATCTCTGGATGGGATTGGTTACTCACCCAAAGCTCAGGAATGCGAATTTGTCCCAAAAACAGCAGCAGGTGTTCTATCTTGCGGGCTACAACATGGACAAGTTCCGGGAGATGGTTCACAACAGCCGCTTTTTGAGCGTGTTTCAAATCGAGGATGACGAAATCGGCCAAATCCGGATTAATGAAACGGCCCTTCTAAAGCTTGCATTCAGGTGGATTCAATTCTCTATTCTCGGCGAAGGAACGCTGAGACCCCGAACTGCATGAAAACAATCTGCGGAAGTAGAACGAATATTTTCTGTCATAATTTGGCTGCAAATCGCAAGCTTTCTAATTGCAATAAAAGTTCCAGGGCTTATATAGGAGCTATTCGCTCATCTTGTCGATTTCCAGGAGCCGATGCCCCACGCACTGAGGGCGCCGGACCTGGTTCTTATATCTCAATCCGATTCCCTGTTCGAGGCTCAATTGATCAAGAAGCTGGTAGTCATTTTTGCTCTTTGCGCACTTATACTCATTCCCGTGTGCTGCTCTCTTGCTGTGGAATCCGAGCACGATCCCGGACAGAGCACCCGGTGGTTCAGGCTGGGTGAGCTTATGCTCAGCGCCACCCAAACCGATGGTGACTATCTTCTCAGGTTCTCAAAAGACGAGGAAGAGCTCTTTGCCGGGGCATGCGCTTTCAAAACGCATGAGCCAACTACGATGCAGAGCACACCTCTGGCTGGTTGCAAAACGCTTCTGGCCTATTGCTTTTCCGGCGGCGCTCATTGCTGCACAACTCTTTTCATCGCAACGGAATGCGGCCCCCAGGCCTCGCTGGACATGGTTCACCTCGGACACACCAGCGGGAAAGTGCTTTTCACCCAAACCGATGATGTTCCGGGGAAGGTGATGAAAGTCCATGACTGGCAGTTCGCCTACTATGGGCCGGAAGATTGCCTGATTCAGCTCTCTTTTGCCAATTCTCCTGCAATGACTCGATTGCTTGTTTTTGATAAAGGCCACTGGCGAGTGGATCGAGTTGGTGAATTCAGCCGGTTTTATTCGCGTCTGCTTGATAAGGCTGTACGTGAAGCACACTTCAGTGCAGCGAGGAACGAACCTGAACTGAGCGCCTCGCTGGCCATGAAGGCTGCATATTATGGTCTCATGAGCGGCAAGTCGTTCGACCAAACCGCTGAAGTCTTGAACCGGCTTTTCCCCGCGCAATGGAAACCTCAGGCGGGAAAAGTCACTCAGGACATCTACCGCGCGGCATACGAATTCAGTCCGGTAGAAACTATCAGATGATTTTTGAAATTCAGTCAAATTTGGCTTGATCCCGAATTGACGCTCGGATATAAAGCGCTCGTTAGAAAAGGAGGAGATTATATGCCGGAAATGGACAAACGAATGGAGATAAACGAACTGCAGGACGCAATTTATGAGCAGAGCCTCGTATTTCTTGCCTTAAAAACGCGCCCGGGCTGCGAAGCGAAACTGGCTGAGACGCGGGAGCGAATTATTCGGATTTATCACAGGATTCAAACCCTGGCTTAAGGAAACAAAAGGAAGATTGTTGCCCGGCCGTACGCGGTAGGAACAGTGCTTTTTGTCATTTTGAGAAAATGCGGCAACGCCGCCGGGGAAGGCGGCGCCACCATGGGGTGGTTTTAATTCCCCAATTCCCCAATTCCCCAATTCCCCAATTCTAGTTTTAACGCCTGAGCGGATTGCAAATATTGTTTGGAATACATACTGTATCGCTAAATCTGCGTGGACCTCGTCAATGATATCTGAACGGATCACAGTATTGCGCCGTGATACTGTGAAAACGACTCGAAAACAGGGGCTCAAGACATGAAAGAAATCAGCGAAGTGGTGACTCCGGAAGACATTCGCTATACTAAGGATCATGAATGGGCAAGGCTTGAGGGTGGGAAGATTCGAATAGGCGTTACTGATTATGCTCAAGACCAGCTCGGGGACATTGTCTTTGTGGAAGTGCCGCAAGTTGGCAAGAGGTTCAAAAAAAGCGAGGAATGCGGGACATTGGAGTCCGTCAAAGCGGTGGCCGAAATATATATGCCGGTAAGCGGTGAAATTATTGGAATAAATACCGCGCTGGAAAACTCGCCCGGTTTAGTCAATACGGCGCCATACTCTGATGGATGGATTGCCGACATCAAGCCCACCGACCCCTCCGAACTGGACGGCCTTTTGGCCCGCGATGCTTATGTCGAGATGCTCAAAGGTATCAAGGAATGAGATATCTGCCTCACACTGAAGAAGACATCGCCGAGATGCTGCAGGCGGTAGGGGCAACAAGTCTGGACGATCTTTTCGCATCGATTCCGGAAATCTGCCGCCTCAAAACGGATCTGAGGCTGCCCGGGCGGGGAACGGAGTGGGAACTCAACGACATGATGGCCGAGTTGGCGCAATCGATGGCTGCGGCGCCCCAATACAAAGTATTTCTGGGGGCCGGCAGTGACCAACATTACATCCCGGCATCAGTATCCTATCTTCTTGGCCGGTCTGAATTTTCCACATCCTACACTCCATATCAGCCTGAAATAAGCCAGGGTACCCTGCAGGCAGTCTTTGAATACCAGAGTTTCGCCGCTTCCCTTCTGGGAATGGATATAGCCAATGCATCCCTCTATGACGGAGCTTCGGCGCTGGCTGAGGCCCTGCTGATGGCAGCCCGCGTGAACCGGCTCAAAAAAGTGGCGGTCTCCAGCCTCATTCATCCTCTATACAGGCGTGTGGTCCGCACCTATTTAGAGCCGGGCGGTTTCGAAATAATCGAGTTGCCTTATACGGCCGGCGGCATAACGGATCTTCGGAAGCTGGAAAGCACTGAAGGACTGGCAGCCATTGCCGTTCAGTCTCCCAATTTCTTTGGCTGTATGGAAGACCTGGGTGCTGTGAGCAATCTTACCAGCGGCACACAGACCCTGCTTGTTGCTTCTTTCACCGAGCCTCTCGCTTACGGTCTCTATAAAAGCCCCGGTTCCCAGGGCGCGGATATCAGTTGCGGCGAAGGTCAAAGCTTCGGTATTCCCCAAAGTTTCGGTGGGCCTACGCTGGGAATGTTCACCTGTCTCAAGCAGTACGTACGAAACATGCCCGGCCGGCTGGTGGGCAAGACTGTGGACAGGAACGGAAAACAGGGATTTGTCCTTACGCTCTCCACTCGAGAACAGCACATAAGACGGGAAAAGGCCACTTCGAATATTTGCACCAACAGCAGTCTTTGTGCCGT
>CAVRZU010000220.1:0-13374 GCA_963725365.1 uncultured delta proteobacterium | reverse complement strand
AGCTGCACTTGGTTCGGTTGGTATTGTGCTGGAAAAGAAGATATGAGCGCTCAACCAAAATATCGGAAACGCTCGCGGTAGAGCTTGCAAAGGCGGGCTCCGAAGGGGAGCTGCCTGGCAAAACATGAGACGCGAAAATGACTGGAAAGGGTTTCTTCCGTATCTCAAGCGTATCATAAGCCTTAAACGGCAGGAGGCTGCGGACTTTCCAGTGACGGGGAAGAGATTTACGATGCGCTGATCGAAAATTTCGAACCGGGCGAAAAAGCAAAAAATATCGAACCCCTTTTCGACAGGCTTGCGGGGCTGCTTTTGAACTCCTCGAAAAAATCGAAAACACGGGGAAAAAACCGGACCCGGCAGCCTTGCAGGGTGATTCACCCGAGTCCGTTCAGAAGAGCTTCATAGACAAAGTAGTCACCCGCCTGGGCTACAATCTCGGCGCAGGCAGGATAGACCTCTCCGCCCATCCTTTTACCTCGAAGATCGGACCGGGTGACGTTCGCATAACTACAAGGTTCGACCCAAACTCGCCTGTAATGGGCCTGCTCAGCTCGATCCATGAAACCGGACACGCCCTCTACGAGCAGGGTCTGCCCCCGGAACATTGGGGCGCCCCTCGCGGCAGGTCGATATCAATGGCTATCCACGAGTCCCAGTCGCGAATGTGGGAAAACATGGCGGCAAAGTCTTTCGGGTTCTGGAAGCATTTCTACCCCGAAGCGCGCGCGCATTTTCCGTGGTTGAACAATGTGGAGATCGACAAATTCCTTTTCGCCCTGAACGAGGTTCGCCCAAGCCTGATACGCACCGAGGCCGATCAGGTGACCTACAATCTTCACATCATCATGCGCTTTGAGCTGGAGAGAGAATGCTGATGGGAAGCCTGAAGCTGAAGCAGACGATCTTCCCGAAGCCTGGAACACCAAAATGGAAAAGTATTTTCGCCTGCGCCCGCCCGATCACGCCGACGGCGTGATGCAGGACGTACATTGGCCGTCAGGAGCAATCGGCTATTTTCCCAGCTATGCCCTTGGAAACATGTATCAGGCGCAGTTTTACGTGAAAGCAGAACGGGTGCTTGGCGATTTGCAGAAAATGTTAGAAGCGGGTGAATTTGCTCTTTTTCTCGAATGGTTTCGGCAAAACGTCCATTCGCAGGGAAGCCGCTATCTCCCCCGAAGCCTGGTACAGGCCGCCACGGGCGAGGAGCTCAAGGCTGATTATTTGATCGATTATTTGAGAGATAAATAAGAAAGGCTCTACGGGTTGTAACCAACGACAAAGGTCTCACCGCAGAGACGCAGAGAGCGCAGAGAAAAGCCTTTGGTCACGAAGAGCGCGAAGAAGACACGAAGAGGCCCACAGAGAAAACCTATCCGGATAAGCACCTCTGTGGCCTCTCGAATCTAAAGGTATTGGTCGGACACGAAGAGACAAAGCACACGAAAATATTTCTCCAACAAATCCCAGGCAATGATTTTCCTTCGCGCTCTCAAGATCGACCGTGCGTCCTCACGTAAAAGATCGGACGCCGAACTATAAGCGTCTAACATGGGTTCGAACGTTTAACGCGGAACCCGAACAAGTGAGGCGTGTCACAAAAAGTGGACACAGAACTATAAGCGTCTAACATGGGTTCGAACGTTTAACGCGGAACCCGAACAGAGTGAGGGTTCAGTCCTCCACGAAAGAATCGGACGCCGGACTATAAGCGTCTAACATCTGGGTTCGAACGTTTAACGCGGAACCCGAACAGAGTGAAAAGACATCCTCTCAAAAGATCAAACCCTCAACTGTCAGCGTCTGACGTGGTTCGAACGTTTAACGCGGAACCCGAACAGAGTGAGGGCTCGCACCTCGACAGGTCGGCGGATTGCGGCGGGTTGTCGATCGTGTACCTTCAACGTGCTCTTCGTGACCAAAAAAGCAGCCAATCATCCTCTTAGCACGTCCGGGGGAAGAGTGTATGCTTAAGTTGACGGCTATAGGCCTTCGCCGGGGTGACGGTCTTGTTGACTTTTGCAAGAGGCTCATGAATTAGGAATTAGAAGAGAACAGGCTCCAGGGCTCTGTTTTAGGGAAGGCTTTAGTCGAAATCATCGGCAAAGTCCCGTCCTAAAGAGGAATTCCAGGACTCCATCGCCCTGCAAAGCGCGGCCCGGTGGATCTCTGCGGCCAAATGGACCGGGCTCTTGCCGTACATCGGAGCCCGGCCGGATGGATCAGCCGTACAAAGGACTGGACTTCCGAACCCAAACGGGCGGCAGCACCTTCGATGGACGCCCCGGTCATGCGGGCAGCGGCCTCCAGCTAGCCCCGCACGGGGCTCCGCGCGAAACGGGGCATCTCGAATCCTTTCGCCTTCCATCTCGACGGCAAATTCCGGCGCTCCGAAACGATCTCCGTATTGTCCCAGGCGGGGATGCCTGGATAGTGCGCAGCAGATCATCGGAGTAAAGGCGCCCTCCACACGGTCTTTTTTACCGGAGGCGATCAGGGGGATGCCCCTGTCTTTGCACATGACAGCGAGATCTTGAGAGAGGTCCGGATGTTTCAGATAGTCCAGGACTAAATCGGCTTGAAAATCGGAGGGCAGATACTCTCTTGAGTCATCGACAATGGCAGGAAGCGGACAGTCAAAGGACATGACCTCCAGTCCGAAAAGCCCCTCGCCGTATGCCTGGATGCCCCTGTTCTTACTCTCCCCCCTGCCATTCTGCTGAAAAACCAGCAGTCTCTGAGCGCCGGCATAAAATCCCTCGCGAGGCTCCCGGTCCGATGAGCCGATGTGTGCACATTTGCGGATGTTCATCTTCAGGTCACTTTGCATCCCAGGAGCCGATTAAGCGGTTTTATTCCAAGAAATTCATCATGTCCAACGTTGTCATGTCCGCATGATTGACTGGAAAGCCCCAGGGTTGTTTGAGCCTCCAGTCTTTCTGCATTCACAATCTATCACTCCCCGCTATCATCAGGCAACCGTGTTCCTTGTAATGTCAGGGGTACTCTGTTCCAACGTGATCTTACCGTAAGATCGTCTGGTTGGGATTGGTTCCGATCAAACGTTCGGTGGTGATCATCTCTGCGGCCTCTGCATCCTCAACGCGCCTCCGAATCCACCGCAGACGCATAGATCGCAGAGAAAAGCAATCGGGATGAAAAGACAAAAGCAAAGAAATGAGCCTCCAATTCAGCTTAAAAATTCACAGCATCGCCCGCAGAGAAGGCTGAGAGCGCAGAGAGACAGTTCATAGTCTTTCTCTGCGTTCCTCTGCGCCTCTGCGGTAGAACAAATTTACAATGCTTGTAATGTTGTTCTCCTTGTGGCCCTCGGATCGGTACCAGCGGGTAACGCTGATGACTTTCCGGTATTCCCCGATCTATCATAGGGTGCTGAGCGAATATAGGAGAGCTATTTTCACTTTTGGACCTGCACGCGAGGGCTCTTGCATGATTGAAACCACGTGGGACGGGTCAGGGTGGGTGTGGATCAGGAAGACCAGGTTGAGACATCACTGAGGGCTCTCCCATGATTGAGACCACATAGGAAGCGATGGTCAGGCGGGGTGTGGATCAGGAAGCTCATGTGGTTTTCCTGGGTGATACTCCATGACTTGCGACCTTCTGAGCCTGTATTCAGCCAATCTGCCGGTTAGAGCGAGTTCGGCAAAAACTCTCGCATCCTCAATCTCCCCACGCCGCCCAGCGTGACAGAATAATCAAAAAGCGCCTCTTTGCCCTGTATGGGATTCCTTACGTGTGGCTGATTGACCCTGCTCTCAAGACCCTGGAAGTCTTTCGACTCGAATCCGGAAAGTGGTTCCGGCTGGATGTTTGTTCCGAAAATGACAAAGTGCGAACTGAACCCTTAAAAGATTGTATAATTCCGCATCATTCTCCGGGCACCCCGTTCAGCACGCCGGGCGGGACCTCTAGCGCCTGGTTTTGCACGTATCGTTGCCCGATCGCATGGGTCAGAAGCTCCCTAAAGGTGTAAAATCCGACATCCAGATTCGCGGCCGATTGGCTGCCTCCCGGAACCATAAGCTGCAGGGTTGCAGGAGGGTTGTCGAGCGTCAGGGGCGTCGACAGATCGCGCAGTTGGTCGAAGGTTTGTCCGGTGTAGAACACGCGTACGATATAGGCTCCTGTTTTCTTTACCTGCCGCAGTTCGAAAACGAGCGCTCCGCCCGGACCGACAAAGTCCGGCTGGTAGCCGGGCAGCATCCAGTGCACGTTTAGAAGTCCGGCCAGTCCGGCCACGTAGTAATCGGAACTGATAATTACGTGCACCCTTGATTCGGCGTTCCCGAATTTCCCTGGAATGTTGCCTCCCGATTTCCCTGGAATGTTGCCTCCCATTACTGGTTGCTCCAGGGTGCGAAGAACATGGGAGGCTGCGTTCGAACTCTGCGCCTGGGCGAGAAAGGGCGTGCGCATTGCAATATTGATTTGCAGGGCATTGAGCCGAGTCTGCTGGGAAAGAGTATCCGGGGTCAGCAACCCCCAGGCCACCTCAGTTTGATCGAACGTCTTGCCGTCTCCGATCGGAAAGCCGTCAGCGTATTGCATGACAAACGGGTCGTTTGCCGTAGTCATTGAATACAGTCCGCTCACGTTAATCACGTTTCCCGTGACATACGTATTCGGCTGCTGTGGCGGTGGCAGCGGTGCGCTGGCAGTAAGGGTGATCGATTGAGTGGTCGGATCGACCGAACCCGGCGGGCATGGCGAACCCGGCGAGCATGGCGAACCCGACGGCTGTGCCGGCGGCGAATAGAGCACGCCGCTGAGCAGGGCAAGCTCACCGCTGTAAGCGGACGATAATGCCGTTGGCGCCGTTGGTGCACCTCCGTAAATTGCCCGGGCCTGCATCACGGCGCGGTTAACGTCATTGGGGTTAAGCGGCGTTACCTTGCCTGCCAGAAGAGGATCGAAAACGGAGTCCGGAACCGCAGGCGTATTGGCTGTGGCTAACATGAACGAGTGAACCGGTACGGTTGCATTCGACGGCGGGCTTGCCCCATAGATTAATCCAACTCCGAACTTGTCGGCCGTAACATTCGACCGCTGAATGGAATTGGCGCGGAAATACGTGTGGGCCAAATCCGTTTGAGGATCGCCAGTCATAAGACCTTCGTAGGTCAGATAGGCGTTGAAGTAGGCGCCGAGCAGTTCGGCCGCCGCCTGTCCGTTTGGGGTCAGGTAGCCCGTGGTGATCGTGTTGCCCAGTCGGTCCTTGAAGACGGAATAGGTATTAGCCGAATACTGGTCCAGGGCGGATGGAGCAGACGTGGGCGCCCGTATGCCGTGGCGGCCGAAGATGATGATTTCTCTAAGAATAGTGCCGTCATTGCCATTGCCGATCGTCTGTGCCGGAACCGAGACCGGGATTGCGGGAGTGAGCAACAGACCTGTCAGGATAACCAGGCGTTTGAATAAGTTCATGTTTCGTCCCCAGTGTCGATGAATTATCTTTTTTGGGCGAGCGGCCGGCGTTCGCTATCACCGCAGTAATACGGCAATACGCCGGGTTTTCTTAAGAGAAGAAGAGAAGGGCCAAATCTCCGTTCAACCATATCAATTGCATCCAGCGCCTTGCTTAGTTAGGGGCAAAGTGGGAATAGTTATCAATTCGCGAGAGATATCAGACGTCTAAGTTAGCGGGGTTAGCAGCAGCCCTTGCCTGTATTGCCATGTTTCACGGCCCTTGCACCAAGCAGATGATACCGACTCAATGGATAAACACAAAGTTCTTTACCGGCCGGCAAGCTGAACAAATCCTCCATTGACAAGAAATACTCTATCCTGAAATTGTGATGCTGGCCGGTCTTTCCCAAAGGCTTGCGGCCTGATTGTCTAATTTCACCAAACACTCACTCCCGCGCTTCTCCACCACAATGCCGTCTCCGTGGGGCGTTTTAACTCGTTGCCCTACTTTCGGACTACGGCGAGACGATTGCCCTTTCCCTTTTTCTGCAGAAGTTGGCAATGGAGCGGTCTGAGGCCAGGCAGCGGAACCAAGCCCGGTTGATTTGGGCTTTTTTTTCTTTACATATGCTTGTGCTGTCCCGGTAATCCTGTCAGGTCCTCGAACCTCCTGTTTGCAGTTCATAAGGAAATTCCGCCACTTCGGATTTAAAATACGCTCGAATGATTTCGATATAAACAATTGCCTGATTGCCCGTGTAAATCCCACATAGGCGACATTGACTTCTTCGTCGTATTGCGTCTGGCCGAGTTTATCGGCGGAACTGAGCATATCGGCCACATCGGAGTCTATGTATACTCTTTCGTACTCTTGCCCTTTTGAAGCATGAATTGTTGAAAGAATCGCACCGCCGGAGTTAACTTGTTCGGCCTTGTTGCGATTTATACCTGCCATCTCATAGATTATATCGGGGAAGGAGTTAGAGTATCTTCGAACCACCTGGGACATTCCCTTAAGTTGAAAGTCCTCGCAGTTATCGGCATACTCTTCCAGGGCCTTCATGTTTTCAAAGGACTGGAGCCATTCACTTCGAATCTTCGATTTTTCACCGTGTTCAAGCCAATAAACGTCCAACGTTTGCCAGAGCACCTTTTCGATGTCTCTTTCGAACCGAAAATTTGCTTTCTTAGAGCGAAGAGCCATCGCATTGGCAAACAGTGCGAGATTGGTTCTGCTAAGAATTGCACAGTTTTTCTGCGGGACAATATCCGTGACCGTCAAATTGGATGTCCTCTCCGGGTTGCCCAGAATCCTGAACCCCTGATGCCCTTTTGCTTCTCTGATGAGAAGACTTGCAAGGTTTGCGACCGTCTTTCCGAACCTGAAACTCAGGGTAAGATCATATTCTTCATCGAAAGGAAGCGTTCGCATGGCATCCATTGCGTATCGGAACCCATAGATTTGTTGATGCGTGTCCCCGGCTATGGCAACTCTTTTTTTGCATTTTTTAAGCGCATCGAGCATAACCCCGGAGAGATCCTGGGCTTCATCGACAAGGATCATGTCATAGCAACTGAGAGCCTGGTCGAATTTGCCCAGTTTGTGGAACATCTTAAGGTAAAAATCGTGTGGGCAAGGCTTCTCTTTCTTGTTCCATTGTGTAGCCAACTTTCGAGTGGACTCGATCACTATTGGAAGTCGTCGTTTAAATAGCTCCTTTGTCTGGTCTGGCAATAGTTTATCGAATTCCGCCACAGAATCTTCAATCCGCTCAAATGGCGAGTTCAGAAAGAACACGAGAAAATCGTGTGCTATCTTCGAAAGAATTTGGGAGTTGCCGGAACCTCGAAAATAAGGAAGCAAGTCTTTAGGGGAGAAATCTCCAAGTTCATATTCCTTTCCCACGTACCCCCAAGCCAGTGAGTGAACTGTTTTCACTTTCACGTTTTGAGGGAACTTGCTTTGGGCATCCTCTCTGGATTTCTTGTTGAAGACCAAATAGAGGATTTTCTTATCGGCGTGCTCATTGGAAAGCATTCGCAGGGTTGTCGTTTTTCCCGTCCCGGCCCTTGCATTTATGCGAATGACCCGGCCATTGGACTTCAGGATGGCTTTTTGCTCTTCGGTAGGTTCAACGGACATAATCTTCTGAATGCCTATTCTTCATAGCCTTTCCAAAGACGAAGGAGACAACGTAATTCAGAGCCTACAACCAGCCTTCATCAATATTGACACATACCACTCTCGTATACAGTTTCCAATCGAAATGCCTCGCCGGTCTGGACCGCGTTCAAAGAAAACCTGGCTCAATGCAATAAATAATTGTCATTGAACATTCTTGAACTCGCCTAGTGAACCTTGGAGGAGCGCGAATCGCTCAGATGGTTCCGGCGTATTGTTCTCTGGTCCCGCCGCCAAAGGGTGATGCTTGAATTGCGGCAATCAAAGAAACGTGTGCTTTGACTTCAGAGCGCTAAGCTAAAAAGACCACACCGCTATCGGTCCGGTATCCGATGTCAAAACAGTGATGTTGCGAACCGAATTCGCTTGTTGTAAAGTCCTGCCGGTGAGAGAAAGTCAGCAGATTTTGGTGGAGCAGAGATTCTCATGCTTACTCTTTACCCGGTAAGGCAAAAACATAAGGGGTCGAGCGCGGTCGAAAACTTTCAATCGTTTTCTCTGGCCTATGCTCGATTTCTTTTTGCCGGAGTTATCGCTCTTTTACTAGTGCTGCTTCCGTGGCATGCTGATTGTGACTGCCATTCTTCCAATACAAAGTTCGGGAGACTTCCGGTCCATAAAAAAATCATGCGCAAGGGAGCCATCAGAGAAAATGACGCCTTCTCGTATGTCCTGGTCCACTTGCGGTCTTACCGGAAAGCAATCAGAAACACGCGTTACCTGACCATCATCGATTACAGCAAACCTTCGAATGTTAAAAGAATGTACCTAATAGACATAAAGACGGGTAGAGTTGAAAAATTCCTCGTTTCGCATGGCAAGAATTCAGGCTGGGCGTATGCGACCGCGTTTTCAAACCGGTGCCAATCCTGTCAGAGCTGCCGTGGATTCTTCGTCACGGGCCAAAAATATTCCGGAAAGCACGGAATTGCGCTCCAGCTTCATGGGCTTGAAAAAGGGGTCAACGACAACGCGCTCAGACGCGGGATCGTGATGCATGGGGCCAATTACGTCAGCATGCGTTCGGTTATGCTGAACGGCGGCCGACTGGGGCGAAGCCTGGGGTGTCCGGCCATCCCGGCCGAAGTGGCGGAATCGGTAATCAACCGGATAAAGGGCGGTAGCCTGATTTATATCCACGCGGGCGGCAAGTGCTGCGTCTCCGAGGGCTCAAGGCGGGCAGTTAAACACAGAGGTTGAGTTAAAGGGGTCGGGCCCAATGCTGTTAATTCCTTGCTGGTCCGGGCAACCATGCATATCAGGTACGGGCCTATGACTCTTTGCCGGTTTCGCCGGAGTTCTGGAAAAAACACTCACTCCTCTCCACCTCGGCATCTATTTCTTTGAGCAATGCTTCAAGGTCCTCTTGAATATCAGAGAGATCTATTGTTCCATCGATCTCCCTGTTTACTTTCGTGATCCCGGGCCGCCGCTTTTCGAGTTTTTCCAGGAAAGAACTCTGACGCCGCACGGTTTCCAGAAGGCTAAGACTTTTCCTTAAGAGCTCTCTATGCTGGATAGCCTGTTTTATAGTGATACTGAGTTCCATACCGCTGCACGGCTTTATGAGAAAACGATAGACGTGCCCCGTGTTGATAGAGCGCAGGGCGATATCCAGATTGGGGTGCCCGGTCAGCATAATTCTGATGGTTTCAGGGTATCGCTCGCTGATCACTCCGAGCAAATCCGATCCCGGCATGCCTGGCATCATTTCGTCCGATACGACGACATCAAAACTTTGACCGGACAGAACCTCGAGAGCTTCCGCCGCAGAACCCGCACAGACCACTTCGTAAGATTCCTTACGGAGCAATCGTTTGAAGGCCTCGACCACCATTGGTTCATCATCGACAAGGAGAACTTTACAGGGCTGCATAATTTTGCTCGCTTGTGCAACGGAGCCATAGCGGACGCTTTATTTGATCCCATACCATGAGATCCTCCCAAAAAGCATTCTAAATATCCAAACTTTAAAATTCTATCATCCATAGTGGAAGAAAGAAATCTGTTAAGACTTTCAACCGCGATGCCCCTGACGACTGGTCACCGCTTTACTGCATTTGCTGACCACTGACGGCTGGCCACTGTTTTACGGCTCTTCACACTGCGGTCCACTCTTGGCCAGGGAGTGGGCCATGGGATAGAGGTCCAGGAACCACTGAACTTTGGGCCTTTCATGCAGACAATCCATTTTCTCCATTGCCTCGGTAGCGGGCATGATTTGATCGTGCCCTCGCTCAAACCAAATACCAGGACTTCATTGGAGATATCTTTCATCGATTTCAAGAGTGCGCCTGCGGCTTCTGCCGCCAACCTGCACGCAATGATTCTGTCGAACGCGGTCGGAAAACCGCCTCTTTGGACATGCCCCAGGACTACGCTGCGCACCTCGAATTCGTCCTTGCTTTCCTCTTCGAGCAGCCTCCGGAGAAAATCCGTAGTGTAATGACGCGAAGCATTTTCATTGTGCATGTATATAACCATGCGCTTTCCGCACTCGAAGCCGTATCTGAGCTCAACTACATCCCTGTTCAATTCAGCAAGGCTCATGCCGTTTTCCGGCAGGTAAGCCTTCTCGGCGCCCGTGGCCAAAGCGCCCATGAACGCGAGAAATCCGCATTCCTTTCCCATCGTTTCCACTATGAACGCCCGCCTTGTGGCGCCGCGGTGTGGCGAATCTTATCGACGGCCTCGACAATGTTGTTTAACGCAGTATCCGAGCCGATGCAAAAGTCCGTACATGGCAGATTGTTGTCGATGGTCGCCGGAATCAGCATGATGGGGATATTGAACTCTGGGAAAACTGTCCCGCTTTTCCATAAGCCGCTGAATATGCAGGTATGTGCCCCACCCTCCGATGGCAAGGATTCCCTTTATATTGCATTTTCTGATATTTTCCGCGATGCGGCCGAAGTCTTCCTCGTTCACGAATGGAGCGGGCGGTGCCAATATTGGAGCTGGGATGGCCCACCCAGCCGATCAGTTCGTTCCAGTCCAGATCGATGAAGTCTCCATGAATCATGCCGTAGAATTCGTCTCTTGACCCGATTACCTGGACGCCCTGATTGAAAAGGTACCTGGCCGCGATACTGAGAGCGGCGTTCATACCCGGCGAGTCGGCCCCTCCTGTCATGATGACCACCTTGCCCTGTTCCCCGGATTCCTGTGCGGGACCTATCCCGGTCAGGGTGTTCACCAGGTCGAGCATGCTTTGGAATGGTTTCTCCCCGAAGCTCAACCGCTTTTTTGAAATCGCCGTTTTCGATTTCTCTGTGAACTTCCCGGCTCTTTTCGACCACTTCGATAAGAGGCGTAGCAACAACCCTGTTTGTTCTTATCCCCACCATGTGCCGGTGTATGACATCGGGCTCGTCCAAAAGCAAGTCAACAGCCGCAACACCAAGTCTGGTCGAAAGAATCCGGTCGAAAGCGGTAGGAGGTCCTCCTCGCTGTACGTGTCCAAGCACGGTGAGCCGCACCTCCGCCCCGAGCCTTTCCGCCAGTATTTTTCGCACCTCGTTGGATTCTATGACCAGGCCGTCTGGACGCCTTGCGCCTTCGGCAACCAGCACCATCCGGTGAGGCCTTCCCATTTTGCCGGCCTTATCGATAGTCTCGACCATCCTCTGATGCCAGCGCAGTTCCAGTCCTTCTTCGGGAATGAGCATCCAGGATGCGCCGGTCGCCAAAGTGCCGGCAAGAGCAAGATAGCCGCAGTTTCGCCCCATTGTTTCGATGACGAATGTGCGCTGGTGCGAAGCAGCCGTTGAAGAGAGATCGTCTATGGCGCGCACGATGTGATTTAAAGCCGAATCAACCCCTATAGCCATATCGGTGCCGCTGAGGTCGTTATCTATGGAACCGGGGAGGCCCAACCACCTGGAGCACGGGAATTTCGCAGGCTGGAGGGTACTGGCCGGGATGGGCTGCCAATGATGCTTTCGACGTGTTCGGGCCATTCGGTGGAGAGTACGTGCGCTCCCATAAGAGAACCATCGCCTCCGATCACCACCAGGGCCTCGATACCAAGGTCCAGTATGTTTTTCGACCGCTCTCCGCCTGCCTTCCACTGGTCTTGAAGTGCTCGGATCGGGCCGTGCCAAGAAAAGTCCCCCCATGCTGGATAACGTTGTCAACATCCTGCCAGTCTAAGACGTCTTATCCGGTCTGCGCCCTGAAAGAGGCCCTCGTAACCGTAATATATCCCATATACCCCGATCCCCCTGTCCAGGGCGCGGCGCACCACAGCGCGCACCGCTGCATTCATCCCCGGAGAATCGCCTCCGCTTGTCATAACCGCCAGATTTTTAACCATAGCTCTTTCCGTCAGTTTCCAGATTAATTGCACAAATCTTCAATTTCACCTGTCTATCATTTCCGGTGGGCTATTGCGAGCCGCCTTCTTTGTGGGGCGTGCCCCACCGCTCAAGGCCATCGAGCATTCTAAGATGGAAAATTTTTTTCATCAAAGCTATATTAATTTTTGCGGCGCTGCTTTTCTGCGCTGCATAATCGGAATGCGCAAATTTCATCTATAGCTCAAACAACAGGCGAGACGCAAATGATTGTGCCGGTAATACTATCAGGGGGAGTGGGATCCAGGTTATGGCCTCTTTCAAGAGAGCATCTGCCAAAACAGTTGATGCCGTTTCTGGGAGGAGAACACTCACTATTCCAGAAAACTCTTACGCGCCTGTCGAAAATCGCCGGGACCCGTCCTCCCGTAATTGTTTGCAACGAAAGCCACCGTTTCCTGGCCGCAGCCCAGATGCAGGCGCTCAACGTAAGTTATTCGGATATCATTCTTGAGCCTGAAGGCCGAAACACCTGCCCGGCAATAACCGTGGGAGTGCTGGCCGCCATGAAAAACGGCGAAGATCCCGATGTGCTCGTACTTCCGGCAGACCACCTCATCCGGGAAGACGAGCTTTTTGCATCGGCTGTTCAGAAAGGAAGCCGACTCACTTCAGAGGGCAAAATAATAACTTTCGGAATCGTTCCGGATAGACCGGAAACCGGTTACGGATACATCCGCAAAGGAGAAAATGTTCCGGGCCATCAGGATGGAGGCGCCTGCCTGGTCTGCGAATTTTTTGAAAAGCCCGATTATAAAATGGCATGCTCATACGTAGACTCCAAAGAATACTTCTGGAACAGCGGCATGTTCATGTTCCGGGCATCTGTTTTCCTCGATGAGCTTGGCCGCCTTTCACCCGAAATCCTCGCCACTTGCCGCAAGTCATTTGAAAACGGCAGGCGGGACCTCGATTTCACTCGACTCGAAGACAGCGCCTTTGCCTCCTGTCCCAATATTTCCATAGACTATGCGGTTATGGAAAAGACCCCTCGGGCGGTCGTAATCCCTCTTGAAGTTGGCTGGAGCGATGTTGGAAGCTGGTTATCCCTCCATGAAGTGTGCGAAAAAGATGAAAACTTCAACGCCGTCACCGGGGATGTTTTATTGGAAGACGTCCACAACTGCTATATTCATTCGGAAAACAGGCTCGTTGCGGCCCTCGGAGTCCAAAACCACATCATTATCGAAACCAAGGACGCCGTGCTGGTTTCATCGATCGAACGTTCCCAGGACGTCAAGCTGCTTGTCGGCAGGCTCAAGAAGCAGATGAGAGAGGAGGCGACTTCTCATTCACGAACCTATCGTCCCTGGGGGTCCTATGAATCCATCGATACCGGTCCGCGCTTCAGGGTAAAGCGCATAACCGTTAATCCCGGCGCCGCTCTTTCTCTTCAGATGCATT
>CAVRZU010000219.1:0-6596 GCA_963725365.1 uncultured delta proteobacterium | reverse complement strand
CAAAATTTTACGCCCGCGAGTAGTTTCGCCGCCTCATCCATGGCCTGGGGATCATGCGCCTGAACCATCGCACCATGTTCGATCAGTTTGGAGATGAGTGGTTATAGCCGGTGCGTCCTCCACATTATCTGTTTCAGGCTTGAATACTAGTTAGAGTACAGCTATTGTTTTCCCGCTTTCATGTCCGCCAATGGCCTGCCGGATCTTTCTGGTCATCCGCGCCTTCTGGGCGGCATTGACCTCGATAGCTGCTTCGACAATGCGGAAAGCAACCCCGTTTTCCTGGGCTATCCTGAGAAGGGCCTGAGTATCTTTCGGAAAGCACGACCCGCCATATCCGGGTCCGGCGTGAAGAAATTTTTTACCTATTCTTCCGTCAAGCCCTATCCCCCTGGCTACGTCCTGGACGTTGCCGCCTATTTCCTCGCAAAGGTTGGCGACTTCATTTATGAAGCTTACCTTGGTCGCAAGGAATGCGTTAGCCGCGTATTTTATAAGCTCTGCGGTCTCAATTGCGGTAATGACAAAGGGGGTTTCGATCAAATAGAGCGGCCTGTAGACAGCTTGAAGCACCTCTTCGGCCCTCTTCGAATCGACTCCCAGCACGATCCGGTCGGGACGCATGAAATCGTTTATTGCCGCCCCCTCCCGAAGGAACTCCGGGTTGCTGGCGACATCAAAGGAGGTCAGAGAATTGGTTTCGCCAATAATCCGCTTAACCTGCGCCGCAGTGCCTACCGGCACAGTACTCTTGTTTACCACCACCGTGTAATCGCTAAGATAGGGGGCCATCTGGCGGGCGGCTTCATAGACGTATGAAAGATCGGCATACCCGTCGCCGCGTCGCGAGGCCGGTGTGCCCACCGCAATGAATATGACTTCCGCCTCGGGGACGCCCGGGTTATATTCTGTCGAGAAAATGAGACGCCCCGCCTGCGAATTCTTTTTATTAATGAGTCCAGGCCCGGCTCATAAATAGGGGTTTGCCCTTCTCTGAGCCTCAGAATTTTCGATTCATCATAATCTATGCAGGTGACCTGATGCCCGAATTCGGCAAAGCAGGCCCCACTCACAAGTCCAACGTAACCTGTCCCGATGATCGCTATTTTCATTTAATTACCCTTACGAGTTGATATGAATACCGCAGAGCTGAATAAATCCGGCCGACCTGCTCATTTCCTGAACAATGCGATGACTTACTTATCAATTTTGCAAGACAATTACAACGAACTTATACTCCCTCGTTCAAAGGATTGCGGCGTAGATCTGGAGCTTGACCTGTGTGCCGACATCAAAGCTGCCTATCTCGATCCTGAGAAGCATACACAATTGCCTCCTCAACCTGGTCAACAACGCAATAGAAGCGTGTGCGGCCCTGCGCGGCACACCAGGAAAAGTGATCATCCGGTCCATATTGATTTTATTCGCTGGATCGACTCTGATCCCGTAAATTAAGCTGCTGCACTTGCACTGTCAGATCCCAATGCATATCTGTTTTTAAGTCGCTAAATATCGTGTGAATTGCTTTATCTCTAAACCGGCCTGAGACATTGCCCTTCTATCGATTGGCTTTTCCGGAGTCTCATTTGTTTCTCTGCAATATCCAACATCGTGTATGGAAGGTCTAAGAGTGCAGATCGACTGGAACTAACGATTGGACTCCCGTTCTGGCCGAAGTGTCACCCCGATGCCGAGGGTTTGAAGGCCTTGATGCCGCACAGGAACTTGGGTTCACATCATTTTTCACCTCTAAAGCCGAGATGGCTCATGAAGCTCGCATAAATTTCGTGGGCTTGCACCACCCCGATTGTACAGATCGCAAGCAGCAGGTCTAGCCATGGTCGGCAGTCACTATGCAGCGGACAGGGACATTCGCGAAAGGGTGATGATCATGAACAAGTATAGGCCATTGGTGATGCTCCTGATCATATCCACGTTCTTTGGAAAAACGGCGGCTGCAGAGAAAAAGACCACAGGCTACGCTGGCTCCGTGAGCTGCCTGGAGTGCCACGAAAAGTTCTACCAACTTTGGTTCCACCTCCTACCACGGCTTGGCGATGCAGCCGTATACGGCCCGATTCGCACAAAAAAGCCTAACGCCTCAGGCAGCAGAGGTCAAGATAGGGAAGTTCTCCTACCGCGCGGACATTTCCGGCTCTACCGGCTGGGTGCGCGAGCGTGGACCCGGTGGGGAGAAGAAATACCGGATCGAGCAAGCCCTTGGCGGCAAAAACGTCTACTACTTCCTGACGCCGTTCCAAAGGGGGCGCCTGCAGACCCTTCCTGTCGCCTATGATGTCCAAAAGAAAGAGTGGTTCGACACCGCTGCCAGCGGTATCCGCCACTTTCCTGGAGGCCAAACGGAGCAGCAGTTCGACTGGGAAGACCCGGCGTACACCTTCAACACCTCCTGCTACGGCTGCCACGTGAGCCAACTCTCGACAAACTACGCTCTCAAGACCGACACATACACGACCACTTGGGCTGAACCGGGCATCAACTGCGAGGCCTGCCACGGTCCATCGGCGGAGCACAATCGCGTCCTCCGGGAGGCTCCCAAAGGGCATAAGCGCGTAGACATCCAAATCATCAGTTGGAAGAACTTCACCCCCGAGCAAAAAAACGCGGCATGCTCGGTCTGTCACGCCAAGATGTCACCTTTAACCTCCAACTTTGCGCCGGGAGACCGGTTTTTCGACCACTCCGATCTCGCGACCCTGGAGGACCCCGACTTCTACCCCGACGGCAGGGATCTTGGCGAGAACTACACCTATACATCATGGCTTATGAGTCCCTGCGCCAAATCCAGCCAGCTCAACTGCGTCACCTGCCACACCTCCAGCGGCCGCTACCGGTTCAAAACCATTGAAAAGGCAAACGACGCCTGCATGCCCTGTCACGAAAATCATGTGCAGAACGCACCGGCTCACACTCACCACCAACAGGGGAGCACTGGGAACAAGTGCATCTCCTGCCACATGCCCATGACTTCCTTCGCGCGGATGAACCGGACCGACCACTCAATGCTGCCGCCAACACCTTCTGCGACCATCGCCTACCAGTCGCCCAATGCCTGCAACCTGTGCCATACCGACAACAACGCAGCCTGGGCCGACCACTACGTCCGGCAGTGGCGCACCCGGGACTATCAGGCGCCGCTGCTCCAACGCGCGTCGCTTATTGAAGCCGGGCGCAAGCGGGACTGGAGCAAGCTGCCGGAGATGCTGAGCTATATCACGAGCAAGGGCCGCGATGAGATCTTTTCAACGTCGCTCATCCGCCTGATCCCGTCTGCCGGGGACCCGCGAGTCGCTCAGGTGTTGCTCGAAGCTGTCAGGGACCCCTCGCCTCTGGTGCGCTCTGCGGCGGCCGGAGCCCTTCAAAACGTACCCACAAAAGAAGCTGTCCAAGCCCTTGTTGAAGCGACGGGGGATGACTATCGCCTGGTTCGTGTCCGGGCCGCCGCGTCCCTTGCAGGATACCGGGACCTCTCTTTGCGCGATGCCCAAAAGAAAACCGTCGCAGCAGCAAACGAGGAG
This sequence comes from uncultured delta proteobacterium, assembly GCA_963725365.1. Taxonomy (GTDB): domain Bacteria; phylum Desulfobacterota; class Syntrophobacteria; order Syntrophobacterales; family Syntrophobacteraceae; genus SbD1. Next base: position 3,057 of record CAVRZU010000219.1, on the reverse strand, counting down.
TACCTCGCCTCGATTCTCTCCCATCCGGATCAGTGGGGCTCCCATTACAATCTGGGCAACTATTACCTGGACTGCGGCGACTTCAAGCATGCAGCTGCCTCGTATGACACGGCACTGAAGCTGGAGCCGAGGGCTGTACTGGCCATGGTCAACGAATCGATGGCCTATGCGCGCGTGGGAGAGAACAAGAAAGCCGACGAATCTCTAAAGAAGGCTTTACAGGTGGACCCTGACAACGCTGCAGCAAACTTCAACATGGGTTTGCTTAAATCTGAGGAGAATGATCCAAGAGGAGCGGAAATGCATCTCAGAGCAGCGCTCAAGGCCGATCCCCAAATGGCCCAAGCGGCGTACAACCTGTGCGTCGTACTCTCCACGGATCGTCTGGACGAAGCAGTGGATTTCTGCCGGCAGGCGGCCGAACTGCGCCGGGACGTGCCCAAGTACACCTATACTCTGGCCTTTTTCCAGCAACAAACCGGAGACACTGCGGGCGCAACCTCAGTACTGGATGACCTTATAGCAAGGTATCCGGCCTACGGGGATGCATACCTGCTCCTGGGTGGAATCTATGAGCAACAGGGGAGTGAGGCCAAAGCTGAGGAGGTCTACAGGCAAAGCTTGGCCGCTGAGGGCATGCCAGACAGCTATAAATCCCGCATCAAGGCGCGACTGGATGCCCTGCAGTCTATCAGTAGTGGTTCGGTACAGAAGTGAGATGAGGGAGATGGACATCATGAAACGGACAATTGCCGTGAATACCAGCTAGGGTTTTGGCTCGCAGGTCTGGGAAGCAAAGGAGTGATCCTTTGACCACCATAAGAATGGGAGATGACATCGGCATTTAGAACATCGGCGCCTACCATCGCGGCATGATGGCTGGCCGAACACCAAACCTCGACAAGCTGGCAAAAGAGGGGATGTTATTCACCGACTAACTACGGACAAAACCAAGCACGCAAAAAGTGGCGCTGCGGCTGCAAGCCACCTCAAACAGTCGCCATCAGAACCTGATGATTTCATACAAGGAGGAATAGAATGAAGGGACGTGCCGTAGCGCCATCCATTGTGGGTTTCCTTCTTACGGCTATGCTGACAGCCTTGCCGGCCCTGGCCCAGCAGATCACCGGCACACCCGGTTCGCCCAGCGCCACCGTGACCATTGACGGAAATCAACTCCCGCCGCCTCCGTTGCCGTTCGGTGGCGTGATCAAGGAAGATGCCAAGGATTCGAAGCCGTACTGGCCGCCATCGGTGACGCCGCCCAAGGGCGCACCGAACATCCTCCTTATCATGACCGACGACCAGGGCTACGGCGTCTCAGGCACCTTCGGCGGCCTCATCCCGACGCCCGCGCTGGATCGTATCGCCAAGGCTGGATTGCGCTACACGCAGTTCCATTCCACCGCGCTCTGCTCACCCACGCGCGCTGCGTTGATCACCGGTCGCAACCATCACTCGGTGGGCTTCGGCGTTATCGGTGAACTGGCCACCGGCTTCCCAGGCTACGATTCCATAATCGGACCGGAGAATGCCACCATCGGCGAAATTCTCAAGGAAAACGGTTACGCAACCTCGTGGTTTGGCAAGGACCATAACACCCCAACCTACCAGTACAGCGCGGCAGGGCCTTTCGACCAATGGCCGGCCGGCATGGGCTTTCAGTATTTCTACGGGTTCCTGGGCGGCGAGACAGACCAGTGGACGCCCTACCTTTTTCGCAATCAGACACAGGTATTTCCATGGGTCGGCAAGCCCGGTTACAACCTCACCACCGATCTGGCTGACGACGCCATCAATTACATGCAGGAGTCTGAACTCGGCCGCCCCCAACAAGCCATTCTTCGTCTATTACGTTCCTGGCGGGTCCCACTCGCCGCACCAGCCGACCCAGGAATGGATCGACAAGTTCAAAGGCAAGTTCGACATGGGTTGGAACGCAATGCGCGAGCAGATATTCGCCAACCAGAAGGGGCTCGGCGTAATCCCGGTCAATGCGCAACTCACCCCATGGCCGGATGACCTGCCAAAGTGGGAGACGCTTTCAATTGTGCAGAAAAAACTCTATGAACGCCAGGCGGAGGTATTTGCCGCCTACACAGCCTATACCGACTATGAGATTGGCCGGGTAATACAGGCGGTCGAGGACATGGGCAAACTCGACAACACGATCGTCATCTATATCTGCGGCGACAACGGCACCAGCGCCGAGGGCACCCTGTCGGGCACATTCAACCAAATGACAGCATACAACGGCATTCTGGAGGTCCCTGAACCCCTTGAGTTATTGCACTATGAGAACTGGGGTTCGGACAAGACCTACCCGCACATGGCGGTGGGTTGGGCGTGGGCGTTTGATACGCCATTTAAGTGGACCAAGCAGGTGGCGTCGCATTTCGGCGGCACGCGTCAGGGTCTGGCCATTTCGTGGCCCGGGCACATCAAAGACCCTGGAGGCATCCGAACGCAGTTCCACCATGTCATCGATATTGTGCCCACCATCCTCGATGGACTGGCGGCCGGGTTCGAAAGTGGCGATCTGATTATATTTCTCGTACCACGGTTCGATGCGATCCCAGCGCAGGCCGTAATTCAACGTCAGGTTCTTTCTTGATGCGCCATCCATCCTGCGCGTACAGTCCGGCGTATTTGTTGCGGCCGTAGAACGACTTGAAGCTGGCTTTGGTTGTACTGGCTGGGAATCCCCAGCAGGAAATCCGCGAAGTCACTGCCGGTTTCGCTCCCATAGAATACAAAATTGCCGTTCAATTGCGCAACGGGATTAGACGTTGACCTGGTCCGCGCTGGAACTGCGCGCCGCAGGCCGCGATGGTGTACCCGGCAGCCTCTTCCCAGAGGTGCTGCGTTCCGTTTGGGAAGGTGTTGTTGACCTGCTTAAGCTCGTCATTATTCGTTCCGGATCGAGAAGTCATTGAAATTGACGCTTTCCACACCCTCGGTCTGGGGCGACAAGGCCACGATACCCGGCGTATGCCGGCCTACAACGAAGCCCTGGGATGCCAGACTGACCCCCACACCTCCAATAGCAATACATTG
>CAVRZU010000218.1:0-4731 GCA_963725365.1 uncultured delta proteobacterium | reverse complement strand
TTCATGTTGCCAACTGGTTAAGAAGTATCGTATTGCTAATTGACAAGGCGCCTGTCAATATGGCTGAGTTGCTTGAAGAATTGGCGGCTGACGCCGACTTCGAGGCTCGAGGACGAAATTGCAGCGTTGGACTTCTTTTTTCATCCGGGAATTGTTTCGTGCTGGGAACGAGGGAATTGCTGCGCAGCGCAGTGGAAAACGCACTGCGCAATGCAGTCCGTCACACTGCTGAAAACACTGAAATAATGGTCAAATTGCTATGTGAACAACGTGGGGGTCTTCTAATTTCCGTGATCGAAGTGCTCGAGAGGGCGCCCGGGTCCCGGAAAAATCGCTGGCAGACATTTTTAGTCCCTTTTACCGGGTGGAGGATGCCCGTGCAGAAAGCAGGGGGGGGCAGGGTTGGGGCTGGCCATTACCGAGCGTGCGGTGAGGCTGCATGGAGGTCAGGTGTCGGCGGCAAACGCTCCCGGTGGAGGGCTTAACCTTACTATCATCCTCCCGGCGGTGGAGGGAGGAAGCGAGAAGCGGAGCGTGAAGCGTGAAGCGTGAAGCGTGAAGCGGGAAGCGTGAAGCGGGAAGCGGGAAGCGGGAATAAAAACGGGGGCGGCCTGCGACCCCAAGGCTGTTGCGTTAAGATTTTTCTTTCGCCGCCGAAGGTGGCGAACCTGGCCGGCGGTCCCACCGCCTCCCACCGCCCCTTGAGGGTGAAAGGTTAGTCTTTCTTTTCGGTTTCTTTTTCGCGCCCGGCTTTCGATGATTTTTGTAATTGTTCAGCTTTGGCGCGCTGCTCCGGGGTTAAAAGCTCGTATATACGGGATTTCATGCGTTCCCTTTGCAAAATCAGCTCTGTCAGCGTATCAGCCTGCCCCTTTGCGATAGAGCGCACTTTGGTCTCGTCAAATGGGCCACTCTTTCGCAGAGCGTTGAGCTGGTCGCGTCCTGCCTTGAGTCGTTGGACCAAAGCTTCATTTTCGCGCGTTCTTCTTTGACGATGGGACGAACTTGTTTTCTTTGTTCATCTGTAAGATTCAGCTCTTTCCATAAACCTTTATGCCCGTCATGGCCTTTCAAGTTCTCGCCATGCTTATCGGCAGGATTTCCATTGTTGAGGTCTGCAACGGCAGGAGCGTTCGATTCCTCCGCCCCCGCTGCGATAGAATTGAAGAAAAACCAGGAAGCGGTAATCCACACTGCTGCCACCAATACTACAGCAAGTACGGTCATATACTCTCTTCATGTGTTTCTCCTTGTCATTTTGGGAGTTGATTATGAAAGAGATACAAAAACTCTTGGATAAGGTCCAGTTAATATTGGTTAATGCAGGTAAAGATTTGTAAACGGGCTGAGAAAAGGCCTCTTGACACATTGAGCCGGCGCTAGTAAAATACTTCCCGATCCTGAGAAAGCCAAACTCGGCGTGAGCCGGGGACGGAAAGCCAACGGGTCTCTCAAAGAGACGGCCGGGTTGCCTGGAACCCTGTAAGGGCCCTTGATTTTTAACTAACGAGCTTGTTGGTTCAGGATGCCAGATGTCGGAGCCCGTTCGAGTCGCCAGAATTGCCGAGGCTTATACAACCAGCGCCGACACATCTTTTAAATCTCAAAGTCCCTACCCGTAATTCGCTCGGGGACACGGTGCAAATCTCAAGCGAGGCGCAGGAGAAATCGAGAGAGCTTTTGCTCCAGCTCAAAGAGCAATCTTCTTCGGACCAACCGGCCCGAAGCGGCCTTCCGGCAAATAACACCGATCTGCTGAATCTGCCGACAAACGCTACAAAGGACCAGATCCGCAAAGCCTACCTTTCCGCCATAAAGCAGTACCACCCGGATAATTTTGCCGGCCTTTGCACGGAATTCCGGCAACTTGCAGAAGAAAAGAGCAAGCAGATCAATCTTACCTACAAAAAGCTGACCAGCAACTAAAATAATTGGGAATTGGATCTAATCCCTAAATCCTTAAATCCCTAAATCCCTAAATTCATAAATCCCTTCGCAATTCCTGATTATATTAATCTTGTCGCAGGCGGTAATCTTTGGGAACGAGGAGAACAATTTATGGCTCGAATCATAAGTCGGGAAATTCGGCTGAAAAAGCGTCCGGAAGCAATGTTGTCAGAAAATGATTTCGAGTTTGGGGAGGTCGAAATTTCCACGCCCGGTAAGGGGGAAATTCTGGTAAGAAACGTATATATGTCGGTCGATCCTTACATGAGGGGGCGGATGAACGCCGGGAAAAGCTATGTCCCTGCCTTTGAGCTGCATAAGCCTTTGGAAGGCGGGTGCTTGGGCAGGTTGCAGACTCTGAAAATGACCGGTTTCAGCGGGGCGACTATGTTCTGGGCACGAAAGGGTGGAGGGAATACTACACCTCAGACGGCTCGGAACTGACCAGGATAGACCCTGCTATTGCGCCAATTCAAAGTTATCTTGGTCCGCTCGGCATGACCGGCTTAACTGCATATGCGGGATTTATGGAAATCGGCCAACCCGGGGAAGGGGATGTGGTATTTGTTTCGGCCGCTTCGGGCGCAGTGGGTTCGATGGTTGCCCAGATTGCAAAAATTAAAGGCTGTCATGTAGTCGGGAGCGCGGGGTCCGATGAAAAGGTTGCCTGGCTGCTCGAAAATGCAGGAATTGATGCGGCCATAAATTACAAAAAAATTGGCGATCTATCCGCCGCACTTGCCCAAGTCTGTCCCGAAGGCATTGACATTTACTTTGACAATGTGGGCGGGAGACACCTGGAATCCGCGCTCGACAATATGAAGCCATTTGGCAGAATTGTGCTCTGCGGAATGATCTCCATTTATAATGCGGGTCAAAGGCAGCCGGGACCGGCTAATCTTTTCCTGGCGATCGCCAGGAGGTTGACTTTGAGGGGCTTTATCGTTCTCGATCACATGGACAAGCTTGTGCAGTTCTACTCCGATATGAGCAAATGGATTCGCGAGTGCAGGATAAAGTGGAAAGAAACGACCATCGAAGGAATTGAAAATGCTCCCAAGGCGTTGATAGGCCTCTTCAGCGGCGAAAACCTCGGAAAGATGCTCGTAAAGATCGGCCCGGACCCCGGTGACTTTTGAAGTTTCTCACGCGAAAGCCGCGAAGCTCATAGGTTTTCAGGCGAAGACGCGATTGACAACCCGGCCGCAGCCCATTGATTCGTTGGAGGGGCCACGGTCGATCTTGAGCCGCGAAGAAGAACTTGTTCTTACCGGTGTGGTCCGATTGCAACTGTGCAGTTTACGGTGTTTTTCTTCGCGTCTTCGCGTAGAAATATTGCCTCGACGCCCGATCCGCGCACGATATCACCTCGTACGAAATGACTTGCACGGCAAATGGAAACCGAGTAAACTAGAATAGTTTTCTCTGTTCACAAAAACGCCATGTTTGTCCATTTGATTGACGGCAAGGTTAAATGATCGGAATCTTCAGAATCGCCCTCAAGCTCCTTATTAACGACCGCGCAAAATTTGCCGCGCTGATCGTGGGGATTACTTTTGCCATCTTTCTTATCGTTCAGCTTACGTCCATCTTCTCCGGCATACTGTTCAAGGCATCTGCAAATGTCATAAATATCGGCGCAAAGGTTTGGGTGATGGACCCATCCGTAAACAATCCGCTTAACGCCATCCCGATGCCCGATTACGTGCTGGACGCGGTTCGGAGCATGAACGGCGTTAAATATGCGGTGCCCCTCTATTCGAGTGTCGGCCTGGTAAGACTCAACAGCGGAGCCTACCAGCCCGCGACGGTCCTGGGACTCGACGACGCCACTCTGCTGGGCAGACCCAATCTGCTCGAAGGCAATATCGAAGATATCTATGGAGAAAACGCCTTCATCGTTGTCAATGACCAGGAATATGCCAAACTGGAGAAGCCTGCGGTGGGGACGACCTTCGAAATAAACGACCACAGGGGAGTGATAGTAGGTATCGCACAGGTTACAACGAGCGGGCTTTTCGGCATCCCGACGCTATACACCACTTACAACCGGGCGCTCCAATATTTGCCAAACACGCGGTTCACGATAGCCCACGTCCTGGTTGAACCCAAGAGCGAGGCCGATATCCCCGCGATAAAAGACCAGATTTCGAAGATTGGCTACAAGGGCATGACCGATCTGGAATACCAGAAAGAGATCGCCGACTTTTATATGTACAAGACGGGCGCCGGGGTAAACATCCTTATGATGACCGCAATCGGCTTTCTGGTCGGCTTGTCCATCTCCGGCCAGACTTTCTATACGTTCATCCTGGAAAACCTCGATAAGTTCGGGGCACTCAAGGCAATAGGGGCCAAAAATTCCGAACTGGTCCTGATGATTCTCTTCCAGACATTGTTCGCATCATTTGTGGGATATGGCATGGGGGTGGGATTGAGCGCCCTGCTCATTTTCCTGGGAATAAGATACGTTCCGAGCTATACGGCCGCGCTTGGCTATTGGAACCTGGGGCTCGCATTTGTAATGGTGCTTGTAATTGCCGGCGTATCGAGCCTGCTTGCGGTAAGAAGAGTAATAAGGGTTCAGCCCTTCGAGATACTAAGAGGTTAAGGAACCCTAAAGCGGGCGAAGGTGTTGCTACCGATTCACCCGTTCACCTGTATGAGGTTAGCATGGCCGAGACGGCGGTGAAAGCAACCGAACTGGAGAAATCGTTTGGAGAGGGCAATGCAAAGACCTACGCAATAAGGCAGATTAGTTTCGAAGCTTATTTTGGTGAGATG